>NZ_JBIRMW010000001.1:0-339135 GCF_044331325.1 Streptomyces sp. NPDC017246 | reverse complement strand
CCCGGAGGGCGGCGGCGGCTTCGCGCCGCACGACCGCCGGTCTGCTGTGCAGGCGGCGGCTTCGCTGGGCGGGCCCGGACCTGTGGTGCCGGCGGCTTCGCGTAATAAGACCCGGACCCGCGGTGCAGGCGGCGGCTTCGCGCCGCAGGGCCTTCCGGGCCCGCAGTGCAGGCGGCCGTTTCGTGGGGCAAGGCGCCGACCTGCCGTGCGGTCTCGCGGGCCGGTTCTTGGGTGGGTATGGCGAAGGCCCCGGTCTCTCCTGGGGAAGGAGAGGGCGGGGCCTTCGTCGTTTGAGCTGGTGGGCTCGCACCCGCGTGGCGAACGCGTCCGCGTGCGAGTCCTGGTGGCCGGGTGGGAGCGGGAGAGAGGGCCCGCTGGGTCCCGTGCGGCCGGTTACATCAGAGCTCAGCCCTGGAGGGTGGCAACCTTGGTGGCCAGCGCCGACTTCTTGTTGGCGGCGGCGTTCTTGTGGATGACACCCTTCGAGACAGCCTTGTCGAGCGCGCGGGAGGCGGCGCGAGAAGCCACGGTGGCCTTCTCGACGTCACCCGCGGCGACGGCCTCGCGGGCCTTGCGGATCGCGGTCTTGAGCGAGGACTTGACGGCCTTGTTGCGCAGGCGCGCCTTCTCGTTCGTCTTGTTCCGCTTGATCTGGGACTTGATGTTCGCCACGAAAAGAGCCTTTACAGGTTCGATGTTCCTTCTGGATGCGCCTCGCGGGCTGAGAGGGCACACGAGACACAGCTGTCCACACTATCAGCCACTCTCGTGCCCGCCCAAACCGGGCGCAGGGCGACGGGCATGGGACCATGGAGCCTACGTATCGATCCGACATCGCCCCGAGACGAGACCCTGCGTGCCCGCGACTCCTACCCACGTGCCCGAGCCGAGCCGTACCGACCCGGCTCTGATCCGCAACTTCTGCATCATCGCGCACATCGACCACGGCAAGTCCACGCTCGCCGACCGGATGCTCCAGCTGACCGGTGTGGTCGACCAGCGGCAGATGCGTGCCCAGTACCTCGACCGCATGGACATCGAGCGGGAACGCGGCATCACGATCAAGTCCCAGGCGGTCCGGCTGCCGTGGGCGCCGACCGAGGGGCCGGCTCAGGGCGACACGCACATCCTGAACATGATCGACACCCCCGGGCACGTCGACTTCACGTACGAGGTCTCGCGTTCGCTCGCGGCCTGTGAGGGCACGGTCCTGCTGGTCGACGCGGCCCAGGGCATCGAGGCGCAGACGCTGGCCAACCTGTACCTGGCGATGGAGAACGACCTCACCATCGTTCCCGTACTGAACAAGATCGACCTGCCGGCCGCCCAGCCGGAGAAGTTCTCCGAGGAGCTGGCCAACCTCATCGGCTGCCAGCCGGAGGACGTCCTCAAGGTCTCCGCGAAGACCGGTATGGGTGTCGAGGCGCTGCTCGACCGGGTGGTCCGCGACGTTCCGGCCCCGGTCGGCGTCGCCGACGCGCCTCCGCGCGCGATGATCTTCGACTCCGTGTACGACTCGTACCGCGGTGTCGTGACGTACGTACGAGTGATCGACGGGCAGCTCAACAAGCGCGAGCGCATCAAGATGATGTCTACCGGCGCCACCCACGAGCTGCTGGAGATCGGCGTCTCCTCCCCGGAGATGACGCCGTCCGACGGTCTCGGCGTCGGCGAGGTGGGCTACCTCATCACCGGTGTGAAGGACGTCCGCCAGTCCAAGGTCGGTGACACGATCACCTCCCTGCACAAGGGCGCCACCGAGGCGCTGGGCGGTTACAAGGACCCGAAGCCGATGGTCTTCTCGGGCCTCTACCCGCTGGACGGCTCGGAGTACCCGGACCTCCGTGAGGCCCTCGACAAGCTTCAGCTCAACGACGCCGCGCTGGTCTACGAGCCGGAGACCTCCGCCGCCCTCGGCTTCGGCTTCCGTGTCGGCTTCCTCGGTCTGCTCCACCTCGACGTGATCCGTGAGCGGCTGGAGCGCGAGTTCGGGCTCGACCTGATCGCCACCGCCCCCAACGTGGTCTACCGCGTGGTCATGGAGGACGGCAGCGAGCACACGGTCACCAACCCGAGCGAGTTCCCCGAGGGCAAGATCAACGACGTGTACGAGCCCGTCGTACGCGCCACGATCCTCGCCCCCAGCGAGTTCATCGGCGCGATCATGGAGCTGTGCCAGACCCGTCGCGGCACCCTGATCGGCATGGACTACCTCTCCGAGGACCGGGTCGAGATCCGCTACACCCTGCCCCTCGCCGAGATCGTCTTCGACTTCTTCGACCAGCTGAAGTCCAAGACGCGCGGGTACGCCTCCCTCGACTACGAGCCCACCGGCGAGCAGGCCTCCAGCCTGGTCAAGGTCGACATCCTGCTGCACGGCGACAAGGTCGACGCGTTCTCCGCCGTCACCCACAAGGACGCCGCGTACGCCTACGGTGTGCGACTGGTCGCCAAGCTGCGCGAGCTCATCCCGCGGCAGGCCTTCGAGGTGCCGATCCAGGCCGCGATCGGCTCCCGGGTCATCGCCCGCGAGACCATTCGCGCGATCCGCAAGGACGTCCTCGCCAAGTGCTACGGCGGTGACATCTCCCGTAAGCGGAAGCTGCTCGAGAAGCAGAAGGAAGGCAAGAAGCGCATGAAGATGGTCGGCTCCGTGGAGGTGCCCCAGGAGGCCTTCATCGCCGTCCTCTCCAGCGACGACTCCTCCGCCAAGAAGAAGTAGCCGGGCGCAGCCGTACGCGGCTGTCCTGGGCAAACGACGGGTCCACGTGCCGAGGTGCGCGTGGGCCCGTTCGTTATGAAGCGACGCCCTGCAGACTCTTACGCGCCGGTCCTCGGGCCTTTACTCTGAACCCGGCTCGAAGGTTACTCGCCAGTTAGTTACGAACCACCAGAAGGCACCGCCGCCGCCCGGAGGACGTCGTGAGCGACACACAGACCCAGATCGAGAACCGGCCGCCCTCCGTGGCGACCCTCTTCCTTGAGCGCGTCGAGCGGACTCCGGATGCGGAGGCCTACCGCTATCCGGTGCCCGCCGCCTCCGGCGCCGGCCCGGACGACTGGAAGTCGCTCAGCTGGGGGCAGGCCGCCGAGCGGGTCTACGCGATCGCCGCCGGCCTCGTCGACCTCGGTGTGCGGTCCGAGGAGCGGGTCGCGCTCGCCTCCGCCACCCGGGTCGAGTGGATCCTCTCCGACCTCGGCGTGATGTGCGCGGGCGCCGCGACCACCACGGTCTACCCGCAGACCAACGCCGAGGAGTCGGCGTTCATCCTCTCGGACTCCGAGTCCCGGGTCCTCATCGCCGAGGACGCGGCCCAGCTCGCCAAGGCCGTCGAGCGCCGTGCCGACCTGCCGAACCTCCGCCATGTCGTCGTGATCGACGCCACCGGGGTGGAGAGCGACGGCGAGTTCGTGCTCACGCTCGCCGAGCTCGAGGCGCGCGGCAAGGCCTACCTGGAGAAGCACCCGGAGGCCGTCAAGGAGCGGGTCGCGGCGATCACCCCCACGCAGCTCGCCACCCTCATCTACACCTCCGGCACCACGGGCCGCCCCAAGGGCGTCCGCCTCCCGCACGACAACTGGTCGTACATGGCCAAGGCCATCGCCGCCACCGGGCTCGTCACCCAGGCCGACGTCCAGTACCTGTGGCTGCCGCTCGCGCACGTCTTCGGCAAGGTCCTCACCTCGGGCCAGATCGAGGTCGGCCACGTCACCGCCGTCGACGGCCGCGTCGACAAGATCATCGAGAACCTGCCGGTGGTCCAGCCGACCTACATGGCGGCCGTGCCCCGCATCTTCGAGAAGGTCTACAACGGCGTCGCCGCCAAGGCCCGCGCCGCCGGCGGAGCCAAGTACAAGATCTTCCAGTGGGCGGCCGGCATCTCCCGCGAGTACGCGAAGGCCAGCCAGGACAACTTCCGCCGCACCGGGACCGCCACCGCGCCCTTCGGCCTCACGGCCAAGCACAAGGTCGCCGACGCCCTCGTCTACGCCAAGATCCGTGACGCCTTCGGCGGCAACCTGCGCGCGTGCGTCTCCGGATCCGCCGCCCTCGCCCCCGAGATCGGCTACTTCTTCGCCGGCGCGGGCATCCACATCCTGGAGGGCTACGGACTCACCGAGACCTCCGCCGCCTCCTTCGTCAACCCGGGCGAGGCCTACCGCACCGGCACCGTCGGCAAGCCGCTCCCCGGCACCGAGGTCCGGATCGCCGACGACGGCGAGATCCTGCTGCGCGGCCCGGGCGTCATGGAGGGCTACCACGGGCTGCCGGAGAAGACCGCCGAGGTCCTGGAGTCCGACGGCTGGTTCCACACCGGTGACATCGGCGAGCTGTCCGCCGACGGCTACCTCCGGATCACGGACCGGAAGAAGGACCTGATCAAGACGTCCGGCGGCAAGTACATCGCGCCGGCCGAGGTCGAGGGCCAGTTCAAGGCCGTCTGCCCGTTCGTCTCGAACATCCTCGTCCACGGCGCCGACCGGAACTTCTGCACCGCGCTGATCGCCCTCGACGAGCCCACCCTCCTCGGCTGGGCCGCCGAGCACGACCTCGCGGGCAGGTCGTACGCCGAGGTCGTCGCCGCCCCGCAGACCGTGAAGATGGTCCAGGGCTACATCGACCGCCTCAACGAGGGCCTCCAGCGCTGGCAGACGATCAAGAAGTTCCGGCTGCTGCCGCGCGACCTCGACATCGAGCACGGCGAGCTCACCCCGTCGCTGAAGCTGAAGCGGCCGGTGGTGGAGCGGGAGTACAAGGGGCTCATCGAGGAGATGTACGCCGGGTCCCGCGAGTCCTGACACCCCGCCCCGCGGAGAGGTTGTCCACAGGGCAGGACGTTCACCCCGGGCAGTACGGGACAATGGGGCTCATGCCTTCCGTACTGCCCGATGGTGAGTCCGTTCCCGACGACGGGGCGCTGCCCCCGCACGCCCTGGAAGGGGCGGGGGAGCGGCCGCTCGGGTTCTACCTGCACGTGCCGTACTGCGCGACCCGCTGCGGCTACTGCGACTTCAACACCTACACGGCCAGTGAGCTGCGGGGGACCGGCGGCGTGCTCGCCTCCCGGGACAACTACGCCGAGCAGGTCGTCCAGGAGATCCGGCTCGCCCGGAAGGTGCTCGGGGACGACCCCAGGCCGGTGCGGACCGTCTTCGTCGGCGGCGGCACGCCCACGCTGCTCGCCGCCGGTGATCTCGTACGGATGCTGGCGGCCGTCCGCGAGGAGTTCGGGCTCGCCGACGACGCCGAGGTGACGACCGAGGCCAACCCCGACTCCGTGGACCCGGCCTACCTGGCGGAGCTGCGGGCCGGTGGCTTCAACCGGATCTCCTTCGGCATGCAGAGCGCCAAGCAGCACGTCCTGAAGATCCTCGACCGGACGCACACCCCGGGCCGCCCCGAGGCCTGCGTCGGGGAGGCGCGGGCCGCCGGCTTCGAGCACGTCAACCTCGACCTGATCTACGGCACCCCCGGCGAGACCGACGACGACTGGCGGGCCTCGCTCGACGCGGCCATCGGCGCCGGACCCGACCACGTCAGCGCCTACGCCCTGATCGTCGAGGAGGGGACGCAGCTCGCCCGTCGCATCCGGCGCGGCGAGGTGCCCATGACCGACGACGACGTGCACGCCGACCGGTACCTGATCGCGGAGGAGGCCTTCGAGAAGGCGGGCTTCTCCTGGTACGAGGTCTCCAACTGGGCCACATCGGACGCCGGGCGCTGCCTCCACAACGAGCTGTACTGGCGCGGCGCGGACTGGTGGGGCGCGGGCCCCGGCGCCCACAGCCACGTCGGCGGCGTCCGCTGGTGGAACGTGAAGCACCCGGGGGCGTACGCGGCGGCCCTCGCCGGCGGGAGGTCGCCGGGCGCCGGGCGGGAGATCCTCCCGGAGGAGGACCGCCGGGTGGAGCGGATCCTGCTGGAGCTGCGGCTCCGGGACGGCGTCGAGCTGTCGATCCTCAAGCCGGCGGGACTGGCCGCCGCCGGGCGCGCCCTGTCGGACGGGCTCCTCGACCCCACCGCCCACGCGTCCGGCCGCGCGGTCCTGACCCTGCGCGGCCGCCTGCTCGCGGACGCGGTGGTGCGGGACCTGGTGGACTAGAGCCTGTCGACAGGACCGGGCGTGCGCCCCCGGGTGGGGGCGCGGACCCGGGTGGGTCAGTGGCTCGGCAGGTACTTGTAGCAGTAGTTCGCCGTCACCGGGTTGTACTCCCACAGGGTCTCCAGCATCTTGTCGCCGGTGTTGGGCCCGACGATGCCGTCCGCCTGGAGGTCACCCAGCTTCCAGCGCTGGAAGGCGACCACACCCCACTGCGTCTGCTCGCCCCAGATGCCGTCCTCGGCCAGGTCGACGGGGAAGGCGTTGGCCCAGTTGACGGCGATCTGGACGCACTTCGCGCCCTCGCCCTGGCTGCCGTACGAGAGGTACGGGGCGCCGGGGCGGGCACTGGCGGTGCCCGCCAGACCGGTCACGGCGACGGCGGTGGCGGACACGAGCAGTGCGGCCCTCGTGAACACGGGGTGGGAGAACACGGATTCCTCCAGAGCATGCGACGGTGGCGGCGCCGCGGAAGGGCGGCGCCGGTGAAGGCTCCGTCACGCTCGCACGGGCCTGTCCGCCGCGGTACGGGTCCTGAGTCCCGGGACACCGGGACTCGCCCGTCCCGGGACGCGGGAGGGGCCCTGGACGCGGGTGGAGCCCCGGAGGCAGGAGGAGCCCCGGAGACGAGAGGGCCGGGGAGGGGCTCCCCGGGGACGGCGCACCGCCGGACCCCCTACGGCGCCGTCACGAAGTCGATCAGTTCCTCGACCCTGCCCAGCAGCTCCGGCTCCAGGTCCTTGTAGGACTCCACGCGCCTGAGGATCGCCTGCCACACCGCGCCCGTGTTGTCCGAGGGCCAGCCCAGGGCACGGCACACGCCCGTCTTCCAGTCCTGGCCGCGCGGGACCGCCGGCCAGGCCGGAATGCCGACCGCGGAGGGCTTCACGGCCTCCCAGACGTCGATGTAGGGGTGGCCGACGACGAGGACGTCCGGGGAGGTGACCCGGGCGGCGATCCTGGACTCCTTCGAGCCCGGGACGAGGTGGTCGACGAGGACGCCCAGGCGGGCGTCGGGGCCCGGGGCGAAGTCCGCGACGATCGCCGGGAGGTCGTCGACGCCCTCCAGGTACTCCACGACCACGCCCTCGATACGGAGGTCGTCGCCCCAGACCCGTTCGACGAGCTCCGCGTCGTGACGGCCCTCCACGTAGATCCGGCCCGCTCGCGCCACCCGTGCCCGCGCTCCGGGGACCGCGACCGAACCCGAGGCCGTGCGGGCGGGGCGCGCCGGAGCGGCGGACGGGCGGACCAGGGTCACCACCCGGCCCTCCAGGAGGAAGCCGCGCGGGTCCATCGGGAACACCCGATGCTTGCCGAAGCGGTCCTCCAGGGTCACCGTGCCCGCCTCGCAGCCGATCACCGCCCCGCAGAAGCCCGTCGTGACCTCCTCGACGACGAGGTCGCGGTCGGCCGGGACCTCGGGAACGGGCGCCGAGCGCTTCCAAGGGGGCGTCAGGTCCGGGTTGTAGCTGCGCATTCGGGCGACGTTATGCGACCGGGAAGCGCGTTGCCAGTTCCTCCCGCTGGAGTCGTACGAACGTGGCGTCCACCACCGCCCCGTGGCCCGGCACGTACACCGCCTCCTCGCCGCCGAGCCGCAGCAGCCGGTCCAGCGCGTCCGGCCAGCGGGCGGGGATCGCGTCCGGGCCCGCCTGCGGCTCGCCCGACTCCTCGACCAGATCGCCGCAGAAGACGACCTCGCGGGAGCCGGGGACCAGGAGCACCAGGTCGTGGCCCGTGTGGCCGGGGCCGACGTTCGCCAGGAGGACCTGCCGGTCGCCCAGGTCGAGCGTCCACTCCCCGGAGACCACGTGCCCGGGGGCCACCAGGACGTCCGCCGCCTCCTCGGCCGCCGTCGCGTCCAGACCCTGCTTCACGGCGTCCCAGCGCAGCGCCTCCCGCTCCCGCTCCCGGCCGAGCAGCTCGTCCGACCCCACCGCGCCGAAGACCTCCGCTCCCGCGAACGCCGCCGTGCCGAGCACATGGTCGAAATGCGGATGGCTCAGTGCGATGTGCGTCACTCTCCGGCCGCCCGTGAGTCCCGCGATCTGCGTCCGCAGCTCGGCGCCCTCCGCGAGCGAGGAGCCGGTGTCGTACAGCAGCACGGCCCGTTCCCCCAGTACCAGTCCGACCGTGGCGTCCCATCGGGGCAGCCGCCGCCGGCCCACCCCGTCCGCGAGCCGCTCCCATCCGTACGCTTCCCAATCCACGTCCATGCCGCGACGCTAGCCGATGGGGGCGCCGCCTCCTTGCCAGGAGCGACGCCCGCCGCCGTACACTGGCCGGGGGATCGCTGGCACTCGGGCAGGGTGAGTGCCAAAAGCGGAGCAACCGGAACGACGACGACAGCTGGAGGTGCGCACGATGCTCAGCGAACGCAGACTCGAAGTCCTGCGCGCCATCGTCCAGGACTATGTCGGGACGGAGGAGCCGGTCGGCTCCAAGGCGCTCACCGAGCGCCACAAGCTCGGAGTCTCGCCCGCCACCGTGCGCAACGACATGGCCGTGCTGGAGGAGGAGGGGTTCATCGCCCAGCCCCACACCAGTGCCGGCCGCATCCCGACCGACAAGGGCTACCGCCTCTTCGTCGACCGGCTCGCCGGCGTCAAGCCGCTGTCGACGCCCGAGCGCCGGGCCATCCACAACTTCCTCGACGGCGCCGTGGACCTGGACGACGTCGTCGGCCGTACGGTCCGGCTGCTCGCGCAGCTGACCCGCCAGGTCGCCGTCGTCCAGTACCCCTCGCTGACCCGCTCGACCGTCCGGCACGTGGAGCTGCTCTCGCTGGCCCCCGCGCGTCTGATGCTGGTGCTCATCACGGACACCGGCCGTGTGGAGCAGCGGCTCGTCGACTGCCCCGCGCCCTTCGGCGAGACCTCGCTCGCCGATCTGCGGGCCCGGCTCAACAGCCGGGTCGTCGGCCGCCGGTTCGCCGACGTGCCGCAGCTGGTGCAGGACCTCCCCGAGTCCTTCGAGGAGGTCGAGGACCGCGCCACGGTCTCGACCGTGCTCGCGACCCTTCTCGAGAGCCTCGTCGAGGAGCACGAGGAGCGGCTGATGATCGGCGGCACCGCCAATCTCACCCGCTTCGGACACGACTTCCCCCTGATGATCAGGCCCGTCCTTGAAGCTCTGGAGGAGCAGGTCGTGCTCCTCAAGCTGCTCGGCGAGGCCAAGGAATCGGGCATGACCGTACGGATCGGGCACGAGAACGCCCACGAGGGGCTGAGCTCCACGTCCGTCGTCTCGGTCGGCTACGGTTCGGGCGGCGAAGCAGTCGCCAAACTCGGCGTGGTCGGACCGACCCGCATGGACTACCCCGGAACGATGGGAGCGGTACGCGCAGTGGCACGTTACGTCGGACAGATCCTGGCGGAGTCGTAAGTGGCCACGGACTACTACGCCGTACTCGGCGTGCGCCGCGACGCGTCCCAGGACGAGATCAAGAAGGCCTTCCGGAGGCTCGCGCGCGAGCTGCACCCGGATGTGAATCCCGATCCGAAGACGCAGGAACGCTTCAAGGAGATCAACGCCGCCTACGAGGTCCTCTCGGACCCGCAGAAGAAGCAGGTCTACGACCTGGGTGGCGACCCGCTCTCGGCCTCCGGCGGAGGCGGCGCGGGCGGCTTCGGAGCCGGTGGCTTCGGCAACTTCTCCGACATCATGGACGCCTTCTTCGGCACGGCCTCGCAGCGCGGACCGCGCTCGCGGACCCGCCGAGGCCAGGACGCCATGATCCGTCTGGAGATCGACCTCAACGAGGCGGCCTTCGGCACCACCAAGGACATCCAGGTCGACACGGCGGTCGTCTGTACGACCTGCTCGGGCGAGGGCGCCGCACCCGGCACCTCCGCGCAGACCTGTGACATGTGCCGCGGCCGCGGCGAGGTCTCGCAGGTCACCCGGTCGTTCCTCGGCCAGGTCATGACCTCCCGCCCCTGCCCGCAGTGCCAGGGCTTCGGCACCGTCGTCCCGACCCCGTGCCCCGAGTGCGCGGGCGACGGCCGGGTCCGGTCCCGCCGCACCCTCACCGTCAAGATCCCGGCCGGTGTCGACAACGGCACCCGGATCCAGCTCGCGGGCGAGGGCGAGGTCGGCCCCGGCGGCGGCCCCGCCGGCGACCTGTACGTCGAGATCCACGAGACGCCGCACGACACGTTCCAGCGGCGCGGCGACGACCTGCACTGCACGGTCACCATCCCGATGACGGCGGGCTCGCTCGGCACCAAGGTGCCGCTGCAGACCCTCGACGGCATCGAGGAGATCGACATCCGTCCGGGCACCCAGTCCGGTCAGTCGATCCCGCTGCACGGCCGTGGCGTCACCCATCTGCGGGGCAACGGCCGGGGCGACCTGATCGTGCACGTCGAGGTGCAGACGCCGAGCAAGCTCGACGCGGAGCAGGAGCGGCTGCTGCGCGAACTGGCCAAGCTGCGTGGCGAGGAGCGGCCCACCGGGCAGTTCCAGCCGGGGCAGCAGGGGCTGTTCTCGCGCCTCAAGGACGCGTTCAACGGGCGGTAGGGCCCGGACAGGCCGTACGGAAGGGGCGGCATCCGCGCAGGCGGGTGCCGCCCCTTCCGCCGTCCTCTCGGCAGCCCTGCCATGACCTGACGTACGGATTCGGCCCCGAAGCAGGGGCATGACACGATGCCCATATGTCCACCACCGCGCTGAACGATCTCTCTCGGTTTCCGATCGTGCAGGCCCCCATGGCGGGTGGCGCCTCCTGTCCCGAGCTGGTCGGAGCCGTGTGCGCGGCCGGGGGGCTCGGCTTCCTGGCCGGCGGCTACAAGACGGCCGGAGGCCTGTACCAGGAGATCAAGCAGGTGCGCGGGCTCACCGGGCGCCCCTTCGGCGTCAACCTCTTCCTGCCGGAGACCGGGCGGCCCGCCGACCCCGCCGCCGTCGAGGTCTACCGCCATCAGCTCGCGGGGGAGGCCACCTGGTACGACACCCCGCTCGGCGAGTCCGACGACTGCCGTGACGACGCCTACGACGCCAAGCTGGCGATCCTCCTGGAGGACCCGGTCCGCGTCGTCTCGTTCACCTTCGGCTGCCCCGCGCCCGAGGTCCTCGCCTCCTTCGCCCGCGTCGGTACGTTCACGATCGTGACGGTCACCTCCGTCGACGAGGCCCTGGCCGCCCAGCACGCGGGCGCCGGCGCCGTCTGCGTCCAGGGCGTCGAGGCCGGCGGTCACCAGGGCACCTTCCGTGACGAACCGGCCGACGACGGCGCCCCGGGCACCGGACTGCTCGCCCTGCTCACCCAGGTCCGGGAGAGCGTCGCCCTGCCGGTCGTCGCCGCGGGCGGGATCATGCGCGGCGCGCAGATCGCCGCCGTGCTGGCCGCCGGCGCGGACGCCGCCCAGCTCGGCACGGCGTTCCTCTGCTGCCCCGAGTCGGGCGCCCATCCGCTGCACAAGCGGGCCCTGACCGACCCGCTGTTCACCCGGACCGCCTTCACCCGGGCCTTCTCCGGGCGTCCGGCGCGCGGCCTCGTCAACCGCTTCATGCGGGAGCACGGCCCGTACGCCCCCGCCGCCTATCCCGAGATCCACCACCTCACCGCCCCGATCCGCAAGGCCGCCGCCACGGCGGGCGACGCCCAGGGCATGGCCCTGTGGGCCGGCCAGGGCCACCGGCTCGCCCGCGAACTCCCCGCGGGGCAGCTGGTCGAGGTGCTGGCCGCCGAACTCGACACCGCTCTCTCCGAGCTCGCCCCCAGGAGCGCCTCATGACCGCACCCGTCTTCGTCGTCGACGCCGTCCCGGGTCCCGGGAGTTTCCTCCTGGACGGCCCCGAGGGCCGGCACGCCGTCTCCGTGAAGCGGCTGCGGGAGGGTGAGGAGCTCGTCCTCGCCGACGGCCTGGGCCGCTGGGCGGCGTGCGTGGTGCTCGCCGCCGAGGGCAAGGACCAGCTGACCGTGCGGGTCGACGAGGTCCACGAGGACCCCGCGGAGGAGCCCCGGATCACCGTCGTCCAGGCGCTGCCCAAGGGCGACCGGGGCGAACTCGCCGTGGAGACCATGACCGAGACCGGTGTGGACGCCGTCGTGCCGTGGGCGGCCTGCCGCTGCATCACCCAGTGGAAGGGCGACCGGGGCCTCAAGGCGCTCGCCAAGTGGCGGTCCACCGCGCGCGAGGCCGGCAAGCAGTCGCGCCGCTCGCGGTTCCCCGAGGTCGCGGACCTGATGACGACCAAGCAGGTCGCAGCGCTGCTCGCGGGGGCGGACTTCGCGGCCGTCCTGCACGAGGACCGTGACCACCCGAGCGGGGCGCTGGCCACCGCCGAACTGCCCGGGAAGGGGTCGATCGTGCTGGTCGTCGGCCCCGAGGGCGGGGTCTCGCCGGAGGAGCTCGCGGCGTTCGAGGCGGCCGGGGCGAAGCCGTACCGGCTGGGCCGCAGCGTGCTGCGCACCTCGACGGCGGGCACGGCGGCGACGGCCCTCGTCCTGGGACGTACGGGGCGCTGGAGCTAGGGGCTTCCTGCCGATCCCCGGCCCGACCGCTGTTCCGGTGGGGCGGTGTCCGGACGCGCACGGTTCGCGCCGCGGGGCGTACGGACGGGCACGGCGGACCGAACCCGGTGGACAGCGGTCCCCGGGCGCTCCTTAGGCTGAGCCGCATGGCCGACGAGTCCCCCCTGATCCGCAGTCTGCGCGCCGCCGTCGCCGCCGCGCCCGACGACGTGCCCCTCCGTCTCCACTTCGCGGAACTCCTCCTCGCCGAGGGACGGAACGACGAGGCCGTCGCGGAGGCGGCGGTCGCCCTCCAGCACGCGCCGGGCGACGCGGACGCCCGCGCGCTGATGATGCGGGCGATGGGGATGCCGCCCGCCGGGAGTCCGGCGCCCGAAGCCGCCCCCGCGTCCGTGCCCGCCCCCGTCCCCGCGGAGGGCGCGACCGAGCCGCCGGCGGGCCGTGCCCCCGGCTTCGACTGGGACGCGGCCGAGCAGCAGGTCCAGGACCTCGTCGGGCCCCGATTCCTGGAGGACCCGCAGGCCGCCGACGGCGAGGGCGCCGCCGGGGACACCGCCGCCTGGGACGTCGACGCCCCCGGCTCCGTACGCCTCGCCGACGTCGGCGGCATGGAAGAGGTCAAGGACCGGCTCGAAGCGGCCTTCCTCGCGCCCATGCGCAATCCCGAACTGCGCAGGCTGTACGGCAAGTCGCTGCGCGGCGGCCTGCTCCTCTACGGCCCGCCCGGCTGCGGCAAGACGTTCATCGCACGGGCCGTCGCGGGCGAGCTCGGCGCGAACTTCCTCACCGTCTCGCTCTCCGACGTCCTCGACATGTGGATCGGGGCCTCCGAGAAGAACATCCACGACATCTTCGAGACCGCCCGCCGCCAGGCCCCCTGCGTCGTCTTCCTCGACGAGCTCGACGCCCTCGGCGCCAAGCGTTCCCGCACGCACCACAGCGGTCTGCGCAATGTCGTCAACCAGCTCCTCACCGAGCTCGACGGCATCGCCAGCGGCGCCGGCAACGAGGGCGTCTTCGTGCTCGCGGCCACCAACGTGCCCTGGGACGTGGACATCGCGCTGCGCCGTCCCGGCCGCCTCGACCGCACCCTGCTCGTGCTGCCGCCGGACGCCACCGCCCGGGAGGCGATCCTCCGCTACCACCTGCGCGAGCGCCCCATCGAGGCCGTCGACCTCGGCAAGCTCGTCAAGGCCACCGAGGACTTCTCCGGCGCCGACCTCGCCCATGTCTGCGAGACGGCCGCCGAGGCCGCGCTCCTCGACTCCGCCCGCAGCGGCTCCGTACGCCTGATCAGTACGAAGGACCTGCTCGGCGCGGCCAAGCAGATCAAGCCGTCGACGGAGCCGTGGTTCGCCGCCGCCCGGAACGTCGCCATGTTCGCCAACGAGGGCGGGCTGTACGACGACCTCCTCGCCCACCTCAAGCGGAAGCGCAAGCTGTGACCACACCGACCGCGCTCCTGCGCGCGGAGGCGCTCTACGACACCGGGCGCTACGCGCAGGCCGGCGAGCTCGTCGCCCAGCACCTGGCGACCGAGCCGGAGGACGCCGAGGCGCTCGTCCTGCTCGCCCGCTGCCACCACCGCGCCGAGGACCACCCGGCCGCCCTCGCCGCCGTGGACCGGGCCCTGAGCGCCGAACCCGAACTGCTCATGGCCTGGCTGATGCGTGTCCAGATCCTGCTGGGCCTGCGACGGTTCCAGGAGGCGGAGACCTCCGCCCGGTACGCCGTCCGACTCGCCCCGCAGTACTGGGGCACCCACTACGCCCTCGGCACCGCCCTCGCCCAGTTCGGGGAGCAGACGCGCACGCCCGCGCGCACCGTCGAGGCGTACGAGGCGGCGCGGGCCGCCGTCAGCCTCGCCCCCGAGGAGGACGCGGCCCACTTCCTGGTCGGACTCACCGCCCAGCGCCGGGGCGACCACGTCACCGCGCAGCGGGCCTACGAGGCGACGCTGCGGCTCAACCCGCAGAGCAGCGAGGCCCACAACAACCTGTCGCTGCTGCGGCTGCGCCGCCGCTGGTTCCGGCGCGGGGCCTGGACCCAGGCCGCCGAGGGCTTCGTCGCCTCCGCCGCGCTCGACCTCCAGGACCGCAAGGCCCGCTACAACCTGGAGGCCATGGCCTGGAACACCGTCGCCGGGGCCCGCTGGGTGGCACTGCTCGGCTTCATCGCCTCGACGTTCGGCTCCGCCTCGCTCCGCGGTGGCGCCACCGGCGCCGACGCGGTCGTGCCCTTCGTGATCGGCGCCGCCGTACTCGTCGGCGCCTGGGGCGGCTGGGTGCTGTGGATGGGCCGCCGTGTGCCGCCCCGGCTGCGCCGTCCGATGTTCCTGGTGGCCCGCTCCTGCCGGCCGGTGATCGCGATGGCCACCGCCGTGGGGCTCCTCGGTCTCTACTCGGTGGTGTCGATGGCCCTCTGGTCCTTCGACACGAGCGTCGTCGGCGGGCTGGGGACGCCGCTGTTCTGGGCGGTGATCATCACGTACTGGGTGAGCCGCTCGGCCCTCAACCGGCGCGCGCCCAAGGACTGACCTGCGACACGGCGACGCCCGGTGCGGCGGATAGCATGCGCGTGTACCGACCGACGAGGCGAGGAGGCCCAGGGCCATGGCCGGAGAGCCGCAGAGCGACTGCCTGTTCTGCAAGATCGTGGCGGGGGACGTGCCCGCGACGATCGTGCGTGAGACGGAGACGACGGTCGCGTTCCGCGACATCAACCCGCAGGCGCCCACCCACGTCCTCGTCATCCCGCGCCTCCACTACCCGGACGCCGCCTCCCTCGCCGCCGCCGCGCCGGCCGTCGCCGCCGACATACTGCGCGAGGCCGGCGAGGTCGCCTCGCAGGAGAAGGTCGACGGCAGCGGATTCCGCATCGTCCTCAACACCGGCGCGGGCGCGGGCCAGACCGTTTTCCACGCCCACGCGCACGTGCTGGGCGGCCGCGGCCTCAACTGGCCGCCCGGCTGAGCCGGATCGGACATGTCCGTACGAGAACTCGTCGTGCTCGGGACCGCGAGCCAGGTCCCCACCCGACACCGCAACCACAACGGGTACCTGCTGCGCTGGGACGGGCAGGGCCTCCTCTTCGATCCGGGTGAGGGCACGCAGCGGCAGATGCTGCGGGCCGGCGTCGCCGCGCACGACATCGACCGGATCTGCGTGACGCACTTCCACGGCGACCACTCGCTCGGCCTGGCCGGAGTGATCCAGCGGATCAACCTCGACCAGGTCCCGCACCCGGTCACCGCGCACTACCCGGCGAGCGGACAGCACTTCTTCGAGCGGCTGCGGTACGCCACCGCCTACCGCGAGACCGTGCAGCTGACAGAGGCCCCGGTGGCCGCCGACGGGACGCTCGCCGTCACCGACACGTACACCCTGGACGCGTACAGGCTCTCCCACCCCGTCGAGTCGTACGGCTACCGGCTCACCGAGCCCGACGGGCGCCGCATCCTGCCCGAGCGGCTCGCCGCGCACGGCATCAAGGGCCCCGACGTGGGCCGGATCCAGCGCGAGGGCGCCCTGAACGGCGTGACCCTCGACGAGGTCAGCGAGGTCCGGCGCGGGCAGCGCTTCGCCTTCGTCATGGACACCCGGCTCTGCGAGGGCGTGCACGCCCTCGCCGAGGGCACCGACATGCTCGTCATCGAGTCGACCTTCCTCGACGAGGACGTCCGCCTCGCCACCGACCACGGCCACCTGACGGCAGGACAGGCCGCGGCCGTCGCCCGGGACGCGGGCGTACGGCACCTCGTCCTGACCCACTTCTCGCAGCGCTACTCCGAACCGGCCGAGTTCGAGCGGCAGGCGCGGGCGGCCGGGTTCGACGGCGAACTGAGTATTGCCCAGGACCTCATGAGGGTCCCCGTACCGAAGAGATAGACACCCCGCCATGCCCCTCCCCACCGGCCTTCCCAAGGCCGAACTGCACCTCCACATCGAAGGCACCCTCGAACCCGAGCTGGCCTTCGCCCTCGCCGAGCGCAACGGCGTCACCCTGCCGTACGCGGACACCGCCGCCCTGCGCGAGGCGTACCGCTTCAGCGACCTCCAGTCCTTCCTGGACCTCTACTACGGCCTGATGGCGGTCCTGCGCACCGCGGAGGACTTCACCGAACTCGCCGACGCCTATCTGGAACGGGCCGCCGCCCAGGGCGTCCGGCACGCCGAGATCTTCTTCGACCCGCAGGCGCACACCGCCCGCGGGGTGCCCCTGGGCACCGTCGTCGAGGGGCTCGGCGCCTCCCTCGAACGCTCCGAGGAGCGGTACGGGATCTCCACCCGGCTCATCATGTGCTTCCTGCGCGACGAGTCGGCGGAGTCGGCGCTCGCCACCCTGGACGCCGCGAAGCCCCACCTCGACCGGATCACCGGCGTCGGGCTCGACTCGGCGGAGGTCGGCCACCCGCCGGCCAAGTTCCGTGAGGTGTACGAGGCCGCCGGGGCGCTCGGGCTCCGTCGCGTCGCCCACGCCGGCGAGGAGGGGCCGGCCGCGTACATCCGCGAGGCCCTGGACGTCCTCGGCGTCGAGCGGATCGACCACGGTCTGCGCTGCATGGAGGACCCGGAGCTCGTCGAGCGGCTCGTGCGGGAGCGGGTGCCGCTCACGCTCTGCCCGCTGTCGAACGTGCGGCTGCGGGCGATCGACGTGCTCGGCGACCACCCGCTGCGGGCGATGATGACGGCGGGGCTGCTCGTCACCGTGAACTCCGACGACCCGGCGTACTTCGGGGGGTACGTGGGGGACAATTTCGACGCGGTGCGGGACGCGCTGGGGCTGACGTCGGAGCAGCTCCGCGAGCTGGCGCGGAACTCCTTCGAGGCGTCCTTCCTGGAGGACGACGAACCCCGTCGGGCGCGGTACCTGGCCGAGGTCGCGGCGTACGAGTTCGACGGGGAGTAGCCGGGCGGACTACCCCCGGTCGCTCGGCCTCGCCAGGCGGTACGCCGACTTCACGAGGCGGCGGCGGGCCGCCGGGACCGGGATCGGGGTGACCTCCTGTTCCGGGGCGCCCATCTGGGGGACGGTCGGCGGGGTCGCCGCGGCCGTGCCCGCCAGGACCGCCCCGGCAGCACCGCCCCTGCGCCGCACCGACCCCGGCACCAGCGGCCGGCCGGAGACATGGCGGGCGACCGCCGTCATCGGGATCGCGACCAGCAGCAGCAGGACGCACAGGGTCGTGCCCATGCCCGGGTAGCCGACCCCCTCCGACAGCAGGCTGCCGGTCACCGGGCCGCACGCCACGCCCAGGGAGGACGCCGAGCCGACCAGGACGGCCCAGCGGCCGCGCGGGTCGAGCGAGGCGGCCAGGCCCAGGAGGTAGGAGAGGACCACCGGGTAGAGGGCGTTCCACAGGATCTCGCCGGTCGCGAACGAGGCCAGGTTCCCGGCCGACGAGCTGAGCAGCACACAGCCCGCGATGAGGGCCGTGCCCACGCCGATCGGTACCGCCCGGCCCAGGCGCGATCCCAGCGCCCCGGCCGCCGTGACCCCGGCGAGCCCCGCGCCGAGCGCCGTCGCGAAGACCGCGCCGACGGTGACCTCGGAGAGTCCGGCCTGGGTGAGCCCGATGCGGCCGCTCACGCCCCACAGCGCGTTCTGCGCGAGGGACCAGCAGAGGATCCCGCCCGCGAGCACCGCTCCGGCCCGGCGGTAGGGGAGCGTGCCGGTCGGTACGGCCTCCCTGGTCTCCCGGGCCGCGCCCGGCAGCCGGCTCGTGAGCGGCCACACCAGGGCCGCCGCGCAGGCGATCGCGAGGAGCGGCGGCGCGTGGCCGCCGGCCAGGTGCGGGAGGGTCAGGTAGAGGGCGCCCGCGGTGGCCGAGACGGAGAGCAGGCCGAGGGTGGAGGCCCGGTGCGGGTCCCGCTGTCCGGCGATCCCGGCGGCGGCCACCGCCGTCGCGGTGCCCGAGCCGAGGCCGCCGAGGACGGCGCCCGCGACCACCAGGGGCACGATGCCGGTCGCGGCGGCGGAGCCGTATCCGACGGCCATCGCGAGGAGGCCCGCGCGGGCCGCTGCGCGTGGCCCGATCCGTTCCCCGCGGGCGGCGAGGGTGAAGCCGGCGGTGGAGGAGCCGAGCAGGAGGACGGAGCCGACGAGGCCCGCCTGCGAGGGGGTGAGGCCGAGCCCGGCGGAGAGCCGGCCGACGACGGTCGGCAGCAGATACGGGGCGAGGTAACCGGCCGTGAAGAGGGCGACGAGGGCGACGAGGGCCCCCGGGACGCGCGGGCGCGACGACATGGGCGTTCCAGGAACTGAACAGGGAAATGAGATGGGCGCCCGGTGATCCACGGGTCGCGGCACCATGTGTATCAAGCATCCGAGTGAGCGGAGAAGGTGGTATCCCCCGATTCGGCCTGTGAGACGGGTCACAATCGGTTTGGGCCCGGGTCGAAGGGGAACGCGCGAAGACCGCGTTGCGTCACCCCCGTCTCTCCAGCCCCATCGGGCACACTGTCCAGATCGGCACCGCGGTGCCGATCCGCCGCACCACGACCGGGGAGTCCGCCGTGACCACAGCAAGGGGAGACCAGCCGCAACAGGACGCCGGGGTCGACCCGTTGGTGTGTCTGCGCGAGCCCACCGACCCCGCCTGCGACGTCTTCCTGACCGGCACGGTCTTCCTCGACATCATCTTCACCGGCCTCGACAGCGCCCCCGTCCGCGGCACCGAGTCCTGGGCCCGGGGCATGGGCTCAAGCCCCGGCGGCGTCGCCAACATGGCCACCGCCCTCGCCCGCCTCGGCCTGCGCACCTCCCTCGCCGCCGCCTTCGGCGACGACCACTACGGCGAGTACTGCTGGGACGCCCTGGAGCAGGGCGAGGGCATCGACCTGTCGCTCTCCCGGACCGTGCCCGGCTGGCACTCCCCGGTCACCGTCTCCATGGCCTACGAGGGCGAGCGCACGATGGTCTCCCACGGCCACGCCGCCCCTCCGCTCGACGGCGCCCTGCCCGCCTACCCGCCGCACGCGCGCGCCGCCGTCGCCTCCCTCGTCCCCGGCCGCAGCGAGGACTGGGTCGCCCGGGCCGCCCGCGGCGGAGCCAAGGTCTTCGCCGACGTCGGCTGGGACGACACCGGCCGCTGGGACCTGGCCGGCCTCACCGACCTCGCGCACTGCGAGGCCTTCCTGCCCAACGCCGCCGAGGCGATGCGCTACACCCGCACCGACTGCCCCCGGGCCGCCGCCCGCGCCCTCGCCGACAAGGTCCGCTACGCCGTCGTCACCCTGGGTTCCGAAGGCGCCTACGCCGTCGACGGCGCCACCGGCGAGACCGCCGAGGTCCCCGCCATCCAGGTCTCCGCCCTCGACCCGACCGGCGCCGGGGACGTCTTCGTCGCCGGATTCGTCACCGGCACCCTCGCCGACTGGCCCCTCGCCGACCGGCTCGCCTTCGCCGGGCTCACCGCCGCCCTCTCCGTCCAGGAGTTCGGCGGCTCCCTGTCCGCCCCCACCTGGGGCGAGATCGCCGCCTGGTGGCAGCAGGTCCAGGGCCACGCCATGCAGGACCCGGAGGCGCTGCGCGACCGCTACGCCTTCCTGGAGCGGCTCCTGCCGGCCCCCGCCCGCCCCTGGCCGCTGCGCAGGGCGGTGCCCACGATCGGCTTCCGTGCGGCCGCCTCGTAAATCCCTTCGGCCTGTCACCGCCAGGTCGTAGGCTTGGGATCCGAGAGGCCGTCGAGCGGCGACAGCCCTTCAGCGGGAGGTATGCGCAGGCCTCAGTGCCGGCCCATGACTCAGACACCCACAGCCCAGAACGGATCGCCCCAGGACGGGACGCCCGGCCAGGCCCGCGCCCAGTTCAGCGTCCCCGCCAAGCACCCGATGGTCAGCCTGCTCGGCTCCGGCGACGCCCTGCTCCGCGTGATCGAGCGGTCGTTCCCGCAGGTCGACATCCATGTCCGGGGCAATCAGGTCAGCGCGGTCGGCCACGCGACGGACGTCGCACTGATCCAGCGCCTGTTCGACGAGATGATGCTGGTGCTCCGCACCGGTCAGCCGATGACGGAGGACGCGGTGGAACGTTCGATCGCCATGCTCAGGGCCAGCGAGAACGGTTCGGAGGGCGGCGACGAGACCCCCGCCGAGGTGCTCACGCAGAACATCCTCTCCAACCGCGGTCGCACGATCCGTCCCAAGACGCTCAACCAGAAGCGGTACGTCGACGCGATCGACAAGCACACGATCGTCTTCGGCATCGGTCCCGCGGGCACCGGAAAGACCTATCTGGCCATGGCCAAGGCGGTCCAGGCCCTGCAGTCCAAGCAGGTCACCCGGATCATCCTCACCCGACCGGCCGTCGAGGCCGGCGAGCGCCTCGGCTTCCTGCCCGGCACGCTCTACGAGAAGATCGACCCCTACCTGCGCCCGCTCTACGACGCCCTGCACGACATGCTCGACCCCGACTCGATCCCGAAGCTGATGGCCTCGGGCACGATCGAGGTCGCGCCGCTGGCGTACATGAGGGGTCGCACCCTCAATGACGCGTTCATCATTCTGGACGAGGCGCAGAACACGAACCCCGAGCAGATGAAGATGTTCCTCACCCGCCTCGGCTTCGACTCGAAGATCGTCATCACCGGTGACGTCACCCAGGTCGACCTGCCGAACGGCACGAAGAGCGGTCTGCGACAGGTCCGCGACATCCTGGACGGGGTCCAGGACGTCCACTTCTCGACGCTCACGTCGCAGGATGTCGTCCGGCACAAGCTCGTCGGCCGTATCGTCGACGCGTACGAGCAGTACGAAATCCGCAACGAGGGCCGCGACGACAGTCGCGGTGAGCATCGCCGCGGCCGCAACGGGAAGTAGAACGCAGAACACATGTCGATCGACGTCAACAACGAGTCCGGTACCGAGGTCGACGAGCAGGCGATCCTCGACGTCGCCCGCTACGCGCTCGCGCGCATGCGCATCCACCCGCTCTCCGAGCTCTCGGTGATCGTCGTGGACGCGGAGGCGATGGAGCAGCTCCACATCCAGTGGATGGACCTGCCGGGCCCGACGGACGTCATGTCCTTCCCGATGGACGAGCTGCGCCCGCCGGCGAAGGACGACGCGGAGCCCCCACAGGGGCTCCTCGGCGACATCGTGCTCTGCCCCGAGGTCGCCACCCAGCAGGGCAAGGACGCGCCGACGGAGCACTCCATGGACGAGGAGCTCCAGCTGCTCACCGTCCACGGGGTGCTGCACCTCCTCGGGTACGACCACGAGGAGCCCGACGAGAAGGCCGAGATGTTCGGCCTCCAGGCGGCGATCGTCGACGGCTGGCGCGAGGAGAAGGGCCTGACCGGCCCGTCTCCCGCGCCGACCGTCTCCTGACCCCGATGGACGTTTCACTGATCCTCGGCGCGGTGGCCCTGGTCGTCGTGGCCTGGCTCGCCGCCTGCGCCGAGGCCGGGCTCGCGCGGGTCACCAGCTTCCGCGCCGCCGAGGCCGTACGGTCCGGCCGGCGCGGGGCCGAGAAGCTCGCCCAGATCGCCTCGGACCCGACCCGCTATCTCAACGTGGCGCTGCTGGTGCGCGTCGCCTGCGAGATGGCCGCCGGCGTCCTCGTCACCTACGCCTGCCTGGAGGCCTTCCCGGAGACCTGGGAGGCGCTGCTCGTCGCCATCGCCGTCATGGTCCTCGTCTCGTACGTGGCCGTCGGCGTCTCGCCGCGCACCATCGGCCGCCAGCATCCGCTGAACACGGCGACGGCCGCCGCGTACGTCCTGCTGCCGCTGGCCCGGATCATGGGGCCGATCCCGCAGCTGCTCATCCTCATCGGCAACGCGCTGACGCCCGGCAAGGGCTTCCGCAAGGGCCCCTTCGCCTCCGAGGCCGAGCTGCGGGCGATGGTGGACCTCGCGGAGCAGGAGTCGCTGATCGAGGACGAGGAGCGCCGGATGGTGCACTCCGTCTTCGAGCTGGGCGACACCCTGGTCCGTGAGGTGATGGTGCCGCGGACCGACCTCGTCTCCATCGAGCGGTACAAGACGATCCGCCAGGCCCTCACCCTCGCGCTGCGCTCCGGTTTCTCCCGGATCCCGGTCACCGGGGAGAACGAGGACGACGTCGTCGGCATCGTGTATCTGAAGGACCTGGTCCGCAAGACGCACATCAACCGGGACTCCGAGTCGGACGTGCTGTCCACGGCGATGCGGCCCGCCGCCTTCGTGCCCGACACCAAGAACGCCGGTGACCTGCTGCGGGAGATGCAGCAGGAGCGCAATCACGTCGCCGTCGTCATCGACGAGTACGGCGGCACGGCGGGCATCGTCACCATCGAGGACATCCTGGAGGAGATCGTCGGTGAGATCACCGACGAGTACGACCGGGAGCTGCCGCCGGTCGAGGACCTCGGCGAGGGCCGCCACCGGGTCACCGCGCGCCTCGACATCGGCGACCTCGGCGAGCTGTACGGCTTCGGTCCCGACGAGTACGACGACGAGGACGTGGAGACCGTCGGCGGACTGCTCGCCAAGGCGCTCGGCCGGGTGCCGATCGCGGGCGCGAAGGCGGTCGTGGTGCTGCCGGACGGGCGTTCCCTGCGGCTGACGGCCGAGTCACCGGCCGGCCGGCGGAACAAGATCGTCACCGTTCTCGTGGAACCGCTGGAACCGGAGGAGAACCCGGCATGACCCCCGACGAGCTGCGCGCCCTCTGCCTGGACTTCAACGACGCGACGGAGGAGTTCCCGTTCGGACCGGACGTCTCCGTCTTCAAGGTCGCCGGGAAGCTGTTCGCGCTCTCGTGGCTGGAGGGTGAGCCGCTGCGGGTCAACCTCAAGTGCGATCCGGACGAGGCGGTACGGCTCCGCGAGGAGTATCCGGCGGTCGCGCCCGGCTATCACATGAACAAGCGGCACTGGAACACGGTGACCGTGGGAGAGCTCCCGGACCGGATGGTCCGGGAGCTCGTCGAGGACTCGTACGACCTGGTGGTCGCGGGACTGCCGAAGGCCGTACGGCTCCGCCTCGACCGGCCGTAGCTCTCCCCGGGGGCGCGGTTCAGGACCGGCGCCGCAGGCCGATGCCGACGACGAGCGCGGTGCCGAGCACGATCGCCGCGTCCAGGGCGACGACCGTGCGGACGCCCCCGTACAGGTCCCCGCCCGTGGTGGCGAGCACGCCGAGCAGCGGGATGCCGAGGGTGAGGCCGACCTGCTGGGTCGTGGTGACCAGACCGGTCGCCAGGCCCTGCTCCTCGTCCGGGACGCCGGAGGTGACGGTCAGTCCGTACGAGATGATCGCGCCGAGGTGGAACATGCACGCGAGCGAGGCCGCGACCGTCGCCAGGATCACACCCGAGTCCCGGCCCACACCGAGGACCGCGGCCGTCAGGACGCCCTGTCCCGCGAGCGAGCCGACCAGGACGCGACGGGCGCCGAGCCTGCCGATCACCTTCGGGGCGAGCATGCCGGCCAGGACCGCGCACAGACCCTGCACACCGAAGACGAGACCGGTGGCGAAGGCCGAGAGCTCCAGCGTCTCCTGCAGATACAGGGTGAGCACGAAGATGACGGTCGACATCATCGAGAAGGTGATCAGACCGCCCAGGTTGCCGAAGGCGACCGTGCCGCGCCTCAGCATCGGCAGCGAGACCAGCGGGGCCGGGTGCCGGGACTCGACCCGGACGAAGACCGCCAGCAGCACGATGCCCGCCACCAGGGTGACCCGGACGTCCGTGCCGCCGAAGCCGCGCTCGGCCGCCGTCGACAGGGCGTAGATCAGGGCGAGCAGACCACCGGTGACGGTCACCGCGCCGGGCACGTCGAGCCGGGGCCGCTCGGGGGTGCGGGACTCGGGGAGCAGGCCGGGGGCCAGCGGCAGCACGATCACGCTGAAGAGGGTGAGCAGGCCCATGGTGGAGCGCCAGCCGAGGGTGTCGGTCATGACACCGCCGAGGACCATGCCGACGGTGAAGCCGAGCGAGAGCAGCGTGCCGGAGATGCCGAGCGCCCGGTCGCGCAGCGGGCCTTCGGGGAAGGTGGTGGTCAGCAGGGACATGCCGGTGGGCACGATCGCGGCGGCGCCGATGCCCTGGAGGGCGCGTCCGGTGAGGAAGGCGGCCGGGTTCCAGGCGAAGGTGGCGAGCAGCGAGGCCAGGCCGAAGAGGGCGAGTCCGGCGAGGAAGAGCTTCTTGCGTCCGTAGAGGTCGCCGATGCGGCCGAAGAGCAGCAGGAAGCCGCCGGAGGGCAGGGCGAACGCGGTGACGGCCCACTGGAGGGCGGACTGGCCGAGGCCGAGGTCGGCGCCGAGGACGGGCAGCGCCACGTTCAGCACGGAGAAGTCGAGCGCCACCATGAACTGGGCGGCGCACAGCACGAAGAGGATGAGCCGGGTGCGGCCGGTGAGGGCCGGGGGAGCGGCCGGGGCGGCGGTCTCGGCGGGGGGAGAGGTCAGGGTTGCCATGGCCCCACCCTCGGCGTTCGGGAACAAGGGTGGGGAGCGGGTACTTATCCTGTTGGTCGTACCACCAGGCATCCAGGGGGAGGAAGCACACGTGGCCACCGCTCTCGAGAGCACCACGATGAAGCAGCACCGACTGGGCGAGCTGCGCGAATTCCTGATGAGCCGTCGGGCCCGGGTGAGTCCGGCCGAGGCGGGACTTCCGGACGGCGGCGCGCGGCGCCGTACGCCGGGGCTGCGCCGGGAGGAGGTCGCGGTCCTCGCGGGCGTCGGGGTCTCCTGGTACCAGTGGCTGGAGCAGGGCCGGGACATCACGGTCTCGCCGCAGGTGCTCGACTCGGTGGCGCGGGTGCTGCGGCTGAGTCCGGCGGAGCGGCGTCATCTGTACGTCCTGGCGGCGCTGAACCCGCCGGCCCCGGAGACGGCCCCGGAGGACCGTGACATGTGCGACGGGCTGCGGAGGCTCATCGACGCGTGGATGCCGTTCCCCGCGCACATCATGGACTCCTACTGGAACACGGTCCTCTACAACGACGCGGCGGCGATCGTGCTCGGGATGGGTCCCGACATCCCGCAGAACTGCCTGGTCACCTTCTTCACCGAGCCGCTGTACCGCGATCGGATCGCCCACTGGGAGGAGCTCGCGCCGAGGATCGTCGCGCAGTTCCGTTCGGCGTGCTCGGAGAGCCCGGAGGACGAGGGCTTCCGGGCGGTGATCGAGGAGGCCAAGGAGCTGAGCCCGGAGTTCCTGGAGCTGTGGGAGCGGCGGGACATCCTGCCCGGCGGCCAGAACCGCAAGGAGCTGGCGCATCCGCTGGTCGGCACGCTGGTGGTCGAGGCGACGCAGCTGCGGGTCCCGGCCCGCCCGGACCTGGTGATCGTGCTCCACACGCCGCTGGCGGAGGCCGGTACGGCGGAGAAGCTGGAGTGGCTGGTGTCGCCGGAGGGGCGCCGCGGGGCGATGTACCCGGTCGCGGGCTGATCTCCGGGGCGGACCTATGCTCAGGGGCATGACACTCAGCAGCGAGCACGGCGACCTCGGCGCCGAGGACCTCAAGATCATCACTCTGGCGCGCAGCGCCCGCGCCCGTAACGGTGTGCCCGAGGGGGCCGCGGTGCGGGACGAGACCGGCCGTACGTACGTGGCGGGGACCGTGGAGCTGGAGTCGCTCAGGCTGAGCGCGCTGCGGACCGCGGTCGCGATGGCGGTGGCGAGCGGTGCCCAGTCCCTGGAGGCGGCGGCCGTCGTGTCGAACGCCGACGCGGCCACGGACGAGGACCGCGCGGCGGTACGGGACCTCGGCGGCCCGGAGACCCCGGTCCTGCTCGCGGGTCCGGACGGGCGGCTGCGCGCGGCGGTCACGGCCGGCTGAGGCCGGGCGGGGAGACGCCGGGCGGCGGTGGGCCGTGCGGTGGGAACAGGACATCGAGGGCCCGGCCGTGCGCCGGGCCCTCGCGCGTCGCCGGGTTTGTGTGTTTGTGAAGGATCACCGCATCTTCTCTTGCCTTCCCATGCGGTCTGCGTCTCAATGAACAGCGGTTCGCCCGACGGACCGTCAGATCTCCACCATTCACGCAGTGTCCGCACCCCTGCGTTCGCCATCGGAAGGGGTTCGAACTCGCCATGAGAAGCAGAAGCGCCTTAGGAACCGTCGCAGTACTCGCCGGAGGACTCGCCGCCGCCTCGCTCGCCTTCGCGCCGACGGCCGCCGCCGTCTCGCCGGGGTCGGCCACGGCGACGTACGACTGCGGCACATGGGGCGGCGGCGGTGCCACCCTCGTCGCGACGCAGAGCGGCACGGCCGCGACCGTCACCGTCACCTCCGCCGTCACGACGCCGATCGCGGTGGGCGTCGACCAGATCAACGCCACGCTGACGATGGCCAAGGCCGGCGGCGGTACGCGGGTCTTCAGCGGCAAGAAGAACCCGGCGCTCGGTGCCGGGCAGTCCGTGGTCATCGG
Organism: Streptomyces sp. NPDC017246; assembly: GCF_044331325.1. Taxonomy (NCBI): domain Bacteria; kingdom Bacillati; phylum Actinomycetota; class Actinomycetes; order Kitasatosporales; family Streptomycetaceae; genus Streptomyces; species Streptomyces sp. NPDC017246. The sequence goes on along the minus strand of NZ_JBIRMW010000001.1, from coordinate 312,191 downwards.
CCCCCTGAGCGGGACGGTGGCCTCGGGTGACAGCCTCAACTCGTACTTCGCGGGTGTCGCCCTCAAGATGGTGATCTTCGGGATCACGGTGAACTGTGACGCCGTGACCTCGCAGTCGCCCGGCCCGTTCGTGTTCAGCTGAGCCCCGCACCACCCGGACCGGTGTCGCCCCTGGCGGCACCGGTCTCTGTCGTGACCTGCGGAAACGTCTCCGGGGTGAGGATCTTGACAGTATCTGATGGGTCATCAGTCGATGTCTTTCGCTTGCATTGACTTCTCTCCGCCCGAGGCCGTCAATGGCGCCCACTCATCCCTAGGAGGGGGCACACCCATGGCACTCACCCGATCCCGGGCGGCGGCCCGAAGACGGCGCTGGACCGCCGTCCTCGGCGCCACCGCCCTCGCCGTCACGGGCGGCGCGCTCGCGGCCCCGGCCGGCGCGACCACCACCTCGCAGCCGGTGGAATTCCAGACCCGCTGCGTCCCGCCGCCGATCGCCGGCATCCCGCCCATCACGGGCACCACCACCGCCGAGATCACGGTCGACAAGAGCAGCCCCAAGGTCGGCGACACCGTGACCGTGACCTACACGATCACCAAGCCCGCCGCGTCCAACCCGGTCGACCTCGCACTCCCGGCCGACATCATGACGCCCAGCGGCAAGGTCGTCCTCGGCGGCGCCCAGAGCGGCACGGTCACCGTCACCGGACCCAAGAAGAACCCGCCGGTCCCCGGCAAGGGCTCCTTCCCGGCCTTCTCGATGACCGGCACCTTCACGGTCGGCCAGGCCGGATCGATCACCCTCTCGCCCGGCGACTACAACATCCACACCAGCTACCTCATGGAGCTGGACACCCCCTGTACGGTCCTCAACCCGCCCGCCCCGGTCTCCGAGACGGTCGTCGCGAGCCCCGTGACCAGCCCCAACACCCGCGCGCTCCAGCTCGACACGGCCTCCGGTGCCCCCGGCGTCCGGGTGACCGTCAACGGCTCCAGGTTCACCCCGCTCACCGAGGTCACCGTCGTCGGCCGGGCCGGAGCGGCGGAGACCGCCGACCGGATGACCGTCACCACCGACAGCGACGGCGCCTTCGCGGCCCGCCTCAAGGTCAACGACAAGGCGACCACCGGGATCGTGGCGTACGAGGGTGCCGCCTGGGACGCCGCCAAGGGCGCCGGGCCCGCCGCGTACACCGTCGTCGACGACACCCCGCAGCCGCCCGGCAGCCAGAAGATCACCGCGGCCGTCACCGCGGGCGAACTGTCCATGACCCAGGCCGGGGACGCCGTCCAGCTCTCCTCCGTCGACTTCGGCCAGGGCGGCGCGGCCACCGGCGACCTCAAGACGGTGACGGTCAAGGACTTCCGCGGCGGCCCCGCGGGCTGGTCCCTCACCGGCAAGGTCACCGACTTCACCGGCCCCGGCGGCTCCATCGGCGCCGGGAACCTGAGCTGGACCCCGGCCTGCACCGCCAAGGCCGGCAGCCCCAGCACCTGCGCGGCCGGCTCCTCCGGCCCGGTCGGCAGCGGCGGCGCGACCCTCGCCTCCACGCCGAACGGCGCCCTCACGGGCGGCGAGTTCACCGTCGACGCCGGGCTCTCCCTCGACGTCCCGGCCTTCACGGCGCCGGGCTCGTACGCGGGCGTGCTGACGCTGACCCTGTCCTGACCACCGTGCGGGCCGGGCGCGCACCCGGCCGGCCCGCTCCGCACCCCGGGGGTTTCCGACTCGTGCGCACGCTGTACGTACTCCGCCTGAGCGTCCTGAGCGTCCTGAGCGCCCTTCTCGTCACGCTGGGGCCCGCGCCGGGCGCGGAGGCCGCCGAGAACGGCGAGTGGGCCGTCTATCCGGCCTCCGCGAAGCTGGGCAGCCGTCCCTACTTCTTCCTCACGGCCGACCCGGGCAGCACGGTCACCGACCGGGTCACCGTCGCCAACAGGACCGCCGCCCCGCTCACCTTCCGGCTCTACGGCGCCGACGCCTACAACACCGACCGCGACGGCGGCTTCGCCGTCCGCACCCAGCAGGAGAAGCAGACCGGCGCCGGTGCCTGGATCAGGCCCGAGCGGACCCGGATCACCGTCCCGGCCCGCTCCGCCGTCACCGTCCCTTACACGCTGACCGTCCCCGCCGACGCCGACCCCGGCGACCATCCGGGGGCCCTCGTCGCCCTCGACGAGCGGATCACCCCCGGCACCGGGGGCCCCGTCGCCGTCGGAGTCCGGCGCGCGGTCGCCGCCCGCCTCTATCTCAGGGTGAGCGGGCCGACCGTCCCCGCCCTCGCCGTCGAGGACGTCACCCTCGACCAGGACCGGCCGCTGGTCCCCGGCACCCGGACGAGCAGCGCCGTCGTCTCGTACACCCTGCACAACCGCGGCAACGTCACCCTCAACCCCAAGGTCGCCCTCCGGGCCGAGGGGCTCTTCGGCCGCACCCTCCTCGACCGCGACCTGGCGAAGGTGCCGTCCGAGCTGCTGCCCCGGCAGAAGATCCGGCTCACCGAGCGATGGACCGGATCCCCGCAGCTCGACTGGGGCGACGTCACCCTCACCGCCACCGCCAAGGACGTGCGGGAGAGCGGCCGGGTCTCCTTCCTCGCCCTGCCCTGGATCGCCGCCGCGACCGTGGTCGCGGGGGGTGCGGCGGGCCTCTTCGGCCTGCGGATACGGCGGTACCGGGCGGCCCGTACGGGGCCGGACGCGCACGTGGGTACGTGAGGTGGGCGCTCATCGGGGACAATGGCCCCCATGAGCGCTCGCAACCAAGAAACCGAAGCCGTCCACCGGGCCGGCTTCGCCTGCTTCGTCGGCCGCCCCAACGCGGGCAAGTCCACCCTCACGAACGCTCTGGTCGGTCAGAAGGTGGCCATCACCTCGAACCGGCCGCAGACCACCAGGCACACCGTCCGGGGCATCGTGCACCGCCCGGAGGCGCAGCTGATCCTGGTGGACACCCCCGGCCTCCACAAGCCGCGCACCCTCCTCGGCGAGCGGCTCAACGACGTCGTGCGCACCACCTGGGCCGAGGTCGACGTCATCGGCTTCTGCCTGCCCGCCGACCAGAAGCTCGGCCCCGGCGACAAGTTCATCGCCAAGGAGCTCGCCGGGATCAAGAAGACCCCGAAGGTCGCGATCATCACCAAGACCGACCTGGTCGACTCCAAGACCCTCGCCGAGCAGCTCATCGCGGTCGACCAGCTCGGCAAGGAGCTGGGCTTCGAGTGGGCGCAGATCGTCCCGGTCTCGGCCGTGGGCAACAAGCAGGTCCAGCTCGTCGCCGATCTGCTGATCCCGCTGCTCCCGGAGTCCCCGCCGCTCTACCCGGAGGGCGACCTCACGGACGAGCCGGAGCAGGTCATGGTCGCGGAGCTGATCCGCGAGGCGGCGCTCGAAGGCGTACGGGACGAGCTGCCGCACTCGATCGCGGTGGTCGTCGAGGAGATGATCCCGCGCGAGAACCGCCCGGCGGACCGGCCGCTGCTCGACATCCACGCCAACGTGTACATCGAGCGCCCCAGCCAGAAGGGCATCATCATCGGCCCGAAGGGCAGCCGTCTCAAGGAGGTCGGCATGAAGTCCCGCAAGCACATCGAGGCGCTGCTCGGCACCCCGGTCTTCCTCGACCTGCACGTGAAGGTCGCGAAGGACTGGCAGCGGGACCCCAAGCAGCTCCGGAAGCTCGGCTTCTGATCCGGACGGACACCGGGCCTCCGGGCCCGGCGTCCGTCCGACCTCCGGGCCCGGCGGGTCAGGCGCCTTCCTTGAGGACCCTCGTGATGAGGGTCCTCTGCGCTTCCGTCAGACGGGGGTCGCCGCAGCGGACCGTGCGCTCGTCGACGGTGATCTCGTAGCGGAAGCCGTCCGGCACACCCCGGCTGTCGTCGTCACCGTCCGCGAGGACCGTGACGGCCAGGGTGTGCCATTCGCCGGCGTCCGGCCGGCCGGAGGTGTCCACCTCCGCCGACCGCTCGATGCCCGCGAAACCGCCCGTGCGCCGCACTCGAATCCGCATGGGACCTGTGTACCAGCCGGATCAGTCGGTCGGTACGCCCACCGCCGACCAGGCCTTCAGGACGGCCTGGATCTCCTCCCCGTCGCCGTACCGCGCCCGCGCCGCCGCCACCGTGGCCGCCGCGAACTCGGAGAAGCGGGCCTCGGGGGTGAGCGTCCCGCCGGTCATCACGTCGTACCAGATCTGCCCGGCCCGCTCCCAGGCGTTGCCGCCGAGCTCGGTCGCGGCCAGGTAGAAGGCGTGGTTGGGGATGCCGGAGTTGATGTGCACCCCGCCGTTGTCGCGGCCGGTGCGGACGTAGTCGTCCATGTGGCCGGGCTGCGGGTCCTTGCCGAGGACGTCGTCGTCGTACGCGGTGCCCGGGGCCTTCATGGAGCGCAGCGCCGTCCCCTGGACGTTCGGGTGGAAGAGGCCCTCGCCGATGAGCCAGTCGGCCTGCTCGGCGCTCTGTCCGTGCGCGTACTGCTTGACCAGCGAGCCGAAGACGTCGGAGACGGACTCGTTGAGGGCGCCGGACTGGCTGAAGTACTCCAGGTTCGCCGTGTACTGGGTGAAGCCGTGGGCCAGCTCGTGGCCGATGACGTCCACGGGCAGGGTGAAGTCGAGGAAGATCTCGTCGTCACCGTCGCCGAACACCATCTGCTCGCCGTTCCAGAAGGCGTTGCCGTAGTTCTCGTCGTAGTGGACGGAGGCGAGGAGCGGCAGTCCGGAGCCGTCCATCGAGTCGTGTCCGAAGGCGTTCAGGAAGAGGTCGAAGGTGGCGCCGAGGCCGGCGTACGCCCGGTTGACGGTCGCGTCCCCGGTGGCCTCGTCGCCCTCGCCGCGGACCTTGGTGCCGGGCAGATCGGTGCCGCGCGCGCAGTCGTAGACGGTGCGGTGCGGGTGTCCGGCCTCGGAGGGGGCGAGCGTGGGCGCGGTGCCGGGCAGCGGCAGCACCCGGAACGTACGGGCCGAGGCGTCCGCGATCAGGGTGCGGCGGGCGGCGGCGGCGACGGCCGGGTTGTCGGAGTGCGCCAGGTGCTCCAGGAGGTGCGGGGGGACGATCGAGCAGAAGGCAGGCGGGTGGGGAGTCATGCTCGCAATGTGGCACTGAGTGAGCCCCCTGTCACGGGATGAGACGAGGATTGGCGAAATGGAGTGATGCGTCACTGTTCGGCCTTGACGCGAGCGCCGTCCCGCATACTGATACGGGGCGTCCGTCTCCGGCGCCCCTGGGCTAAGCTGCGGCACATCATGCGTTTCGGGCTGCTTCTCCTTAGCTGCCGCGGCGAGGGCCTGTAGTCGTAGGCCGACCCCCTCCCCGCGGGACCTGGTGTTGCGTTCGACAGTCGGCCGTCCCTCCCGCAGGACCCGAGGAGCTCAACGCAATGACCCAGTCCCCGTTCATCGGCCGCCCCACGCCCGTCACCAACGCGACGCGGCTGCAGAAGCCGTCCGGGATGCCGATCCACAAGTACGGCCGCTACGAGTCGGTGGACATTCCCGATCGCACCTGGCCCGAGCAGCGGGTCACCGAGGCCCCGCGCTGGCTGTCCACCGACCTGCGCGACGGCAACCAGGCACTGATCGACCCGATGTCGCCGGCCCGCAAGCGCGAGATGTTCGACCTGCTGGTCCGCATGGGCTACAAGGAGATCGAGGTCGGCTTCCCGTCCTCCGGCGAGACCGACTTCAACTTCGTGCGCTCCATCATCGAAGAGGGCGCGATCCCGGACGACGTCACCATCTCCGTCCTGACACAGGCCCGTGAGGACCTGATCGAGCGGACCGTGGAGTCCCTGGTCGGCGCGAAGCGCGCCACCGTCCACCTGTACAACGCGACCGCGCCCACCTTCCGCCGGGTCGTCTTCCGCGGCTCGAAGGAGCAGATCAAGCAGATCGCCGTGGACGGCACCCGTCTGGTGATGGAGTACGCGGAGAAGCTGCTCGACGAGCGCACGGTCTTCGGCTACCAGTACAGCCCCGAGATCTTCACCGACACCGAGCTGGACTTCGCCCTGGAGGTCTGCGAGGCGGTCTGTGACGTGTGGCAGCCCGGCCCGGAGCGCGAGATCATCCTGAACCTGCCCGCCACCGTGGAGCGTTCGACGCCGTCCACGCACGCGGACCGGTTCGAGTGGATGTCCCGGAACCTGACCCGCCGCGAGTACGTCTGCCTGTCGGTCCACCCGCACAACGACCGCGGTACGGCCGTGGCGGCGGCCGAGCTGGCGATCATGGCCGGCGCCGACCGCATCGAGGGCTGCCTGTTCGGCCAGGGCGAGCGCACCGGCAACGTCGACCTGGTCACCCTGGGCATGAACCTGTTCTCCCAGGGCGTCGACCCGCAGATCGACTTCTCGCAGATCGACGAGATCCGCCGGACGTCCGAGTACTGCAACCAGATGGAGGTCCACCCGCGCCACCCCTACGCGGGCGACCTGGTCTACACCTCCTTCTCCGGCTCCCACCAGGACGCCATCAAGAAGGGCTTCGACGCGATGGAGGCCGACGCGGCCGCCCAGGGCGTCACCGTCGACGACATCGAGTGGGCCGTCCCGTACCTGCCGATCGACCCGAAGGACGTCGGCCGCTCGTACGAGGCCGTCATCCGGGTCAACTCGCAGTCCGGCAAGGGCGGTATCGCGTACGTCCTGAAGAACGACCACAAGCTGGACCTGCCCCGTCGGATGCAGATCGAGTTCTCGAAGATCATCCAGCAGAAGACGGACTCCGAGGGCGGCGAGGTCACGCCGGCCGCGATCTGGGCCGTCTTCCAGGACGAGTACCTGCCCAACCCGGAGAACGCCTGGGGCCGTATCCAGCTGCGCTCCGGCCAGACGACGTCGGACACCGACGGCACGGACACGCTGACCGTCGAGGCGGTCGTGGACGGCGCCGAGACCGTGCTGTCCGGCTCCGGCAACGGCCCGATCTCGGCCTTCTTCGCCGCGCTGCAGTCGATCGGCGTGGACGCCCGTCTGCTGGACTACCAGGAGCACACGATGAGCGAGGGCGCCTCCGCGCAGGCCGCCTCGTACATCGAGTGCGCCATCGACGGCCAGGTCCTGTGGGGCATCGGCATCGACGCCAACACGACCCGCGCCTCCCTGAAGGCCGTCATCTCGGCGGTCAACCGCTCGGCCCGCTGACCCGGCCCGACCCGTCTCCACCGGACCGCCCCGCCCCTTTCCGAAGGGGCGGGGCGGTCCTGTGTGTGAGCCCGGGGACCCGGAGCTTCGGAGCCCCGCGTGTGAGCTGCGTCACCGCTTCAGGTTCGCTTAAGGAAGATCGTCCCGCCATGTCGGAAAGGGCGTCATATCGGATGAGTTGACGGCACATCGGGGAATGACGGATGGTCGGCGCGTCCCCTCGGACACCACCCCCCACGCGCCCCCTTCGTACCTCCCTGACCTGGAGTTTCGCATGCGCACGACCGCTGCCGTGGCCGCCGTTCTCGCGGTGACCGGTGCCGCCCTCAGCTGGGTTCCCGCCGCCTCCGCCGCCGACTCCGCGACCACCACGGAGTGCGTGACGCATCCGCTCGGCACGGCCGGTCTCTACGCCGAGTTCGTCGAGAAGGACTCCACCCGCCACTCGGACTCCGAGGGCGCGGTCGCGGTCGGCGGCGACGCCACCTTCGGCGACCCGAAGCAGCCCTCCGGCTTCTCCATCGGCCACAAGCTCACCGCCGCCGACCTCGCCGAGCTGCCCGGCGGTCACAGCCTCGTCGTCGGCGGCACGCTGTACGCGAACCAGGTCGTCCTCGACAACGGCGACGGCGTCGCCGGCAAGGTCGTCGACCGCTCCACCCCGGGTCAGGGCTTCGGCGTCGACGGCGACAAGGTCAAGGAGGGCGCCTCCCCGGTCGACTTCGGCAAGGAGTTCACCGAGTTGCGCGCGCTCTCCACCGGCTGGGCGGGCACGAAGCCCAACGGCACGGTGGCCAAGGACTCCCAGGGGCTCTTCCTCACCGGCACGGACGCGAAGCTCAACGTCTTCGCCGTGGACGCCGCCGACCTGGAGAAGGCCCGTGCGATCACCTTCAAGGTCCCGGCCGGCTCCTCCACCCTCGTGAACGTGCTCGGCGAGGCGTACGACATGAACGCCCACGCCACCTACGGCGTCTACTACCAGGGCGCGGACGGCACCGCCCCCGTCATCGACGACTACGCCCTGGCGTCCGAGGACTTCCGGCAGATCCGCTCCAAGCTGCTGTGGAACTTCCCGCAGGCCGAGAGCGTGAAGAAGAACTACACCTCCTGGCCGGGCACCATCCTCGCGCCGAAGGCCACCGTCGAGATGGGCGGAAAGAACGTCGGCCCCGGGCACGTCAACGGCTCCGTGATCGCCGAGTCGCTCGTCACCGTCCCCGGCGCCGAGACCCACCAGATGAACTTCACCGGCTGCCTGCCCAAGGAGACGAAGCCGGGCCCGGTCGTCACCCCGAAGCCCCCGACGCCCACCGAGACGTCCGTCCCCACCCCGCCGCCCACCCCCGAGACCACCCCTCCGGCCACCCCTGGTGAGGGCGGCTCCACCCCGGGTGCCTCCGAGACCCCCTCCGCCTCCCCGTCCACGCCCGCCACTCCGGGCGAGACCGCCACCGTCCCGGCCGGGACGCCGACCCCGGCTCCGTCCACCACCCCGGAGGGTGATCTCGCGACGACCGGTTCGGCCATCGGTCCCGGCACGATCGGTGCCGCCGCGGCCGCCGTCCTCGTCGGCGGAGGCTTCCTGGCCTTCGCAAAGCGCCGCCGTCGCACCTCCTGAACGGTGACGTGTCTCGGCCATCTCCACAGCGAAGTCCTGACGGGGTGCTGACGCCACATCAAGGATGTGGCTAACATCACGCCAACGCCGGCAGTGCAGCCGGGCCGTTGAGGAGGTGCGTGTGCGGTCTGCCCGGAATTCACGTGGTGGGAAAGTGGGCGTCTGCGGAATCCGCACCTCCTGGAACACGGTCGGAGACGGCGAGTTCTTCTGCGAGGAGTGCGGGGGCGACCGCAACTACCGGCGGCGCACCGGCCGCCGCAGGTTCGCCGTCCTGGGCGTCCCGGTCCTGCCCCGGGGCTGTACGGGCCCCGTCGTCGAGTGCGCGGCCTGTCACACGCACTTCGGCACGGAGGTGCTCGACCACCCGACGACGAGCCGGTTCTCCGCGATGCTGCGGGACGCCGTGCACACCGTCGCCCTGGCCGTGCTCGCGGCCGGCGGCACCGATTCCCGCGAGGTCCTGGACCGGGCCGTGAGCGCGGTCCGGTCCGCCGGCTTCGCCGAGTGCACGGCCGTCCAGCTCGTCGACCTCGTCGAGGCCCTGGAGGCGGACACCGGGCGCTTCATGCCCGAGGTGAACCCCGAGGGGGCGCTCCTCGCGATCGAGCTGCACGAGGCCCTGGAGCCGCTCACCCCGCACCTGGCGCCCTCCGGGCGGGAGTCGATCCTGCTCCAGGCCGCCCGGATCGCCCTCGCCGACGGGGTGTACAGCCCGGCCGAGCGGGAGGTCCTCGGAACCGTCGGGAACGCGCTGGCGCTCGCTCCCGACGACACCGTGCGGCTGCTGGCCTCGGCCCGGACCGTCCCGTAGCGGGCCCGTTCGAGGGCGTGGGGCACGGGACGCGGGCGCGGGGCACAGCGCTCAGGGCTCGACGTTCTGGTTGAGCCGGAACACGTTGCCGGGGTCGTACCGGCGCTTGACCGTCCGCAGCCGGTCGTAGTTCTGCCGGTAGTTGACCCGCACCCGGTCCTGGTCGTCGGCGTCCATGAAGTTGACGTACCCGCCCTCCTGGGTGTGCGGGCGCAGCGCCTGGTCGTAGGCGCGGGTCCAGGCGATGTCGCGCTCCGAGTCCGCCGGGTCGGTCCAGGTGCCGCCGAAGGAGTGCGAGAAGACGGCGTCGCGGTAGGCGAACGAGGTCTCCTCCGGGCCCACCCGGTGGCAGGCGCCGTCGATCGGGAAGATCGCCGTGTCCGTCTCCAGCGACGGCATCGTCGCGCCGTACTCCATGTGGACGCCGATCGCGCCGTCCGAGAGCTCGCGGCTGAAGTTGCCCTTCCAGTAGTGGTGGAGCCCCGGCGGCAGCTGCTCGTCGAAGAGGGTGTTGATCACCGGGTACGGCATCCGCTCCATGAACCGGCCGATGACCGGGCCGAGACCGTCCAGGCGGGCGAGCACCTTCTCGTCCTCCGCCCGCGGGCCGCTGAAGCACGTGAAGGCGGCGCAGATCGGGCGCCCGTGCCAGCGTTCGGGGAGGAAGGGCTCCTCGGGGCCGAGGGCCAGGACGAGGATCGAGTTCAGCTCCTCGGGGGAGTCCGCGATCATCTCCTGCCAGGCGCGGGCCACACCCCCGTCGAGCGGGTAGCAGCTCAGCCCGCCGAAGACGTCCGCGACCGGGTGCAGCCGGTACGCGAGCGAGACGGCGACGCCGAAGTTGCCGCCGCCGCCCCGCAGCGCCCAGAACAGGTCGGCGTTCCGCTCGGCGTCACAGGACACGAGCGTGCCCTCGGCGGTCACCACGTCCGCCGCGACCAGGTTGTCGCAGCTCAGACCGTAGCGGCGGGCCAGGTGGCCCATGCCGCCGCCGAGCGTCAGGCCGCCGATGCCGGTGGTGGAGACGACCCCGCCGGTGGTGGCGAGCCCGAAGGCGTGGGTGGCGTGGTTGAAGTCGCCCCAGGTGGCGCCGCCCTCGGCCCGCGCCGTACGGGTCTCGGGGTCGACCCGGACGCCGCGCATCCGGGACAGGTCGACGACGAGACCGTCGTCCACGGTGCCGAAGCCGGCGACGGAGTGGGAGCCGCCGCGCACGGCCAGCGGGAGAGCGTGCTCCCGGGCGTGGAGCACCGCCGCGATCACGTCGGCGGCGTCCACGGCCCGGACGACGGCGGCGGGGCGGCGGTCGTGGAGGGCGTTGTAGACCCGGCGGGACTCGTCGTACGAAGGGTCGCCGGGGGTCACGACGGTGCCGCGCACAGCACCGCGAAGAGTGTCGGCAGTGGTCTGGGGGCCGGTCGTGGTGGTCATGCCTCCGGTCTAGCCCGTCGTGCCCGGCACCCGCATCGCCCGAACCGCCCATGTCCGGCGACCGCTCCGGATGGGCTGTTCGGACCATGCCGGGACGGCCGCCCCGCCCCGGCCCGGGGCGCCGTGGGCCGGGGCGGGCCCGGCCGGGGGCGGGTCAGAGCAGGGAGTGCGCGTACGCGTAGGCCGTGGCGGAGGCACGGGCGCCGACGCCCAGCTTGGCGAAGATGTTGTTCAGATGCCGGGCGACCGTGTGCTCGCTGATCACCAGGGTCCGGGCGATGTCCTTGTTCGTCCCGCCCGAGGCGACGAGCCGCAGCACCTCCGCCTCCCGCGCGGTCAGCCCGCCCGGCAGCCGCCGCCGTGACCCGCCGGAGAGCAGCGCCGCCGCGCGCCGGGCGTCCGGTACGGCCCCGAGCCGCTCGAAGGCCGCCCGCGCCGTGCCCAGCTCCAGCCGGGCCGCCTCCTCGTCGCCCGCGGCCCGGTCGGCCGCCGCGAGCAGCATCCGTACCTGCGCGGCCTCGTACGGCACCCGCAGCTCCAGCCACCCGGCGAGGGCCCGGCGCAGCGGGAGCAGCGCGTCGGGGCCCTTCTCGGCGAGCGCCACCGACCCGAGGGCCGTGTCGGCGAGGGCACGCAGCAGCGGTACGTCCCCGGCGAGCGCGTCGAGCCGCGCCGCCGCGTCCGCCGCCCCGGCCGTGTCACGGACGGCGAGGGCCACCTCCGTACGGGCGGCGAGGAGGCGGGCCCGGCCCAGGACGTCGTGGTCGGGGTCGCTCCGGCAGGCCAGGGCCAGGTCGATGCCCGCCACCGCGGCGGCGGCCCGGCCCTGGGCGAGGCGCAGCAGCGCGAGGCCCGGCTGTGGGATGCGGCCCAGTTCGTGGGCGTGTCCGTACGAGACGGCGGCCGCGTCGAGGCGGCCCTGGCGCCGCTGGACGTCCCCGGCGGCGTAGTACGCGGCCGCGGCCGACTCCAGACAGTCGACCGGCACCTCGCGGCAGGCCTGCCGGGCCTCGGCCTCGGCGAGCGCCCAGGCCCCGAGGAGGTCGAGGACCTCGACGCGATGGGCCCGGCAGACGCCCCGGAAGGGGTTCTCGCCGGAGGGGACGGTCATGGGGAGGGGGGCGGCACCGGCGCGGACGGCCTCCCCGCCCGGCGCCGTCTCCCGGGGCGGGCGGCCCGACCAGGGCGGGGCGCACCATTCCATCGCCGCGTTCGTCCACTCCACCGCCCGGGCGAAGTCGGCGGCCTCCATGCACTGGGTGAGGGCCAGGCAGTACAGCCAGCCCGTGAACATGCCGCTCAGTTCGCCGGCCACCACCGCGCACATCGCGTCGTCGAGGTGGGCGAGGGCCTCGGTCCTGCGGCCGGCCGCGAGCAGGACGTGGGACTCGGCCTGACGGCTGAGGGCGAGGAGGTCGGGGCTGCCGGAGGCGAGGGCGAGGGCCGTCATGCGACGGGCGGCGGCGAGGGCGGCCTCGTGGTCGCCGTGCGCCTCGGCCTCCTCGGCCGTCGTCCAGGCGAGGAAGCACTGTTCCGGGCAGTCGGGCAGGTCCTCCAGGTGGTGCCGGGCCCGGTGGAGCCAGCCGGCCGCCGCGGCGGGCCGCCCGAGGCTCGCGTACTCGTAGGACAGCCACCAGGAGGTGAGTCCGGCGCCGCGGTGGTCGTCGGCCGCGAGATAGGCGGCGTGTGCCCGGAGCCGGGCGGTGACGGACTCGTCGACGTGCCCGGACCACCAGGCGGAGTCGGCGAGGACGGCGAGGTCGTCGGCGGTCAGGCCGCGCTCGGGGTGCCGGTCGTGGTCGTGCAGCAGCTCGTACGCCTCGGCCCAGGACTCGCGGGCCGCGGCGTCCCTGGCACGCTCGACCGCGTCGGCCGTGCCTGCGGGGGCGGCCCCGGTGGCCGTGCGGGTGGGGATCGTGGGTACGGACATGGCTCTCGCCTCTTCCCGGTCCTTTCAGGGTAGGACCGGGAAGAGGCGAGAGCCCGCGAGGACGAGGTCCTGCGAAGGTCCTACTCGATCGCGCCGCTGGCGCGCAGCATGTCGTCGCGCTCGACGATCTTCACGCGCTCGCGGCCCTGCGGCTCGCCGAGCGCCTTCTCGGCGGCGTCCAGGGCGTACCAGCCCTCCCACGTGGTGTACGTGAGGCCCTTGCCCTCCAGGAAGGACACGACCGCGTCCGTCTCCGGGGTGTCGGGGGTGAGCAGGCGCCCGTTCGCGAAGTCGTCCAGGAGGTTCGCCACGGTCTCGTTGGCGTCGCCCTTGGTGTGGCCGATGAGGCCGACGGGGCCACGGCGGATCCAGCCGGTGCAGTACGTGGAGGCCATGTGCTCGCCGGTCTCCTCGACGACCCGGCCGCCCTCGTCCGGGACGGTGCCGGTGGCGGTGTCCCAGGGAAGCTTGGGCAGCTCGTCGGAGAGGTAGCCGACCGCGCGGTAGACGGCCTGGACGTCCCAGTCGGTGGTCTTGCCGGTGCCCGTGACGTTCCCGGTGCCGTCCAGCTCGGTGCGCTCGGTGCGCAGGCCCACGACCTGGCCGTCCTCGCCGAGGATCTCGACGGGCGACTCGAAGAAGTGCAGGAAGAGCTTGTGCGGGCGGTCGCCGATGTCGCGGATCGCCCAGTTCTCCAGGGTCTTGGCGACCATGTCGGTCTGCTTGTTCTTGCGCCGCTCGGCGATCGAGCCGTCGTCGTAGTCGATGTCCTCGGGGTTGACGATGACCTCGATGTTCGGCGAGTGGTCCAGCTCGCGCAGCTCCATGGGGCTGAACTTGGCCTGGGCCGGGCCGCGGCGCCCGAAGACGTGGATCTCGACGGCCTTGTTGACCTTGAGACCGTCGTAGACGTTCGCCGGGATCTCGGTCGGCAGCAGCTCGTCGCCGGTCTTGGCGAGGATGCGGGCGATGTCGAGGGCCACGTTGCCGACGCCGAGGACGGCGACCTTCTCCGCTTCGAGCGGCCAGGTGCGCGGGACGTCCGGGTGGCCGTCGTACCAGGAGGCGAAGTCGGCGGCGCCGTACGAACCCTCGAGCTCGACGCCCGGTATGCGCAGCGCGCGGTCGGCCATGGCGCCGGTCGAGAAGATCACGGCGTCGTAGAAGGCGCGCAGGTCGTCGAGGTGGATGTCGGTGCCGTAGTCGATGTTGCCGAAGAGACGGACCTGCGGCTTGTCGAGGACCTGGTGGAGGGCCTTGATGATGCCCTTGATGCGCGGGTGGTCGGGGGCGACGCCGTAGCGGATGAGGCCGAAGGGGGCGGGCATCCGCTCGAAGAGGTCGATGGACACACCCGGCTCGGCGGCGGCCTCGGACTTCAGCAGCGCATCGGCGGCGTAGATTCCGGCGGGGCCGGCGCCGACGATCGCGACCCGGAGGGGGCGGGGCATGACGGGGTTCCCTTCGCAAGCGACGTGGCGGCGAGGCCGCCGACACTTAGGTCACCCTAAATAATGCAGGGCGTGGAGTGGTACCCGCCCCCGGTCTATGGGCCCATAAGCCGGACTTATGACTTCCATAAGTGAAGCTGTCGACCTCGGAAGCCGCCGGCACCGAGGAGCGCGAGGACCACTGTGGTGATCGCCCCGGCCGCACCGAGCAGCCCGATGACGAGGCCGCTCCCCGTCAGGGCCAGGTCCATCGCCCGCGGGCCCCGGGCGCGGAGGACGACCACGCGCCCCGGGTCCTGTGGATCGTAGGCGACATCGACGGTCCACGTGTGGGCGAACTTCCGCACGGTGCGGTGCAGCCCGTCGGGGTCCGTGTAGACGTAGGTGGACTGCTCGCCCGGGACCCGCTCGGCGGCGACGGTGACGCCGTGCCTGCGCAGATACCGCTCCTCGCGCGACGGCTGCGAGGACGCCCAGCCGAGCACGAGGAAGAACAGCCCCAGGAAGCCGCCGCGAACCGCTGGACGTACGGCGTGGCACCGGCCGGCGCGGTCAGCTCGACGACGACGGTCCGCCCCTCGGCATGGACGCGCGCTATGGCCTTCAGCGGGATGTGCAACTCCTCGCGGGCCCGGCGGAGCAGCAGCGCCTGCCCCTCCGCGCGCAGACCGGTGCCTTCGGGGCCTCGCAGGGCGGGAATGGGGGGCAAGATCGACATGGCGTGATCGTAGGGGCGGGCCGACCGTCGGTGAAGGGCCTGTCCGCGGTGCGTACGCGCATCCGCTGGACGCGGCGCCTGCCGCCCGGTCAGCCGGTGAACGTCTCGGCGACCGGTCGGCCGATCCCGTCCGGGGCCGTCATCTCTTGACGCCGGCGACGAACGCGGTCCAGGCGGCGGCGGGGACGACGAGGGCGGGGCCGGCGGGGTTCTTGCTGTCGCGGACGGGGACGACCCCGGTGACACCGTCGAGGACTTCGAGGCAGTTGCCGCCGTCGCCGTTGCTGTAGGAGCTCTTGCGCCAACGGGTGTTGCTCAGGTCGTACTCACGCATCGTCTGTAGTCCTCCGCTGCCGACTCGATCAGGACCAGGGACGCCTCCGGCGGCAGCGTGGCGACCCTGAGCGGATCGTAGGCGCGCTGTGCCTGCTTCACCACCGTCGGATCGTCGAGGAGAGTCCCCGAAAACCCCGTCTCCGCATAGGCGGTTGGCGGCTGGTCTGCGAACTCCATGAGCCGGAGCGAGCCCTCCATGACGGAGTGCGCGCCGACCGAGCGGGGCAGGACGGTCACCAGTGCGCGCCGCGCGCGGGTCAGTGCGGCGATGTGGTCCAGTGTCGCCGCCATCACGGCGGGGCCGCCCACGGGGGTGAGCACCGCGTTCTCGTGCGGAACGGCCCAATACTCCGGCTTTGTAGGGCCCCCGAGGATCTCTGCTCTGCCGATGCGCGCGGTGACCTTCTCCTCGATGAACTCCTCCGTGGCGAACGGGTGCGTCGCCACGGTCACCGCCCGCGCGTACTCCGCCGTCTGCATCAGGCCGGGCACCACCGCCGGTGCGAACTCGCAGATCCTCGTCGCCACCGTCTCCAGCTCCGCCACCTCGTGGAAATAAGAGGCGTACGGCGACCTGTTGATAAGTTTGCGACACGTCCGTTCGAAAATACCGCCGGTTTGTAGGATCTCGTCGATTCGCATCGCCACATCCAGCTGTGGCTTTCGAATTCCCTGCTCGAACAGGCCGATGTACGCACCCGAGACGAACACCAGTCCGCCCAGTTCCTCCTGGGTAAGGCCCGCAGCCTCCCGGCACTCCTTCAGCAGCTCGCCGAAGAACTCCCACACGTCCTGCTGCTTGCCTCTGGCCATGGCTTAACTCCCCACCCCTACGCCGCAGTTGTACGACCTGCGCGTCTGCCGATTCTACGGATCCGGCCCCACCCTGGTGAGGCGAAGCAGGAAATGGATTCAGAAAGGCATACGTTGGTGAAGGAAGACATCATGAAGACGACCACGGGGGCGATCGAAGTCGCACAAGAGGCAGTGACGGAATTGCGTGAGGCGCTCGCGAGGGCCGGAATCCGGCTTCCCTCGCTCGGGCTCGACGTCGTCACCCTCGCCGCCGATCCTCCGAGGCCGCTCGTCGAATTGGGATGCTGCACGGTGGAAACGGCCCGGCTCCTCGCCGCCGCCCTTCCACCGGGGGAGGAGAGCCGGTCATGACACTGCCCATCGGGTCGTACGTCGTGGAGATCCGCACCGGGCGGGTCGGGAGGGTCATGGGGCACGAAGGGCCCTATGTCCAGATCCGGCCGCTGGGCGGCGGACGCGAATGGGACGTGGAGCCCGACGGGGTACGGGAGGCCACCTCGGCCGAGCGGCTGAGCGCTGCCACGGCGCACGTGAACGCGCGGAGCCGCGGCGAGGTGCCCTGACTCCGCCGGACGCGGTACGCGGAACGCCCGGCCGGGAGGGGATCTCCGGCCGGGCGTTCGTCGTGCGGGGGGTTACGGCAGGGGGTGGAGCGGGACGGCGATGTACGACGGGGCGTCCTGCGAGGAGGTGAGCTCGATGGTCGACGGCGCGCGGTTGCCGTCGGCGAAGAACTGGTCGCGGGTGTCGATGATCAGCTGGAGCCGGCGGCCCTTGTCCAGGACGTAGTGGGCGGGCTGGAGGGGGAAGGTCACGGTGGTGGCCCGGCCGGGCTCCTCGTGGGTGACCGTGCAGGGGGCGTGGGTGATGATCGCCGCCTTGCCGGTCGCCGGATCGCAGTCCATCAGATGGGCCACGATCGTGGCGGACGGCGCCTGCGGCTTCAGTGTCACCCGGAGTTCCAGCTCGCCCTGGACGCGCATCGCCTGCTCCAGCGGCTCCGTGGTCCAGATCGCGGCGAGGCCGCGGTCGATGTCGGCGGTCTCGTAGACGTGGGGGAAGCCCGCGCGCTCGGCCAGGCCGGTCTTGACGAGCTGCGGGGCGACGACGGCTTCGGTGTCGTGGACGGCGACCTTCACGGGGCGCGTCCAGGCCTGCTGCGGAGGCTCCTCGGTCAGTCGCCCGTCGCGCTCGTCGGCGACCGCGTCGGCGAGGTGGAACCGCTTCGGGGCAGGGCGTAGCTCTCCCAGTCGGGGTGGTGGAGGTCGAACAGCAGGTTGTGCATGTACTCCGAGCGGACACCGTACGAGGGCTCGGCTCCGTCGCCGGCCTTGCCACCGAGGTGGTGGTCCAGCCAGCGGTAGGCCATCGCGGTGGGCTTGGAGACGAGGCCGGCCGGGCCGGGCAGCTCGCCGTTGCCGTGGTCGCCGACCTGGACGAGCAGCGACTTGGGCCCGGTGAGCTGGTTGAACAGGTCCACGACGGCCGGCACCGAGAAGATCGTCTCGTGCCAGGCGGTGGTCATCAGGATCGGGACCTGGTGGTCGTTGTACGCCCGGAGCTGGTTCTTGGGCGACCGGACCTCGGCGAACTCCCTGACCTGGTCGTCGATGACGTTGCCACGGATCTTCTGGATGACGTCCCGGAACTCCTCCGAGCACCGGTCCTCCTTGAACAGCTTCACGAGCGCCTCGAAGGCCGCCAGGTGCCGGGTGCCGTTCTCGTACAGGGAGGCGAACAGGTCGCCCCAGGCGCTGGTGCCGGCCATGGCCTTGATCCGGCGGTCGTTCCCGGCGAGCAGCAGGCTCGTCCCGGCGCCGTAGGAGGAGCCGAAGCAGCCGATCCGGTCCGGGTCGACGCCCTCGATTCCGGACAGCGCCGTGACGAGCTCGATGGCGTCCTCCACGTCCTGCGGTCCGGCGACGTGGATCTCGCCCTCGGACCCGGCCAGGCCCCGCTGGCTGTAGGCCAGGACGGCGTAGCCGCCGAGGGCCCAGCGCGGGACATGCCGAGGTAGGCCCGGTGGCCGAAGTCGATCAGCGGGGCGGGCATGAGGATCGCGGGACAGGTCTCTCCGGGCGCGAGGTTGCGCGGGACGCTCAGCGACGCGTCGAGCAACGCCTCGCGGATCGCGTCCAGCCGCGCGGTGTCGTCGGTGCTGAGCGCGGAGGGGTTCACGGAGTCGTCGTAGCCGTCAACGGGCATGCCTGTTGCCGCCTTCCATGGCAGGGGTGTGGTGTCGAAGTGACAGCGTCACGATCTCGGCGCGGCGGTCGGTTCGAGGGAGGACGCGGCCCCGGCCGCTCGTTCGAGTGGCCGCGGCGTTTCAAACGTCGGGGACCCCGTGCCGGGGACTCTGTCCGAAAGCCGTCTCCCGTACGCGAGAATGGGCGCATGAGTCTGTTCCGCGACGACGGCATCGTGCTGCGCACCCAGAAGCTGGGTGAAGCGGACCGCATCATCACGCTCCTCACGCGCGGTCACGGGCGCGTACGCGCCGTCGCGCGCGGCGTCCGGCGGACGAAGTCCAAGTTCGGCGCGCGGCTCGAACCGTTCTCGCACGTGGACGTGCAGTTCTTCGCCCGGGGGAGTGAGCTGGTCGGACGGGGGCTGCCGCTCTGCACCCAGAGCGAGACCATCGCCGCGTACGGCAGCGGGATCGTCACCGACTACGCCCGCTACACCGCCGGCACCGCCATGCTGGAGACGGCGGAACGGTTCACGGACCACGAGGGCGAGCCCGCCGTGCAGCAGTACCTGCTGCTCGTGGGCGGCCTGCGGACCCTCTCCCGGGGCGAACACGCCCCCCATCTGATCCTGGACGCCTTCCTGCTCCGCTCGCTCGCCGTGAACGGCTACGCGCCGAGCTTCGACGACTGTGCCAAATGCGGAATGCCCGGCCCCAACCGGTTCTTCTCGGTCGCGGCCGGCGGTGTCATATGCGGCGACTGCCGGGTGCCCGGAAGCGTCGTACCCTCGGCGGAGGCCGTGGGCCTGCTCAGCGCGCTGCTCACCGGCGACTGGGCCACGGCGGACGCGTGCGAGCCGCGTCACGTCAGGGAGGGCAGCGGACTCGTGTCCGCCTATCTGCACTGGCATCTGGAGCGCGGCCTGCGCTCCCTGCGGTACGTAGAGAAAAGCTAGGTAGGAGAGACCACGTCATGGCCATCGCACGACTGCTCGGTCGCCAGCGCCGGGAGTACAGCACCCCCGAGCCGCACCCCTCCGGTGCCCGCCCGCCGAAGCTCCAGTCCGAGCTGATCCCGGAGCACGTCGCGATCGTCATGGACGGCAACGGGCGCTGGGCCAAGGAGCGCGGCCTGCCCCGCACCGAGGGGCACAAGGTCGGTGCCGAGCAGGTGCTGGACGTGCTCCAGGGCGCGATCGAGATGGGCGTGGGGTCGATCTCGCTGTACGCCTTCTCCACCGAGAACTGGAAGCGCTCGCCCGAGGAGGTGCGCTTCCTCATGAACTTCAACCGCGACTTCATCCGCAAGTCCCGCGACCAGCTCGACTCGCTCGGCGTGCGGGTCCGCTGGGTCGGCCGGATGCCGAAGCTGTGGAAGTCGGTGGCCAAGGAGCTCCAGGTCGCGCAGGAGCAGACCAAGGACAACACCAGGCTCACGCTGTACTTCTGCATGAACTACGGCGGCCGCGCGGAGCTCACGGACGCGGCGCAGGCGATGGGCGAGGACGTGAAGGCGGGCCGGCTCGACCCGGCGAAGATCACCGAGAAGACCATCCAGAAGTACCTCTACTACCCGGACATGCCGGACGTGGACCTGTTCCTGCGGCCCAGCGGCGAGCAGCGCACCTCCAACTACCTGATCTGGCAGAGCGCGTACGCCGAGATGGTCTTCCAGGACGTGCTGTGGCCCGACTTCGACCGCCGCGACCTGTGGCGGGCCTGTGTCGAGTACGCCCAGCGGGACCGTCGCTTCGGCGGCGTCGACCCGGCCGACATGGCCGTCCTCGAAAAGGGCTGAGCACGCCGACGCGCAGGAAGAGGCGCCCGCCGTCCCCCCGGACGGCGGGCGCCTCTTCATGGGGCGAGCGAAAACCGGTACGGGGACCGGCTGTTCGTACGGCTACGCTCTGCGCCGTGAACGAAGCGACCGAGAGCGGCACCCGGGACGGGCTCGAACTCCTCTACCCACCGGTCTTCGCCGATGTGAGCGAGGCCGTACGGGCCGCGCTGAAGGCCACCCGCTGGTGGCGGGCGTTCCGGTGGACGGCCCGGGGCGGCTGCGCGCTCGCCCTCGTCGCCGCGGTCCTGGCGCTGCTGCCCCTGCCGGAGCGGGAGCCGGGGACGGCGGCCCTGATGACCGCCCTCGGCCTCGTGGCCGTGGGCGCCGCGGAGCTGATCCCCTGGGCGACCGCCCGCGGCTTCTTCCCGCTGGTCCGCGGCCAGGGTGAGGCGCGGGCCGTCGTCGACGAGGACGGCGGACGGTGGAGCACCCGGGACTCCGAGACCACGATCCGGTGGGCCATGCTTCCCCGGTACGTCGAGACGCCCCGGCTCTTCGTCCTGCTCACCGGCCGGCGGGCCGGTACCGGCTTCGCCTATCTGCCCAAGAGCGGGCTCGGCGACCCGGCCGACGTCGACCGGCTGCGGGAGGTCCTGGACCGGAACAGCCGCCGGGTCTGAGCGGCCGCGCGAGAAAGGCCCGTACCGGCGCGGTACGGGCCTTCTCGTATGTCAGGTCACTTGCCGGCGCACTCCGCGCACGTGCCGAAGATCTCCACGGTGTGCGCCACGTTCACGAAGCCGTGCTCCGAGGCGATCGTCTCGGCCCACTGCTCCACCATCGGGCCCTCCACCTCCACGGCCTTGCCGCAGAGCCGGCAGACCAGATGGTGATGGTGGTCGCCGGTCGAGCAGCGGCGGTACACCGTCTCGCCCTCGCTCGTGCGCAGCGCGTCGACCTCGCCCGCGTCCGCGAGGGACTGGAGGGTGCGGTAGACGGTGGTGAGGCCGACCGAGTCGCCGCGGTGCTTGAGCATGTCGTGCAGCTCCTGAGCGCTGCGGAACTCGTCCACCTCGTTCAGCGCCGCCGACACGGCGGCGCGCTGCTTGGTCGAGCGGCCTCGTACGGGGGGTCCTGCCGTCACCACGGGGGCCTCCTTGAATCTTGTCTGCCCCCGCCATTCTGCCAGCCCCCCGGGCCGCCGGGCCCGGGCCGGATCAGACCTTCACGTCGTCCGTCGGCCGCCGGGTCGCCGGAACCGGCGCGTCACAGCTCTCCGCGCCCGCCTCGGCCGCCCGCGCCCGGCGTTTGGCGAGCGGCGTGGCGAGCAGGGTGAGCAGGACGAAGACACCGATCGCGTACAGCACGATCGTCGCGCCGGGCGGTACGTCCTGGTAGTACGAGGTGACCGTGCCCGCCAGGGTGACCATGATCCCGGTCACCACCGCGAGGACGAACGTCGCGCGGAAGGACTTCGACAGCTGCTGGGCCGCCGCCACCGGCACCACCATGAGCGCGCTGACCAGCAGCAGGCCCACGACCCGCATGGCGACCGTGACGGTCACCGCGGCCGTGACCGCGATCAGCAGGTTCAGGGCGCGCACCGGGAGGCCGGTGACCCGGGCGAACTCCTCGTCCTGGCTGACCGCGAAGAGCTGGCGGCGCAGGCCGACCGTGACCAGCACCACGAAGGCGGCCAGGATGCCGATCGCGGTGATGTCCTCGGTCGAGACCGTGGAGAGCGAGCCGAAGAGGTACGAGCTCAGATTGGCGTTGGAACCGGTCGGCGAGAGGTTGATCAGCAGGACGCCGCCGGCCATGCCGCCGTAGAAGAGCAGCGCGAGGGCGAGGTCGCCGCGGGTCTTCCCGTACGCCCTGATCAGCTCCATCGCGACCGAGCCGACGACGGCGACCGCGGTCGCCATCCAGACCGGGCTGGAGTTCAGCAGGAAGCCGAGGCCGACACCGGTCATGGCGACATGGCCGATGCCGTCGCCCATCAGCGCCTGACGGCGCTGGACCAGGTAGATGCCGACGGCGGGCGCGGTGATGCCGACGAGCACGGCCGCGAGGAGCGCGCGCTGCATGAAGGCGAGCTGGAGGATTTCCATGATCAGGTCAGCTTCCTCAGGTCAGCAGACCCGTACGGAGCGGCTCCCCGGCCGCGTGCGGATGGACGTGGTCGTGGCCCGGCAGCGCGTGCTGGCCGAGGGCCTCGGGCGGCGGGCCGTCGTGGACGACACAGCCGTCGCGGAGCACGACCGCGCGGTCGATCAGGGGTTCGAGGGGGCCCAGCTCGTGGAGCACGAGCAGGACGGAGGTGCCGCCCGCGACCTGCTCGCGCAGGGTCGAGGCCAGGATCTCCTGGCTCGCGAGGTCGACCCCGGCCATCGGCTCGTCCATGATCAGCAGCTCGGGCTCGGAGGCGAGCGCGCGGGCGATCAGGACCCGCTGGTGCTGGCCGCCGGAGAGGGCGGAGACGGAGTCCTTGGCGCGGTCGGAGAGACCGACGAGGTCGATGGCCCGCTCGACGGCGGCCTTGTCGACCCTGGTCAGCCAGCCGAACCTGCGGTGGGAGAGCCGGCCGGAGGAGACGACCTCGCGGATGGTGGCGGGGACGCCGCTCGCGGCGGTGGTGCGCTGCGGTACGTAACCGACCCGGGCCCAGTCGCGGAACCGCTTCCGCTCCGTGCCGAACAGCCGGATCGCGCCGCCGGTCAGCGGGACCTGGCCGATGACGGCGCGGACCGCGGTGGACTTGCCGGAGCCGTTGGCGCCGAGCAGGGCGACGACCTCACCGCGGTGGACGGTGAGGTCGACGCCGCGGAGGACGGGCCGGGCGCCGAGTGCCGCCGTGGCTCCGCGGACGGAGATGACGGGTTCCTGTTCCGGGGCTGCCATGGCTCGTACCTCCTGCTGTGCTGTGATCACTTGGCGCCGAGGGCCTTCTGCAGCGCGGTGAGGTTGGAACGCATGACCTCGAGGTAGTCATCGCCCTTGGAGGTGTCCGTGATTCCCTCCAGCGGGTCGAGCACGTCGGTCTTCAGACCGGTGTCGCCGGCGAGGGTCTTCGCGGTCTTGTCGCTCGCGAGGGTCTCGAAGAAGACGGTGGTGACCTTGTCCTTCTTCGCGACGTCCTGGAGTTCCTTGATCCTGGCGGGGCTCGGCTCGGACTCGGGGTCGATGCCGGAGATGCCCTCCTGGTCCAGGCCGTAGCGCTCGGCGAGGTACCCGAAGGCGGAGTGGGTGGTGATGAAGGTCTTCGTCGCGGTGTTCTTCAGCCCGGTCGCGAAGTCGGTGTTCAGCACGCCGAGCTTCTTCACCAGGGCGTCGGTGTTCTTCTTGTAGTCGGCGGCGTGGGCCGGGTCCGCCTTCTCCAGGGCGGTGCCGACGCCCTTGGCGACCTCGGCGTACTTCACGGGGTCGAGCCAGATGTGCGGGTCGGCGCCGGCCTCGGAGCCGTGGTCGTGCCCGGCCTCCTCCTCCGCGTGCTCCCCGGCGCCGTGGTCGTGGCCCTCGTGGCCGACCTCGGTGCCGTGCTTCTCCAGCGTCGTGAGGGTGGCGGCGTCGACGGTGTTCTCGACGCCGGCCTGGGCGATCGCGTCGTCGACGGCGGGCTGGACGCCCTTGAGGTAGAGGACGACGTCGGCCTCGCCGAGCCGGCCGATCTGCTTCGGCTTGAGCTCCAGGTCGTGGGGTTCGACGCCGGGCTTGGTGAGCGTGTCGACGGCGACGTGGTCGCCGCCTATCTCCTCGGCCAGGTACTGCATGGGGTAGAACGACGCGACCACGTCCAGCTTGCCGCCGCTTCCCTTGTCGGCCGCGTCGGAGGTTCCGGCGCAGGCGGAGAGGGAGACGACGCCGAGCGCGACGGCTCCGGCGACGGCGGTGGCGGGTATGAGGCGACGTACGTTCATGACACTCATTTTCAACAAAACTGGAAACGATTGTCAATTGTCGTACGTGTGGCACCGCCCACGCGCCCCCTCGGACGATCCGTGTGCCGAACCGATTTGATACGGGGGGTGCGGGCGCCGGTAACCTGAGGCATTCGCACTTCGTCGTCGTAATGAAGAGAGCACCGTGGCCGCCGACAAGATCGACACCATCGTCAGCCTGAGCAAGCGCCGTGGCTTCGTCTACCCGTGCAGTGAGATCTACGGTGGCCAGAAGGCCGCCTGGGACTACGGACCGCTGGGTGTCGAACTCAAGGAGAACCTGAAGCGTCAGTGGTGGCGTTACATGGTCACCTCGCGCGAGGACGTCGTCGGCATCGACTCGTCGGTCATCCTGGCCACCGAGGTCTGGGAGGCCTCCGGCCACGTCGCCACCTTCACCGACCCGCTGACCGAGTGCACCTCCTGCCACAAGCGCTACCGGGCGGACCACCTGGAGGAGGCGTACGAGGAGAAGCACGGCCGTCTCCCCGAGAACGGCTTCGCCGACCTCAACTGCCCCAACTGCGGCAACAAGGGCACCTTCACCGAGCCCAAGCAGTTCTCCGGCCTGCTCTCCACGCACCTCGGCCCGACCCAGGACACCGGCTCCGTCGCCTACCTGCGTCCCGAGACCGCGCAGGGCATCTTCACCAACTTCGGCCAGGTCCTGCAGACCTCGCGCAAGAAGCCGCCGTTCGGCATCGGGCAGATGGGCAAGTCCTTCCGGAACGAGATCACTCCGGGCAACTTCATCTTCCGCACCCGCGAGTTCGAGCAGATGGAGATGGAGTTCTTCGTCAAGCCGGGCGAGGACGAGCAGTGGCAGGAGTACTGGATGGAGCAGCGCTGGAACTGGTACACGGGTCTGGGTCTCCGTGAGGAGAACATGCGCTGGTTCGAGCACCCGAAGGAGAAGCTCTCCCACTACTCGAAGCGCACCGCCGACATCGAGTACCGCTTCTCGTTCGGCGGCAGCGAGTGGGGCGAGCTGGAAGGCGTCGCCAACCGCACCGACTACGACCTGAACGCGCACTCCAAGGCCTCCGGCGCCAACCTCACCTTCCTCGACCAGGAGTCCGGCGAGCGGTACACGCCGTACGTCATCGAGCCCGCCGCCGGTGTCGGCCGCGCGATGCTGGCCTTCCTCCTCGACGCGTACAACGAGGACGAGGCCCCGAACGCCAAGGGCGTCATGGAGAAGCGCACCGTCCTGCGCCTCGACCCGCGCCTGGCCCCGGTCAAGGTCGCCGTCCTCCCGCTGTCCCGCAACCCGCAGCTCTCCCCGAAGGCCAAGGGCCTCGCGGCGGACCTGCGGCAGAACTGGAACATCGAGTTCGACGACGCCGGCGCCATCGGCCGCCGCTACCGTCGCCAGGACGAGATCGGCACCCCGTTCTGCGTGACCGTCGACTTCGACACCCTCGACGACAACGCGGTGACCGTGCGCGAGCGCGACACCATGAAGCAGGAGCGCGTCTCCCTCGACCAGATCCAGGGCTACCTGGGCAGCCGCCTCCTCGGCTGCTGAGTCTGTTCGCAGATACGGGAAAGCCCCCGGTTCCGTCTCGGAACCGGGGGCTTTCCCATGCCGTCGGGCGCAGTGCCGTCAGGCGGACGCCACGGCCGCGGAAGCGGCCGCGTCCGCCTCGGCCTGGCGCCGCGCGCCCTCGGCCGAGCGGCGCTTCGCGAACCAGGCCGTCCATACGCCCAGGGCGCCGAGGACGGTGTAGATCATGACCGGGCTCAGCGTGACCATGGTCTTCGTCGGCAGCGCGTACACGAGGGCGATACGGACCAGCGCCTCGGCGATGTACGCCACGCCCCACACCAGCGTCATCGTGCGCATGGTGGAGCGGAAGCCGTCGTACTGCCACATGCCGTTCCACCAGGCCGTGCTCGCCGGAGTGCCGTCGGTGGCGAACTTCCGGCCGAAGTAGAACATCAGCGGGCGGGGCGCCAGCAGGGTGGCCAGACAGAGCAGCCCGAACAGGCCCGTCACGCCCGAGTCCTTGACCAGGAGCGCGCGGGCGGTGTGCGCGCCGATCAGCGAGACGAGCGCCGTGATCACCATGAAGACCAGCGTGACGACGGCGAACTCGTCGATCTTCCGCCGCCAGGCGACCATGATCGCGGTGTCCAGGACGGGCCAGACGCTGCCGGCGAGCAGGGCGGCGAACTCGGACCAGCCGTGGTCCTCGGTCAGGGTGTTGTACGTGAGGATCGGCGCGACCACGTTGAGGCCGATGGTGAGGACCCAGCCGATGGCGGAGGCGGCGCCCGATCGGGCTGATGGCTTGGCGGATTCGGACATGGTTCCCCCTGAGAGCGCTTACGGTCGCGGTGCGCGAGAACGCTAGTCAGGGTCTGGACACGGAACGGGAAAGTCCGTTCCAAATGATCTTCAAAACGCGTGCGGGTCAGGCCCGCAACGCACGCTGCGTCAGAGAGACGACCGCCGCGAACGCGTCCTCGATGTCCGTGGCCGCCCAGTCCGCGGCGTGCGCCGGGTCGTGGAAGCGGCCGGTGGCGTCGAAGACCGCGCGGGCCGTCGTCGCGTAGTCCCGCTCCGGAGCGGCGAACACCCCCTCGTGATGGCCGTCCTCCACGATGTGGGAGATCTGCTCCACCAGGTGTTCCTCGTGCCGCTGGACCACCGAACTGTTCTCCCCGATCAGCACCTGGAAGGTGGCCATCAGCTCCGGATCGCCGCCCGCCTTGCGGCGCTTGAGGGCGAAGAGGGCGGTCAGCCACCCGGTCAGCCGCTCGTCGGCGGCGCCCGGTCCCTCGGTGTACGGCCGGAGCGCGACGATCGTCCGCTCCAGCCACCGCTCGGTCACCGCCTCACGGAGCGCGGCCTTCGTCCGGAAGTGGCGGTAGACGCTGCCGTGACTGACACCGAGCACCCGGGCCACGTCCACCACGGTCGCCTTCGCCGGCCCGTACCGACGCAGCACCTCCTCGGTCGCTTCGAGGATGCGCTCTGCGGTCAGGGTCTCGGTGGCGGCCATGGAATGACACTACCTGTCAGCTCGGAGGGCCCGGCGGCGCCGGTCAGTGCTCGCTGTCCAGGTGTGCCATCTGTGCCGCCGGGTAGCGCTCGCCGGCCGCGGCGCCCGCCGGGACGGCCTCCTCGATCGCGGCCAGGTCGGCGGCGTCGAGCGTGACGTCCAGGGCGCCGAGTGCCTCCGTGAGCCGGTCCCGGCGCCGGGCGCCGACCAGCGGGACGATGTCCACGCCCTGTCGCTCGGCCTGCGCGAGGACCCAGGCGATCGCGGTCT
The DNA here is from genome assembly GCF_044331325.1 of Streptomyces sp. NPDC017246. Classification (NCBI taxonomy): domain Bacteria; kingdom Bacillati; phylum Actinomycetota; class Actinomycetes; order Kitasatosporales; family Streptomycetaceae; genus Streptomyces; species Streptomyces sp. NPDC017246. Next base: position 284,747 of record NZ_JBIRMW010000001.1, on the reverse strand, counting down.
GCGCGACCGTCACGCCCTTGGCCTCGGCGAGCGCCCGCAGCCGGTCCACCAGGTCCAGGTTCCGCTGGAGGTTCTCGCCCTGGAAGCGCGGGCTCATACCGCGGAAGTCGTTCGCCGCCAGCTCCCGGTCCCGGGTGAAGTGGCCGCTGATCAGGCCGCGCGACAGCACTCCGTAGGCCGTGACGCCGATGCCGAGCTCACGGGCGGCCGGCAGGATCTTCTCCTCGATGGAGCGGGAGATCAGCGAGTACTCGATCTGGAGGTCCGCGATCGGGGCCACGGTCGCCGCCCGGCGCAGGGTGTCCGCACCGACCTCGGAGAGGCCGATGTGCCGGACGTGCCCGGCCTCGACCAGCTCGGCGATGGCGCCGACGGTCTCCTCGATCGGCACGTCCGGGTCGACGCGGGCGATCCGGTAGATGTCGATGTGGTCGGTGCCCAGGCGCTGGAGTGAGTACGCCGCGAAGTTCTTCACGGCGGCCGGGCGCCCGTCGTACCCGGTGAAGCCGCCCTCCACGGTGCGGAGCGCGCCGAACTTCACGCTGGTCAGGGCCTGCTCGCGGGCGGCGGCGGGGGCGGTCCGCAGCGCCTCGGCGATCAGCAGTTCGTTGTGCCCCATCCCGTAGAAGTCGCCGGTGTCGAGCAGGGTCACCCCCGCGTCCAGGGCGGCGTGGACCGTCGCGATCGACTCGGCGCGGTCGGCGTCGCCGTACAGCGCGGACATGCCCATGCAGCCGAGGCCGAGCGAGGAGACCAGGGGGCCGGTGGTGCCGAGCGGGCGGGTGGGGACGGGGTTCCGTGTCGTCGTCATGGAAGAAGCATGGCATGACCGATGACAGATTTCAATATCTGTCATTCGTACGGCCGAAGAGCGCGAAAAGCGGATGCCGGGGGAGGAGGCCCCCGGGTAGCGTCACCGGCATGTCTTCTTCGTTCTTCCAGATCTACGAGTGAGCGCGCCGCGCAGGCGACCGACCACCGCACACCTCACTGACGGGAGAACCCCATGGCCAGGCGCAACAACCTCCTCGGCGTCGGAGGGCAGCGCAAGAAGCTGTCCCGCGCCGACCAGCACGGCGCGGTCCAGGGCGGTGCCGCCCGCGGCACGGCCGACGACCGCAAGCAGGAGCTCCTGAAGAAGATGCGCGAGCGCGCCCAGGGAGCCGTGACCGGCGAGAGCGACCGGAGCGCCGAGACCGACCGGAGCGCGGAGAGCACCGGCACCACCGGCACCACCGGCACCGGCCGGGAGTAGTCGCGGTCACCCGCATGACGAAGGGCCCGGGGTGTTCGCCACCCCGGGCCCTTCGCCCGTCCCGGCCTCGGCGGCCCCGCCGCCCGCCGTCTACGCCACCGTCCGCGGCAGCCGCAGCGCCAGCAGGGCCGTGACCAGGGCCATCGCCACCTGCAGGAGGACCGTCACCGTCAACGGCGTCCCCGAGTCCGCGGGGGCGGACGCGGTGAGACCCAGATAGAGCGTGCCGAGGGTCGCGACCCCCAGGGTCAGGGCCGTCTGCTGCGTGGTCACCATCACGCCGCTGCCCACGCCCGCCCGCTCCGCCGGAACCTCCGAGAGCACCACCCGGAAGAGCACCGGGAGCTGCAGGCCCTGCCCGACACCCGCGATCGCCATGCCGGGGATCAGGCTCAGCACCGACAGGTCCGGCCAGGAGCGCCACGCGGTCAGGGCGATCAGCCCGAGGCCGAGGGCCTGGAGCAGGGCGCCCACCGCCACCACGCGCGTGCCCCAGCGCCGCACCAGCCGGGGGCCCGCGAGCGAGGTCCCGAAGAAGGCCACCGCCATCGGGACGAGCGCCAGGCCCGAGGCCACCGCGCCCAGGCCCAGGCCCTGCTGGAGCGCGACCGCGATCACGAACATGAAGCCGCCGAAGCCGCCGGAGAGCGGCAGGACGAGGATCAGACCGCGCCGCAGCGACACCAGGTCGAGCAGGCTCGGCGGGACCAGCGGGGTGCGGCCCCGGCGGTCCGCCCGCCGCTCCACCCACCAGAAGGCCGTCGCGGCGAACGGGAACACGGCCAGCGAGACCCATGTCCACAGCGGCCAGCCCGCCGCCCGGCCCTCCGTCAGCGGGGCGAGCAGGGTGAGCAGCGAGACCGCGAGCAGCAGCGTGCCCGCCACGTCCACCGGCGCCGGGCGGTCCGAACGGGTCTCCGGGACCGCACGGAGGGCCAGGACGAGGCCCGCCACCGCCACCGGCACGTTCACCAGGAACACCGCACGCCAGCCGGAGCCCGCGAGGTCGGCGGCCACGAGCACCCCGCCGAGGATCTGCCCCGTCACCATGGAGAGCCCGGCGGTCGCCCCGTACAGGCTCAGCGCCTTGGCCCGCCGGGCGCCCTCCGTGGAGGAGTGGATGGTCGCGAGGACCTGCGGCAGCATCAGCGCCGCCGCGGCGCCCTGCGCCACCCGCGCCCCGACCAGGGTCCAGGCGTCCGGGGCGAGCCCGCAGGCGAGCGAGGTGAGACCGAAGGCGGCCATGCCCGCGAGGAAGAGCCGGCGCCGCCCGAAGAGGTCGCCGAGGCGCCCGCCGAGGACGAGCAGCACGGCGTACGACAGGCCGTACCCGGCGACGATCAGTTCGAGGAGCGCCGGGCCGGCCGCCAGGTCGTGGTCGATGGACGGCAGGGCGACATTGACGATGAAGAAGTCGATCAGCGGCAGCGCGGCACCGAGGAGGACGGTGAACAGGCCGAGCGGCCCGAGGGCCGGGCGGTCGTGGGCGGCGGCGGGTGCGCCGGTCCGGGGGGTTACGGAGGTCGAAGTCACCTCGTCGACGATCCGCGCTCCTTCAGCCTGGTACCAGAGTCTCTTCATCCTGGTACAAGCACTACCTGGCAATGGGCTCGCCGCCGTAGCACCCTGGGAGCGTGACGACCGCGACGACCGCCGAACCTGAGACCCGGCGACACGAACTCGCCGCCTTCCTGCGCAGCCGACGGGAGCGCATCACTCCCGAACAGGTGGGCCTGCCCCGGGGGCGCCGCCGCCGCACCCCCGGCCTGCGGCGCGAGGAGGTCGCCCATCTCTCCGCCGTCGGCGTCACCTGGTACACCTGGCTCGAACAGGCCCGTGACATCACCGTCTCCTCGCAGGTCCTCGACGCCCTCGCCGACGCCCTGCTCCTCGACCCCACCGAGCGGAGCCATCTTTTCGCCCTCGCCGGACAGGCCGACCCGCACCCCGGCGCGCCCTGCCCGGCCGTGACCCCCGCGCTGCGCACGCTCCTGGAGCAGCTGGAGCCCGTCCCCGCCGTCGTCCAGAACAGCCGGTACGACTTCCTCGCCCACAACCGCACCTTCGGACGGCTCTACTGCGACCTCGACGCGCTGCCCCGCGAGGACCGCAACACCCTCTGGCTCGCCTTCACGAACGACGACTTCCGGGCCGCCCTCGCCGACATCCCCGACGTCCTGCGCGCGATGGTCGGCAAGCTCCGCGCCTCCATGGCCGAGCACCTGGCCGAACCCGCCTGGAAGGAGCTGGTCCAGCGGCTCCAGGAGGCCTCCCCGGAGTTCCGGGAGCTGTGGGCCCGGCACGACGTCGCCGATCTCGGCAGCCGCGCCAAGGTCATCCGCAACGCCCACGTCGGCGTGCTGCACCTGGAACACACCAACCTCTGGCTCGGGCCGGCGGCCGGGCCGCGCCTCGTCACCTACGTACCCCTCGACAAGGAGTCCCGGGCGGGGCTCGAACGGCTCCTCGACCTTGCCGTCCGCGAGGAGGAGACCCTTCGGGAGGCGGCCCTGCGGGACGGGCTCAGGAGCCCCGCCGTCCTCGGTGGGGCTCTCACCGCCGCCTGAGGCCCGGCCGCACCCCGGCCCGGGGTTCGTCCTCGGCCGCCAGGCGCCGAGCCGTCCGCCCGGCCGTGCGTCGGGCCCACTTCCCGCTGGTCAGCGCCCCGACCGCGAGGACCGCGAGCCCGCACGCCGTCACGACCCAGTAGGCCGGCCGGGCCGCCGCCGCGAAGTCGTCCGGGGACATCCCCGGGCCCACCCCGGCCGCCAGCACCGCGCCGACGACCGCCACTCCGAGCGTCTGCCCGACCTGGCGGCTCGTCGAGGCCACCGCCGCCGCGACCCCGGCCTGCGCGCGGGGCATCCCGGAGACGGCGGTGTTGGTGATGGGCGCGTTCACCAGGCCGAAGCCGATGCCGAAGAGCACGTACCCGGCGAAGAGCAGCGGATCGCCGCTCCCGGCCCCGAAGGCCGCGAAGAGCAGCGCCCCCGTCGTCATCGCCGTCCCCGCGAGGAGCAGCGGGAGACGGGGCCCGCGCGCGCCCGTGAGCCGTCCGGACAGCGGGGCGAAGACGAAGGTCATGCCCGCCATCGGCAGGACGTAGAGGCCGGCGTCCAGCGGGGAGAGACCGCGCACCTCCTGGAGGTACAGGGTGTTCAGGAACAGGAAGCCGGCGAAGCCCGAGAAGGCGCAGACCGCGACGACGGTGGCCCCGCTGAACGGCGCGCTGCGGAAGAACCGCAGGTCGATCAGGGGTTCGCGGCGCCTCGGCTCGTACACGAGGACTCCGGCGAGTGCCGCGACCGCGATCCCGGCGAAGAGCGGGTCGGACTCGATGATCGCGTACGTCAGCGAGCCGAGGAGCGCCGCCACCAGGAGCTGTCCGACCGGGTCGGCGCGCCGGGGGCGGGGCGCGCGGGACTCGGGGACGTACCGCAGGGTGAGCACGAGGGCGACCAGGGCGACCGGCAGATTGACCCAGAAGATCGCCCGCCAGCCGACCGACTCGACGAGCAGACCGCCCACCAGCGGCCCCAGGGCCAGGGAGATGCCGACGACCGCACCCCAGGCGCCGATGGCACGCGCGCGTGCGGCGGGTTCGGTGAAGGTGTTGGTGATGATCGACATGGCGACCGGGTTGAGCATCGAGCCGCCCACGGCCTGCACCGCGCGGAAGGCGATCAGCGCCTCCAGGTTCGGCGCGAGGGAGCAGAGCAGTGAGCCGAGCGCGAAGACGACCAGGCCGGTCATGAAGACCTTGCGGCGGCCGACGCGGTCGGCGGTGGAGCCCGCGAGCATGAGCAGGGAGGCGAGGACCAGGGTGTACGCGTCGATGACCCACTGCAGTCCGGCGACGGAGGCGCCCAGGTCGCGCCGCAGGGAGGGCAGGGCGACATTGAGCGCGGTGTTGTCCAGGCTGACGATCAGCAGACTCATGCAGCAGATCGCCAGGACGACGAGTTGCCGGCCCCGGGGGAGCTGCGAGCGTGTGAGCTCGGGCATGTTCGGATAGTACGGCTAACTAATGACCGCCGCAGTACGCGACAATGGGCCAATGACCGCGTTCTCCCCTCTTGCCATCGGCCCGCACATCGTGGAGCCGCCGGTGGTGCTCGCCCCCATGGCCGGCATCACCAACGCCCCCTTCCGTACCCTCTGCCGCGAGTTCAGCGGCGGCAAGGGGCTGTTCGTGAGCGAGATGATCACGACGCGCGCCCTGGTCGAGCGCAACGAGAAGACGATGCAGCTCATCCGCTTCGACGCGACCGAGCAGCCGCGCTCGATCCAGCTGTACGGCGTGGACCCGGTGACGGTCGGCAAGGCCGTACGGATGATCGTCGACGAGGACCTCGCCGACCACATCGACCTGAACTTCGGCTGCCCGGTCCCCAAGGTGACGCGGAAGGGCGGCGGCTCGGCCCTGCCCTACAAGCGGCCGCTGCTGCGCGCGATCCTGAACGAGGCCGTGACCAACGCGGGCGACCTGCCGGTCACGATGAAGATGCGCAAGGGCATCGACGACGACCACATCACCTTCCTGGACGCGGGCCGGATCGCGGTGGAGGAGGGCGTCACGGCGATCGCCCTGCACGGGCGGACGGCGGCCCAGCACTACGGCGGTACGGCGGACTGGGACGCGATCGCGCGCCTCAAGGAGCATGTGCCCGAGATCCCGGTGCTCGGCAACGGCGACATCTGGTCCGCCGACGACGCCCTGCGGATGATGCGCGAGACGGGCTGTGACGGCGTGGTCGTCGGACGCGGCTGCCTGGGGCGGCCGTGGCTCTTCGCGGACCTGGTGGCGGGCTTCGAGGGCACCGGCGCCTATGCCGCGCCCGGGCTGCGGGTGGTCGCGGACGCGATGGTGCGGCACGCGCGGCTGCTCGGCGAGTGGCTCGGCGACGAGGCACGCGGTGTCATCGACTTCCGCAAGCATGTGGCCTGGTACCTGAAGGGCTTCTCGGTGGGTTCCGAGATGCGCAAGAAGCTCGCGGTCACCTCCTCCCTGGACGAGCTGAGCGCTCAGTTGAGCGAGCTGGACCTGGATCAGTCGTGGCCGGTGGGTGCGGACGGCCCGCGTGGCCGTACGTCCGGAAACAACCGAGTTGTCCTGCCTGACGGCTGGTTGAAGGACCCGTACGACTGCTCCGGCGTGAGCGAGGAAGCCGAGCTGGACACGTCCGGCGGCTGAGATTCGGCCTTTCCGGGGGAGTGATCCTCGCCACCCTTGAGGGGGGTGGTGCTCAGATGAGCAGGTTATGAACGGCTGCACCGCCTGAAGGGTGGCACGGGGTGCCACCCTTTTTGCGTTCAAGAATTGAACGCAAGTGCTCGTATGCGCGCTCATTCGAGCGACTTCCCTCTGCTTTGAGTCATGCAGCCTTCGGGGTCTGAAAACGGAAGCTACCTGCTGGTTACTTTCGAAGTGCTGGCGGACGGGTGGTTAAGGCCACGTGACCGCTAGGCGTACCTCCCCAGAAGCCTTCGATCTGGGTATGTTCCTCGCCGTCAGGGCAGCCAACCGAGTCATCGAGGAGTCGGGACCCGTGTCGGAAAACAATGATCAGAAGTTCGTGTACGACTTCACCGAGGGCAACAGGGACCTGAAGGACCTGCTCGGTGGCAAGGGCGCGAACCTGGCCGAGATGACCAACCTCGGTCTGCCGGTCCCTCCCGGGTTCACGATCACCACCGAGGCGTGCAAGGTCTACCTCGAGAGCGGCTCGGAGCCGGTCGAGCTCCGCGACGAGGTGAGCGCCCACCTCGACGCCCTCGAGCAGCGGATGGGCAAGAAGCTGGGCCAGGCGGACGACCCGCTGCTGGTGTCCGTCCGCTCCGGAGCCAAGTTCTCCATGCCGGGCATGATGGACACGGTCCTCAACATCGGCCTCTCCGACGCGTCCGTCGTCGGACTCGCCCGCCAGGCCGACAACGAGCGCTTCGCGTGGGACTCGTACCGCCGCCTCATCCAGATGTTCGGCAAGACCGTCCTCGGCGTCGAGGGCGAGCTCTTCGAGGACGCGCTGGACGAGGCCAAGGCCGCGAAGAAGGTCGCCAGCGACACCGACCTCGACGCCGCCGACCTGAAGAAGGTCGTCAAGGGCTTCAAGAAGATCGTGAAGGCCGAGACCGGCCGCGACTTCCCCCAGGACCCGCGTGAGCAGATGGACCTCGCCATCGAGGCTGTCTTCAACTCCTGGAACACCGACCGCGCCAAGCTGTACCGCCGCCAGGAGCGCATCCCCGGCGACCTCGGCACCGCGGTCAACATCTGCTCGATGGTCTTCGGCAACCTCGGCCCGGACTCCGGCACCGGCGTCGCCTTCACCCGCGACCCCGCCTCCGGCCACGCCGGCGTCTACGGCGACTACCTGCAGAACGCGCAGGGCGAGGACGTCGTCGCCGGTATCCGCAACACCGTGCCGCTGGCCGACCTCGAGTCGATCGACAAGACGTCGTACGACCAGCTCATGCACATCATGAACACGCTGGAGACCCACTACAAGGATCTCTGCGACATCGAGTTCACCATCGAGCGCGGCCAGCTCTGGATGCTCCAGACCCGCGTCGGCAAGCGCACCGCCGGTGCCGCCTTCCGCATCGCCACGCAGCTCGTGGACCAGGGCCTGATCGACGAGGCCGAGGCGCTCCAGCGCGTCACCGGCGCCCAGCTCGCCCAGCTGATGTTCCCCAAGTTCGACGAGGACGCCAAGGTCGACCAGATCGGGCGCGGCATCGCCGCCTCCCCGGGCGCCGCGGTCGGCAAGGCCGTCTTCGACTCGTACACCGCCGTCAAGTGGTCCCGGTCCGGCGAGAAGGTCATCCTGATCCGCCGCGAGACCAACCCGGACGACCTGGACGGCATGATCGCCGCCGAGGGCATCCTCACCTCCCGCGGCGGCAAGACCTCGCACGCCGCCGTCGTCGCCCGCGGCATGGGCAAGACCTGTGTCTGCGGCGCCGAGGAGCTCGAGGTCGACACCAAGCGCCGCCGGATGACCACCTCCGACGGCCAGGTCGTCGAGGAGGGCGACGTCGTCTCCATCGACGGCTCCACCGGCAAGGTGTACCTCGGTGAGGTACCCGTCGTACCGTCCCCGGTCGTCGAGTACTTCGAGGGCCGCATGCACGCCGGCGCCGACGACGCCGACGAGCTCGTCGCCGCCGTGCACCGGATCATGGCCTACGCCGACCGCGTCCGCCGGCTGCGCGTCCGCGCCAACGCCGACAACGCCGAGGACGCCAACCGCGCCCGCCGCTTCGGCGCCCAGGGCATCGGCCTGTGCCGTACCGAGCACATGTTCCTCGGCGAGCGCCGCCAGTTCGTCGAGCGGCTGATCCTGGCCGACACGGACACCGAGCGCGACCAGGCCCTGGAAGCCCTCCTGCCGCTGCAGAAGACCGACTTCGTCGAGCTCTTCGAGGCCATGGACGGGCTGCCCGTCACGGTCCGGCTGCTCGACCCGCCGCTGCACGAGTTCCTGCCCGACATCACCGAGCTGTCGGTACGCGTGGCTCTCGCCGAGTCCCGCAAGGAGCCGCACGAGAACGACCTGCGCCTGCTCCAGGCCGTGCACCGGCTGCACGAGCAGAACCCGATGCTGGGTCTGCGCGGTGTCCGCCTCGGCCTGGTCATCCCCGGCCTGTTCACCATGCAGGTCCGGGCGATCGCCGAGGCCGCGGCCCAGCGCATCGACGCCAAGGGCGACCCGCGCGTCGAGATCATGATCCCGCTCGTCGGCACCGTCCAGGAGCTGGAGATCGTCCGCGAGGAGGCCGAGCAGGTCATCGCCGAGGTCCGGGCCCGGACCGGCGTGGAGCTCAAGCTCGCGCTCGGCACCATGATCGAGCTGCCGCGCGCCGCCGTGACCGCCGGTCAGATCGCCGAGGCCGCCGAGTTCTTCTCCTTCGGCACCAACGACCTGACGCAGACGGTCTGGGGCTTCTCCCGCGACGACGTGGAGGCCTCGTTCTTCACCGCGTACCTGGAGAAGGGCATCTTCGGCGTCAGCCCCTTCGAGACCATCGACAAGGACGGTGTCGGCGCGCTCGTGCGCAGCGCCGTCGAGGCCGGCCGCGCCACCCGCCCCGACATCAAGCTCGGTGTCTGCGGCGAGCACGGCGGCGACCCGGAGTCGGTGCACTTCTTCCACGAGGTCGGTCTCGACTACGTCTCCTGCTCGCCCTTCCGGATCCCGGTGGCGCGACTGGAGGCCGGCCGCGCGGCGGCCGAGTCGAAGGGCAGCGACAGCCGCTGAGTCCTGCTGAACGGGGGGTCAGGAGTGGCGGTCGGGCCCTCCTGAACCCCCGTTCAGCAGCGGGAATCACGGAACCACCTCGGTACGGCCGGGGTCGCGGTCGGTCATCTCTCCACCCTCACCGGCGGGCGGCGGCTCCGGAAACACAGCGACGGGACGGACACCTTTGTGTGGAGGTGTCCGTCCCGTCGTTTGTTTGTTGAGCGGATGTGAGTAGTTGTTCAATTGCCTCTGATTGAATTATTGGCCATTGAACTTCTTCGCTTCCTCACCGCAAAGAATGGAGCGGGCGCGACCCCCGGATCCCCACCCGGAGGCCGCGCCCTTTACCGATGCCGGGCAGGTGAGCCGCAACCTCGCCGACCGCCGCCGGACGGGCAAAGCCCCCCACGGTCTTCACCACGTCACCTCGGTCCTGAAGGTTTCCTGCCCGACCCGTACAGCTTTTCGGTTCCGCCCCGATTGCCGCGATGCTTTTCAACTGTGGCTGAAACACCCTGGTAACGTGCAGTGATGCTGTGCATACTCGTTGTCGGGGGTGGTTGCGAGTGCACAGGTGGGGACGTCATGCTGCGGATTCATTTCACCGGAAACGACCTGGCGGGGGTGCGAACGGCCGCCCGGCCGGACGTTCTGTGGGAAACGATTCTGAGCTTTCACCGTTTAAGGGACCGGCGGGGCCCCGTCGTCTTCGGAGAATGGCGCTCCGAAACCCGGATGCGGCTCGGCGGTGAGACCCGGCTCCTGGCCGCGCTCGTTCCCAGCCGCGGCTATTTTCCCGACTTCCTGACGCCCGCGGAGGGCGTTCACGGGCTCGACGAAGGCCTCCAGGCGATCCGCGCGACCGACCCCGGCCGGCTGCGCGGCGAGCTCTCCCTGCTTGCCGCGGACCGCTCCGGCGGGCGGACCGTACCCCACTCGCTCCGCGCCCTCACCGACGGCGGCGCCGGGCCCTTCGACCGGCTCATGGGGGCCCTGCGGAGCTACCACCGGGCCGCCGTCGAGCCCTACTGGCCGCACATCCGGGCCCGGGTCGAGGCCGACCGCGCCCGCCGCGGACGCGCTCTCCTGGACGGCGGAGCCGACGAACTCCTCGCCTCGCTGCCGCCGATGCTGCGCTGGCGCGCGCCCGTCCTGGAGGCCGACTATCCGGTCGACCGGGACGTCCACCTCGACGGGAGGGGGCTGCTGCTCCAGCCCTCGTACTTCTGCCGGGGGACCCCCGTCGTGCTGCGCGACCCCGCGCTGCCGCCGGTCCTCGTCTACCCCGTCACCCACGGCGAGGCACCGACCGTCCGCCCGCCCGGCGGCTCCTCGCTCGCCAAACTGGTCGGCCAGACCCGCTCGACCGTCCTGCACGCCATCGGCGACGGCGGTACGACCAGCGAGCTCGCCCGCCGGGCCGGGGTGTCGCTCGCCTCGGCGAGCCAGCACGCGGGCGTCCTGCGCGAGGCCGGGCTCATCGCGACACTGCGCCACGGCAACGCGGTCCTGCACACCCTGACACCGTTGGGCGCCGCCCTGCTCGGCGGCGCCCAACGGAAGGTAGACCTGCGCTGTTACGCGCGGAACGGGGCCGTCACCTCGTAGCCGTCGGAGGGTGGACGGGCCCGTCACCGCGCCGCTGTCACGTGCGGAACGGGCCCGTCACCTCGTAGGTGATGCCGCCGGAGGAGCTGCCGCTCGTGCCCCGCTGGCTGGAGAAGTACAGGCGCCTGCCGTCGGGGGAGAAGGCCGGTCCGGTGATCTCCGAGGAGGACTGGCCGCTGATCCGCAGGAACGGCGCGACGACATCGTCCGGGGTGATCACACAGATCTCCATGTTGCCGCCGTCCTCCGCGACGAACAGGTCGCCCGAGGAGGTGCCGGTGACGTTGTCGACACCGGTGAGCGGGGCGCCGCCGCCGGAGACCAGCGAGTCGTCGTAGGCCAGCTCGTACGTACCGGCGGCGAGGTCGATCTGCCAGACCCGGTTGTCGCCCTTGGTGGTGAACCAGACGGTGTCGTCCGCGTAGTAGCAGCCCTCGCCGCCGTTGAACTTCTTCGCGGCGGCCACCTGGCTGCGGGTCGCGGTCGGCGAGCCGTCCGGGTCCGGCACGTTCTGCCAGGTGAAGGAGCCGGAGGCGGCGGTGCCCGCGACCAGGACCTGGAGGGTGCCGGAGGAGAGGTTGCCCCAGGTGGTCGGGATGAAGCGGTAGAAGCAGCCGTTCGTCTCGTCCTCGGTCAGGTAGACGACCTTGCGGACCGGGTCGGCGGCGGCGGCCTCGTGCTTGAACCGGCCCATCGCGTCACGGCGGTACGCGGTGCCGCCCCACGGATTCGCCTCGTAGACGTAGCCGAGGGACACCTCCTCGCAGGACAGCCAGGTGTTCCACGGGGTGGCGCCGCCCGCGCAGTTCTGCCGGGTGCCCGAGAGGATGCGGTACGCGCCGGTGATCGTGCCGGCCGAGTCGAACCGCACCGCGCTCGCGCCGCCGCTCGGGTTGATCTCCGAGTTCGACACGTAGATCCAGCCCGTGCCGTCGACGAAGCAGGCGCCGCCGTCGGGCGCGCTGTGCCAGGCGTACGAGGTGCCGGGGACCGACTGGCCGGACCGGGCGATCACCCGGCTGGTGAACCCGGCGGGCAGCAGGATGCCGTTCGCGTCCGCCGCACCGAGCGCCCCGTAGGGACCCGCGCCCGGCTGGGCGGGGGCGGCGAAGGCCGCGCCGTGCCACAGACTGCCGCCGAAGGCGGCGGCCGACGTGCCGATGACCGCTCCACGCAGGAAACTGCGTCGCTCCACGTCTCACTCCTGAGAAGGGTGGTGAACCGCCCCGCCACGCCGGTCGGGCGACGGGGTCGCGCGCTTCCGGAACCTAGGAGTACGGAGTTGACTGTGCGGCAACTCGGGGTGAAGGGGAAGAGGCGGGGCGCTGTCGGGCACGCCCCGCCGGACGGGCGCGAGGCGGGGGCGCCGGCCGGTGCGCCCCGGGGGACCTTCGGCACTTGGGGCCGGGCGGGTCCGGAGGGGAGACTGGGCGTATGCGCGCCACCCGGGACATCAGCGATCGTGACGACCTCGACGTGCTGTTGCGCCGTTTCTACACCGCGGCCTTCGCCGATCCGCTCATCGGGCCCTTCTTCACCGAGATCGCCGGCACCGACCTGGAGGCCCATCTGCCGCGCATCACCGACTTCTGGGAGCGTGCCCTCTTCCGTACCGCCGACTACGGCCGTGACGCCTTCGCGCCGCACGCCGCCCTCCACGCCGCCCGGCCCCTCACCGCCGCCCACTTCGGCCGGTGGGTGCAGCTCTGGCACGCCGCCGTCGACGGCCTGCACACCGGGCCGCGGGCCGAGCGGGCCAAGGCGCAGGGCGAGCGGATCGCCCTCGCCCTGCTGCGGCGGCTCGGCGGGCCCGGGGTGGACACCCGAGGCGCGGGCGGCGGATTCGTACCCTTGGCGGCCTTCGAGCTGCGCTCCGTGGCCTGAGCGCAAAAAATCCTCGGGAGAGCGATGAGTTACGGGCAGGAGGCCCGTCTACCTCGTGAAAGCGCCGGAACGCACTCAGCGGGCCGGCCGACCCAAGGAAGAGAGCGCATCATGGCCGCCCCGCAGATGATCTTCGTGAACCTGCCCGTCAAGAGCGTCGACGCCAGCAAGGCCTTCTTCGAGAAGCTGGGCTACTCCAGCAACCCGCGGTTCAGCGACGAGACCACCGCCTGTGTGGTCTTCAGCGACACGATCTTCGCGATGCTGCTCGAAGAGCCCAAGTTCACGTCCTTCATGGCACCCGGCAAGGAACTCTCCGACGCCACCAAGACCACCGAGGTCCTGGTCACCCTGAGCGCCGAGAGCCGCGAGAAGTGCGACGAGCTGGCGGACGCCGCCCTCGCCGCCGGCGGCACCCCGGCGAAGGAGCCGATGGACCTCGGCTTCATGTACGGCCGCTCCTTCACCGACCTGGACGGCCACCACTGGGAGATCTTCTGGATGGACCCGGCGGCCGCCCAGGGCTGAGCCCCGCGCGTGTCAGGCGGAGACGCCGCCGTCGATCACCAGGTCCGTGCCGACGGCGGAGCCCGCCGCGTCCGACGCGAGGTACAGCACGGCCGCCGCCACCTCGGCGGCGGTGGAGATCCGGCCGAGCGGAGACTCCTGCTTCATCCGGACCTCGCGCTCGGCCTCCGTCTCGCCGGGCCGCAGCGACATCGTGGACTCGGCGGCGCCGGGGCTGACCGCGTTGATGCGGACCCCGTCGGCGATGTGGTCCAGGGCCGCGGCCCTGGTCAGCGCCGAGACCGCCGCCTTCGAGACCTGGTAGCCGAAGACCCCCGGGATCCGGACGTGCGGGCCCAGGTTCGACGCGATGTTCACGATCGCCCCGCCGCCGTGCGCCCGCATGTGCGCCACCTCGGCCTGGAGGGCGTGCAGCACCCCCGTGACGTTGATGTCGAGCAGCGTCGCCCAGTCGTCCAGCGGGAAGTCGGCGGCGCTGTGGCCGCCGCCCCGGAAGACCCCCGCGTTGTTCACGGCCACGTCGAGACCCCCGAAGACCTCGACCGTGCGCCGGACCAGCTCCCGGGTGGACTCGGCACTGGCCACGTCGGCGGTGACGGCCGCGGCGGTGCCCCCGGCGGCCTCGATCAGCGCGACCGTCCCGGTGAGCGGTTCGGCGGTACGGCCTGCGGCGACGACCTTGGCGCCCTCGGCGGCGAAGGCGAGCGCGATGGCCCGGCCGAGACCGGAACCGGCGCCGGTGACGAGGACGACGCGGTCGGTGAAGCGTGCGGACATGTCGGTCAACTCCTGTGGGGATGATGGTCGGTTGCTCAGGACCCTGCGATGTGGACCCTGTGATGCGGGCTCTGCGATGCGGACCCTGTGGTGCGGGCCGGGTGGTCGGGGCTATGGGGTGCGGATCGTGGTGACGGCGGCGAGCGCCGCGAACAGGGCGGCGGCCGCCGCCAGCGACACCGCGTCCCCGCCGAGGGTGAGCAGCGCGGCGAAGAGCACGGTCGGCCCCAGCTCCATCGCCGTGTTCAGGACGCCGCCCGCGAGGCCCGCCCGGTGCGCCGGGACGCCCTCGGTGGCCAGGACGGCGGCGCCCGCGAAGGACAGGGCGCCGCCCGCCGGCAGCAGGAGCAGGCCGGGCAGCAGGCCGTACGCGTACGGCACGGAGCCGTCGAAGCCCGCCACGGCGAGCAGTCCGAGGCCGGCGGCGGCCGTCCCGAGTCCTGCCGCGGTCACCCGCCCGGGGCCGTACCGCCCGATCAGCGGGCCCGCGAGCCGTCCCGAGCCGAGCAGGGCGACCGCGAAGGGCACGAAGGCGGCCGAGGTGAGCAGCTCGTTCCAGCCGCGCCGCTGCTGGAACGAGAGGGAGAGCAGGACGAAGACCGTCGCCGTGCCGGCCGCGGTGAGGCCGATCGCCGCCAGGCCGAGGGCCCGGCGGCGATCGCGCAGGAAGTCCGGGGGCAGCAGGGGGTCGGCGGTGCGTCGCTCCACGGCGCCGAAGGCGGCGAGCAGGACGAGCCCGGCGAGGAGGGGCGCGAGGACCGGGGCGGAGCCCCAGGGGTGGGCGTCGGTGAGGACGAGCGCGTAGCTGGCGAGCGTGATCCCGGCGGTGGCGAGCAGGGCGCCGGGGAGGTCGAGGGTGCGGCGGCGGGCCGGGGCCCTGCCGGGCCCGGTCGCGCCCGGGGCCCCGTCGAGCCCGGTCGCGGGCAGCGCTCTCGGCGCGAGCAGCAGGGCCGCGACGGTCACCGTGACGGGGACGGCGAACGTGCCGCGCCAGGAGGTGGCGGCCGCGATCGCCCCGGAGAGCAGGTTCCCCGCCGTCGCGCCGAGCACGGAGAGGCCGCCCCAGGTGGCCATCGCCCTGCCGTACGCGGCCGGTTCGGGGAACAGGGTCCGGAGCAGTGCCATCGCCGCCGGGGCGACGAGCGCCGCGCCGACGCCCTGTCCGAACCGGGCGGCGAGCAGCGCCTCGTATCCGGGGGTGAGCGGGGCGAGGGCGGAGGCGGTGCCGAAGAGCAGGAGGCCCGCGGTGAGGGTCCGGCGTCCGCCGAAGCGGTCGGCGAGCCGTCCGCCGAGGAGGAGCAGTCCGGCGAAGGTCAGTCCGTACGCGGCGCTCAGCAGGATCAGCTGGGCGCGGTCGAGCCGGAACTCGGTGCCGATGCGGGGGAGGGGTACGGCGAGCGACGCGAGAGTGAAGATGAGCGTCATCTGCACGGCCCCGAGGAGCATGAAGCCGCCGCGTGCGAGGCGCCCGTCGGCGGTGCCCCCATGGGGCTCCCGCGCCTTCGTCAACGACATTCCCATCCCCCTGTACTTGACCGTACATTCCAGAATAACCACCGAAGAAAAGGCGCCCCCCGTGGGCGCCCGTTCCTCGGTCCCGCGTCGTCCTCAGTCCAGCAGGCTCAGGGCCTGTTCCGCCGCGTCCCTGACCCTGGCCGGGTCGCTCGACACCTTGCCGACCACGCGGACGCCCTGCAGCAGGACGAGGAGCATCCTCGCCAGCGCGCGCGGGTCCCGGCCGGCCGCGAGTTCGCCCCCGGCGCGGGCCCGGGTGAGCGCCGCGTACAGGAGCGTCTCGACCTGCTCCCAGCTGAGCTCGACCCGGCGTGCCACCGCCGTGTCGTGCGGCCCCAGTTCCGCCGCCGAGTTGGTGACGAAGCAGCCGTTCAGGCGCTGCCCCTCCGCGGACGCCTCGGCGGCGAAGCGGCGGACCAGCGCGCGGACGGCCGGCAGGGCCGGGCCCGGCGCGGACAGCTCCTCGACGAGCCGCGGGTCGCGGGTCTCCAGGTAGCGGTCCATGGCCTTCAGGTACAGCTCGTGCTTGTTCCCGAAGGTCGCGTAGATGCTGGCCCGGCCGACGCCGAGGTGCTCCACGAGGTCCGACATCGTCGTCGCCTCGTAGCCGCGCGCCCAGAACAGTTCGAGTGCGGCCCTGAGCGCGGCGTCGGGATCGAATTCCTTGGTCCTGGCCACAAGGAGACCGTACGACCATCTGGAACGAGCGGTCAAGTTACTTCGTGCGCACCTGATACACCGCGACCATGACCTCGTCGTCGTCCAGGCACTGCCCCGTCTCCAGGTCGAAGCGCTGCTTCAGAAGCGGCGACGCCACGAACGGCCGCCCCTCGGCCGAGCCGACGAGCCCCCGGGAGAGCACCTGCGCCCCCGTGAACGGGTCGCGGTTGTCGATCGCGTACAGCCGCCCCGACCGGTCCCGGAAGACCGCCGCCTGCCGGCCGTCCGGCAGCAGCGCCGCCACACCCCGGCCCGGGGTCAGCCGGGACTCCTCGCACACCGCCACCCAGGAATCGGGGGAGGGGGAGATCTCGAGCGTCGTCGTGGTGAGAGTCGTGAGGGTCGTCATCGGGAGGAAGCCCCTTCCAGCGTGCTGTTCGTCCTGCCGAGCGTCAGGATCGTGAGGTCCGGCTTGATCTGGTCGCGCTCCGGCACGAAGCGGACCGAGGGGTCCGGCGCGTCCGGCGCGTTCACGAAGGAGACGAAGCGCCGCAGCCGGTCCGGGTCGTCGAGGGTCTGCGCCCACTCGTCCTGGTAGTCGTCGACGTGCGCCGCCATCAGCCCCTCCAGCTCGTCGCAGAGCCCGAGGGAGTCGTGCACCACCACGTCCTTGAGGTGGTCGAGGCCGCCCTCCAGGCGCTCCAGCCAGGTCGACGTCCGCTCCAGGCGGTCCGCCGTCCGGATGTAGAACATCAGGAACCGGTCGATGAGGCGGATCAGTTCGGCGTCCGACAGGTCCTGGGCGAGCAGGTCCGCGTGGCGCGGGGTCGCGCCGCCGTTCCCGCCGACGTACAGGTTCCAGCCGTTGGCCGTCGCGATGATCCCGAAGTCCTTCGACTGCGCCTCGGCGCACTCGCGGGCGCAGCCGGAGACCGCCGACTTGAGCTTGTGCGGGGCGCGCAGGCCCCGGTAACGCAGCTCCAGCTGGATCGCCATCTTCACCGAGTCCTGCACGCCGTAGCGGCACCAGGTCTGCCCGACGCAGGACTTCACCGTGCGCAGCGACTTGCCGTACGCGTGCCCCGACTCGAAGCCCGCGTCGACCAGCCGCGTCCAGATCGCCGGCAGCTGGTCCACCCGGGCGCCGAAGAGGTCGATCCGCTGACCGCCGGTGATCTTCGTGTAGAGGCCGAAGTCGCGGGCCACCTCGCCGATCACGATCAGCCTGTCCGGGGTGATCTCACCGCCGGGGATGCGCGGCACCACCGAATACGAGCCGTTGCGCTGCATGTTGGCGAGGAAGTGGTCGTTGGTGTCCTGGAGGGAGGCCTGCTCGCCGTCCAGGATGTAGCCGTTGTTGAGGGAGGCGATGATCGAGCCGGCGGTCGGCTTGCAGACCTCGCAGCCCTCGCCGCCCCGCGCCTCCGGCCGCCCGTGCGAGTCGAGCAGTGCCGCGAAGGAGGTGATCCGCAGGGTGCGGGCGATCTCGTACAGCTCGCTCCGGCTGTAGGAGAAGCAGCGGCAGAGCCCCTTGTCGGCGGGCGCCGGCAGCAGCTTCTCGATCACCTTGACGCAACTGCCGCAACCGGTACCGGCCTTGGTGCACTTCTTCACCTCGGCGAGCGAGGAGCACTCGCCGATCGCGTGCTTCGTGACGTTGTGGCAGGAGCAGATCACCGCGTCGTCCGGCAGCGCCGAGGGACCGAGCGCCACCGGGGCCCCCGCACCGGCCGGAAGCACCAGCTGCTCGGCGGAGACGGGCGGCACGGTGCCGGTGAGCGGGCGGAGCAGACCGTACTGCTCGGCGTCGCCGACCAGGACACCGCCGAGGAGGACGCCCTCGCCGCTCACGACCAGCTTCTTGTAGACGCCCGAGCGGGAGTCGGAGTACACGACGTCGAGGCAGCCCTCGGTCGTGCCGTGCGCGTCGCCGAACGAGGCCACGTCCACACCGAGCAGCTTCAGCTTGGTCGACATGTCGGCGCCCGTGAAGCCGTTCCCGGCGTCGTCCGCCAGGGCGGCGGCCACCGTCTGCGCCATCTCGTAGCCCGGCGCCACCAGGCCGTACACCCGCCCGTCGGTGGCGAGCGCGCACTCGCCGATCGCGAAGACCGCAGGGTCGGAGGTGCGGCACTGCTCGTCGACCGCGATGCCGCCGCGCTCCCCGACGGTCAGACCGCAGTCGCGGGCCAGCTGGTCCCGGGGCCGTACACCGGCCGAGAACACGACCATGTCCGTGGCCACTTCGGAACCGTCCGACAGCTTCATGCCCGTCACGGCGCCGTCCGCCGTCACGACCTCCTGCGTACCCGTCCCGGTGTGGACGGTCAGCCCCATCCGCTCGATCGTGCGCAGCAGCGCGGCGCCGCCGCCCTCGTCGACCTGCACCGGCATCAGACGCGGCGCGAACTCCACGACATGGGTGTCGAGCCCGAGGCCCTTCAGGGCGCCGGCCGCCTCCAGACCGAGCAGACCGCCGCCGACGACCGCGCCGGTCGTCGCCGTCTTGGCGTACTCCTCGATCGCGAGCAGGTCCTCGATCGTCCGGTAGACGAAACAGCCGCGGGCGTCCTTGCCGGGCACCGGCGGGACGAACGGGTACGAGCCGGTGGCGAGGACGAGCGAGTCGTACGCGAAGACCTGCCCGGAACGGGCGGTGACCGTACGGGCCTCCCGGTCCACCGACTCCGCCGGATCGCCCACGTACAGCTCGATGCCGTGCTTCTCCATGAAGCCGGCCTCGACCATCGACAGGTCGTCGGGCGTCTTCCCGGAGAAGTACGAGGTCAGCTGCACGCGGTCGTAGGCGGGACGCGGCTCCTCGCAGAGGACCACGATCCTGGCCCGCTCGGTGACCCCACGGTCGGCGAGCGACTCCAGGAACCGCTGGCCGACCATTCCGTGGCCGAC
Organism: Streptomyces sp. NPDC017246; assembly: GCF_044331325.1. Taxonomy (NCBI): domain Bacteria; kingdom Bacillati; phylum Actinomycetota; class Actinomycetes; order Kitasatosporales; family Streptomycetaceae; genus Streptomyces; species Streptomyces sp. NPDC017246. Next base: position 265,367 of record NZ_JBIRMW010000001.1, on the reverse strand, counting down.
CAGGACGATCGTCGGGGTGTGCGCGGTCATGTCAGCGCTCATGTCAGGAGCCTCCGTCGTGGGTGAGCAGGTGGAGCAGGGGGGCCTGCGGGAGGGCTTCGTCGCCCTCCCAGGCCCGGGCGAGCGCGCCGACCGCGGCCAGGTCGCCGAGGAGGACGCCCCCGACGAGCCGGTCCCCGCGGACGACGACCTTGCGGTACGCGCCCCGGGTCGCGTCGTTGAGCTGGACGACGTCGTCGCCGGGCAGAGCCGTGACCTCGCCGAAGGCGGCGAGGTCGAGCGGGGCGGCGCCGCCGAGGGTGAGGCGGGTGAGGGCGCGGGTGCCGGTGTAGCGCGCGGCGGAGTCCACGGCCGTCTCGGCCAGCAGGATCTCCGTCAGCGCGTCGGCCTGTTCCAGGGCGGGGCCCGCCAGGCCGTAGACGCGGCCCGCGTGTTCCGCGCAGTCGCCGACCGCGTGGATGTACGGGTCGGAGGTGCGGAGTTCGTCGTCGACCACGATGCCGCCGGCGACGTCGAGACCCGCTTCCCGGGCCAGGGCCACCCTCGGGCGGACCCCGCAGGCCAGGACCACGACCTGGGCGTCGAGCACGAAGCCGTCGGCGAGTTCGACCGCCGTGACCTCGCCGTCCCGCTGCCGCAGCCCGCTGACCCGGCACTCCGTGTGCACCTCGACCCCGAGGGACTCGACGTGTTCGCGGAGCAGGGCCGAGGCGTGGACGTCCAGCTGGCGTTCCATCAGGCGCTCGCCCTGCTGGGTCAGGACCACCTCCGCGCCCAGCGCGGCCAGGGCCCGCGCCGCCGAGACCCCGAGGAGCCCGCCGCCGATGACCACCGCCCGCACCCCGGGCCGTACCCGGTCGCGCAGCGCCAGGCAGTCGTCGAGCGTACGGAAGGCGTGGACGCCCTCCGGCAGTTCCGCGCCGCGCAGTCCGCGCAGCGGCGGCAGCACCGGGTTGGAGCCGGTGGCGAGGACGAGCCGGTCGTAGCCGACGAGCGAACCGTCCGCGCACTCCACCGTCCGCGCCGCCCGGTCGATCCGCACCGCCCGCGTCCCGAGCCGTACCGGCTCCCGGGTCCCGGGCAGGGCGATCACCTCGGGGGCGTACCGCCCGGCGAGGACGTCGGCGAGCAGCACCCTGTTGTACGGGGCGTGCGGCTCCTCGCCGAGGAGGGTGACGGGCAGGCGCTGGGCGAGCCGGGCGCCCGCCGTTCCGCCCCCGACCACCACGATCCGTGTACTCATGACAGGAAGCGTGCGCGGCCGGTGTTACCCGACGGCATCCCGACTGTTTCCCGTACGGAACGCTGATCTCCGTCCCCGGGCCCGCCCGCTGTGAGGCCGGGCGGGGTGGCCGTCAGGATTAACCCGTGGTCAGGCTCGGCTCAAGTCAGTCTTAAGGATCGGGGGGAGGGAGCTGAGCTGGGGATTCCCGTATACGGGCGGACCTAGTGTGCCGGATGTGACCACCGAGGCCAGCCATCCTCTTTATGTTTCCCTCCGCTCCGAGCCGTTCCCCACCGCGCCGATATCCGCCCCGCCGATAGGGGCCGTGCCCGTGCCGACGGCGCCCGTGCCCGCTCCGGCTCCGCCCGCACCGGCCGCGTCCGCACCGCCCGCACCGGCCGCGTCCGCACAGGCCGCGTCCGCACAGGCTTCGGCCCCGCCCGCTCCGCCCGTACCGGCGCTGAGGCTTCCTCCCGAGCGGCTGCGGAACGCGGTCCTCGCCGGTGCCGGCGCCGTGGCCCTCCTCTGGGGCGTCCAGGCCCGGCCCTCCGCACGGCTCGACTCCCTCTTCGCGTCCGGCGCCCACCTCACCGGTCTCCTCGCCGGATACGGCGTCCTCGTCCTGCTGCTCCTCATGGCCCGCGTCCCGGCCGTCGAGCACGGTGTCGGCGCCGACCGGCTCGCCCGCTGGCACGCCCACGGCGGCCGGTACGTCCTCGGCCTGATCGGCGCCCACGCGCTCCTCGCCCTCTGCGGGTACGCCGTGCACACCCACACCGACCTGGTCACCGCCACCGGGGACCTCCTCGCGTACGGGGCGATCGCCACCGCGACCGCCGGCACCGCCCTGTTCGTCGCCGTCGGGATCACCTCGGCCCGCGCCGTCCGGAGCAGGCTCCCGCACGAGACCTGGCGGGCGGTCCACCTCGGCGCGCTCCTCGCCGCCGCCCTCGGCTTCGTCCACCAGCTCGCCGGACCCGACCTCGCGGGCAGCCTCCTCACCCGCTGGCTCTGGTCGATGGCCCACGGCACCGTCGCCGTCCTCCTCCTCTGGTACCGGCTCGTCGTCCCCGTCCGCGCCGCCCTCCGCCACGACCTGCGGGTCGTCGAGGTCCGCGACGAGGGCCCCGGGGTCGTGTCGGTCCTCGTCCGGGGCAGGGGAGTGGCCCGGCTCCGCGCCGAACCCGGCCAGTTCTTCCGCTGGCGCTTCCTGCGTCGCGGGCTCTGGGCGACCGCCCTGCCCTTCTCCCTCTCCGCGCCGGTCCGCGACGACACCCTGCGGATCACCGTCAAGGCGCTCGGCGACCACACCCGCCGCATCCGCCGGCTCCGCCCCGGCACCCGGGTCCTGGCCTCCGGCCCCTTCGGCGCGCTCACCGCCCACCGCCGCACCCGGCGCAAGGTCCTGCTGCTCGCGGGCGGCGTCGGCATCACCCCGCTGCGCGCCCTCTTCGAGACGCTGCCCGGCGGTCCCGGTGACGTGACGCTCCTCTACCGGGCCTCGAACGAGGCCGGTCTCGTCCTGCGCGAGGAGCTGGAGGCCATCGCCCGTGGACGGCGGGCCGCGCTCCACTTCCTGCTCGGCCGCTCGGACGACTCCTACGACCCTCTCGCGCCGCGCGCCCTGCGCCACCTGGTGCCCGACCTCGCCGCCCACGACGTGTACCTGTGCGGCCCGCCCGCGATGGCGAAGGCCGCCACCGCCAACCTCATCCGGGCCGGGGTACCGGCCACCCGTATCCACAGCGAGGACTTCGACCATGCGTAGAACCGTGCGTAGGACCATGCGGAGAGCCGGGCGCCGATCGGCCCAGGGCAGACACGGCGCGCCGCGCGTCCCGGCCGTCGCGTCGGCCCGCCGCCGGCTCGCCGCCTCCCTCATCGGCGCGGGCGCGCTCGCGGCGACCCTCCTCACGGCCTCCGTCACACCGGCCGCGCCGCCCGCCCCCGACCGGGAGCCGGGCGCCGCAAGCTCAGACGTAGCTCAACTCTCCAGAGATTGATGGACGGGGCAACGATCGCCTCCCTAGGCTCAACGGCATGCCCGAGATCTCGCTGACCACCCTTGTCCTGCTCTGCCTCGCCGCGCTCGTGGCGGGCTGGATCGACGCCGTGGTCGGCGGCGGCGGGCTGCTCCTGCTGCCCGCCCTGCTGCTCGGGCTGCCGAACGTGCAGGCCGCGCACATCCTCGGCACCAACAAGGCCGTCGCGATCGTCGGCACCACCGGGGCCGCGATCACCTACGTCCGCAAGGCGCCCGTCCAGGTCTGGACGGCGGTACGCATCGGGCTGGCCGCCCTCACGGGCTCCATGGCGGGCGCGTTCTTCGCGGCCGGCATCAGCAGCGACGTCCTGCGCCCGGTCATCATGGTCGTGCTGCTGGCCGTGGCGGCCTTCGTGATGCTGCGGCCCTCCTTCGGCGCGAGGGCCGAGGGGGAGGAGCGGGCGCCGCTGACGCGGGCCAGGATCGTGACCGCGATCGTCGTGGTCGGCGGCGGGATCGGCTTCTACGACGGTCTCTTCGGGCCCGGCACCGGCACCTTCCTGGTGCTCGCCCTCACGGCCGTCCTCCACCTCGACCTGGTCACGGCCTCCGCCACCGCCAAGATCGTCAACGTCTGCACCAACGCGGGCGCGCTCGCGATGTTCGCGTACCAGGGCAGCGTCTACTGGCAGCTCGCGGGCGTCATGGCGGTCTTCAACCTGATCGGCGGGACGGTCGGGGCACGGATGGCGCTCAGCAAGGGAGCCGAGTTCGTGCGCGGGGTGCTGCTCGTCGTGGTGCTCTCGCTGGTCGCGAAGCTCGCCTTCGACCAGTGGGCGTGACGGGCCGGCTCGGCCCGCTGCGGTGACCGGGCCGGCTCGGCCCGCTGCGGTGGCCGGACGGCTCAGCCCGCTGCGGTGACGGGCTGCCGCACCCCGATGAGGTGGCCGTACGCGACGACGTTCCCCTCGTAGCCGTTCTTCTTCGAGAAGCCGCCGCCGCAGGTGATCACGCGGATCTCCGCCCGGTCCGCCTCGTCGTAGACCTTCCGGTCCGGGAAGTCCTTGTTCCCGTACACCTCGACCGCGTCGACCGTGAACACGGCGGTACGCCCGTCCTCCCGGTCCACCTCGATCCGGTGGCCCTTCTTGAGCGCGCCGAGCGTGTAGAAGACGGCCGGCCCGTCCGCGTTGTCGACGTGGCCCGCGACGATCGCCGTGCCCTTGGCGCCGGGCGGGGTGCCGTCCCCGTACCAGCCGGCCATGTTCCGGTTCCCGGCCGGCGGTACGTCGAGCGCGCCGTTCGAGGCCAGGCCGAGCCGCATCATCGGGGTGTCCACATCGGTCTCGGGGATGCGCAGCCGGACGGGCGCCGAGGGCGGCAGCGGGTCGGCGGCGGCGTCGGTGTGCACGCTCGGACCGGCGGCGAAGGCCTGTGCGGCCGACGGTACGGGCGGGGTGACGTACTCCGAGCCGTTCTGGACGAGCCAGAGCCCGACGCAGGTGGCCACGGCTATGGCCCAGCCCTTGCTCCTGTTGCTCACCTGGGTTCCCTCGGTCGGTTCGGGATGTGGCCCTGCCCCCGCCGGGCCGTGTTCGGGCGCGCGGTGGGGGCAGGACAGGCGGGTGGTCTCAGTGCCCCTGCGCGCCGCTCGCCCGGCGGCGCAGGAACAGGACCCCGCCCACGGCAGCCGCGGCCAGCACCGCCGCGCCCGCCGTGACCTGGGCGGTGTCGGGGCCCACACTGCCCCCGACACCGGTCTGGACGTGGCCGCTCGGACGGCGGTGCTTGACGGTCAGGTCGCCCCGGGCCGTCTTGCCGTTGTCGCAGGCCACGCTGATGCCGTAGGTACCGGCCTTGGCGTGCTCCGGTACGTGGAACTGTCCGACCACGACCTCCTTGTGCGTGCTCGGATTCAGCTGGAACTCGCCCGCGCCGAGCGAGTTCGCGTCCCCGACGCCGTGACCGTGCTTGCCGCAGGCGAGCGTGTTGACGGTGACGGTGGTGCCGGGGTCGGCATCGGAGGGGAAGAGTTCGAGCCACTCGGAGTCGTTGGCGAACGCCGAGGGGGCGGCGAGGACTCCGATCGCGGCGACCGTCAGCGCGGTACCGGTGAACAGGCGGACAGTGGTGCGCATGGGGGGCCTCCGGGGCGCGCGAGCGGTCGAGCGGGCGGTCCTCCCGGGAGGGACTTCCCGGAACGACCTTCTGTGACCGAGATAAGAGCCGCCGCGCGCCCCGCGCCTGCTGATGAGGCATCAGGATTGGGCCGTCCGATACGGTGTGTCGCCTGGATTTCCGGAGTTTACGCAGGTCAGGGCAGGTCTTTTGGCCTCGGTCGACGCCTCGTGCCGAACGGGTGACCGAGGTCCCGGCCCATCGGCCGGGCCCGATACCGGCTCCCCCCGCGCCCGGCCGGGCCCGGCGCCCGGTCCGTACGTTCAGCCCGTTCAGCCCGTTCCGCCCGGCGCCCGGCGCCCGGTCCGCCCGGTCTATCCGGTCTATCCGAGCCCCGTCAGGCCGCCGATCGCCGCCAGGGCCCATTCCTGCGCCCCGATCGTCGTGCCGGCCGCGACGCCGGTGGCCACGGGGGCGAGCGCTCCCCTGAGGGTGGTCAGCGCGCGGCGCAGCCGGCCCTCCTCGACGGGCTCCGGCCGGGTGATCACCGCCAGGACCTCCGCGGCCGCCTCCTCGGCGTCCTGCCGGTCCTGCTCGCCGAGGCCGGCCCGGGGGAGTTCCCGGAGGAGCTCGTTCACCCGCTCCGCGAGTTCCTCGTACCCCGGCGCGACGGTGCTGTTGCTCTGCTGGTTCTGGGTGACGGTCCCGTTGTTCCAGGCGAGCTGGGAGTGGGAGACGTCGCCGTTGAAGACCGGACCGCCGTCGCTGCCGGGGGTGTTCCGCTGATCGCTCATGAGGGGGAGTCCTCTCCTTCGGTCTGCTGCTGGACGACGTGGTCGTTGTTCCAGGCGAACTGGGCGCCGTGGACGTCGCCGTGGATGACCGGGCCCTCGAACCGGTTGACGATCGTCGGTGCGGGCCCGGGGGGCGGCGCGGCCTCCCGGACGACCGGGAGCGAGGTGCGCAGCGAGACCAGCTCGACCTGGCCGTTGTGCTGCACGGCCTTGCCCCTGGTGCCGTTGACCGAGCAGTCCGCGAGGCGGCCGCTGCACTCGCCGCCGAAGACCGCCCCGGCGACCGCGCAGTCCGTGAACGTACTGTTCGCGACGTCCAGGTAGGCGGAGTCCCGGGCGCAGATTCCGATCCCCTCCGAGTCGGTGACGGTGAGGTTCCTCGCGAAGAGCCTGCCGTTGCCCGTGCCTGCGACCCCGCCGCTGGTGACCTCGCTCGCCTCGCAGTCGTGCAGGAACAGCTGGGCGTGCTCGGTGACGCCGAAGCCCACCGCCCCGCGCACGGCCGTCACCCGCCTGAGCGTGACCCTGGTCTGGCCTGCGGCGGTGACGGCGGGCAGCGAGAAGTCGCGGAAGACGGTGTCGGTGAGGTCGGCCGTGGTGCCGCTGTCCCCCTGGGCCTCCAGGCCGCACGGGCAGCGCTCCACCCGGACGTGGTCGAACACGGCGGCGGATCCGCTCCGGACCCGCAGTGCGAGGCTGGTCAGATCCTCGACCCGGAGGTGGGTGAAGCGGCCCCGGGCGCCCTCCGTGACGGCGATGCCGACGTTGCCTCCGGTGATCAGTCCGCCGTGCATCTCCGGGGCGCCGCCCTTGGTGGCGAACACGGCGACGTTGCCCGCGTTCACGACGTGGCAGTCCTCGAACCGGCCCCGGGCCTCGGTCTGGACGTTGATGCCGGTGTCGTGGCAGTCGGTGAGGACGCAGCCGCGCACCAGCGGGTCCGCGCCGCTCGCCGCGGCGATCCCGTGCCGCGCGCCGGTGATGTTCGTGTGGTCGACGGAGCCCCGGGACTGCTCGGTGAACACGATCCCCTCCGCGTGGACGGCGGTGATCGTGCAGTCCGTCACGGTGAGCCGCGCCCGGGCGTCCGCCCAGAGGGCCGCCTGTCCGGTGCCGGTGAGCTCGCAGCCGACGACCTCGGCCTGGGCGTCGCTGACGCGCAGACCGTGGATGCGGCTGCCCTCGATCCGACTGCCCCGGACCGTGACACGGGCCCCTTCGAGTACGGCGATCGCGTTGTCCGCGGCGTCGGTGAACCGGCAGCGCTCGACGAGCCCCGCGCCGCCGGTGAAGAGCGCCCGGCCGTGCGCGATCACACCGTCCCGCAGGGTGACGGAGGTGTGCGGCCGGGCGTGCAGGGCGACGCCGTTGTGCGCCCAGATCTCGGTGTGCTCCAGCGTCAGCGCTCCGCTGTGGCAGCCGACGACGTCCGCCTCGCGGCCGACCAGGGTGAGGCCCTGGACATGGACGGATCCGTAGGTGTCCAGGACGGTGCTCCGGGGCCGGCCGACCACGACGGAGCCGGGGCCCTCGGCCGCGACGAGCCGGACCTCGCCCCGGACGGTGAGCGTCTCCTCGTACCGGCCGGGCGCGATCTCGATCAGCGCCGCCCTGCCCCGTGCCTCCGCCGCCCGGAGCGCCGACGCGATGTCGGGGTGGGCGCGGCGGCCGCCGCGCGGCGAGACGACGTATCTCGCGATCATTCCGGTGAACTCCCCCCGTGTGAACTCCCGCCGCGGAGCTCTACAGCTCGTCCCACTCCGCCGAGTCGTACGCCGAGTACACCCGGCCCATCAGCTCCTCGTCCACTTCGAAGGCGACCTCGTCGATCGCCGTCACGGGCGCGATGGAGCGGGAGTTGGTGACGAAGGCGGCCCGGTAGCCGGAGAGGTCGGCCAGGGTGACCGGGCGCCGGACCGATTCCAGGCGCGGTGCCAGGAGGGCCATGGCGATGCCTTCGAGGCAGGGCGCCGAAGGCCGGACCACGGAAGTCCCGTCCCAGAAAGCGATGTTGGTGACCGCCCCTTCGGCGATCTCCCCGTACGGGGAGGTCAGCAGGGCCTCGTCGTAGCCGGCGCGCGCGGCCGCCTCGCGGTGGTAGTTCTGGCCGAAGCCGCCCAGGTGCTTGATGTGGGGGGCGGGCCGCCAGTAGTCGACGGTCGTGAGCCGCTGCGGGGCGCCGGGGCCGTCCGGGGCGGGGGCGGCGACGGTCACGGCGATCCGGACGTCGGGGTACACGTACACCCGTACCGAGCCGTCCCGTACCCCGGCGGTCTCCAGGGCTCCGGTGATCAGGGCGCGGACCCGCTTGCCGTCGAGTTCCCGGTCGAAGAGCTCGCGGGTGGAGCGGTCGAGGCGGGCGAGGTGCAGTTCGAGGCCCTTCACGCGCCCGTCGCGGACCTGCATCGCCGTGAAGTGGCCGAAGCCGGTCATGAGGGCGGCGAGCAGTCCCGGGTCGGTCGCCGTGACGCCGTCGATCTCGATGTGTGGGGGCGGAGTCGTCATGCACTCACCGTACGTCCCGGGAAAGGGCCTTGGGGAAGGGCGTCGGAAGGGGGGAGGGATCACCGCTTGACCTCAACCAAGCTTGAGGTACCACGATCATCGACATGGACATCACGAACGCCGTTCCGGCCACCGTCTCCCCCGCCCCCCTCACCCTCGCCCTCGTCGTCGCCAGCGACCGCGAAGGCCGCTTCGGCCACGTCGTCGCCGACTGGTTCCGCTCCCGCCTCGCCGAGCGCGAGGACTTCACCGTCACCGTCGTCGACCTCGCCGAGACCGACCTCCCCACCTCCCTCTCCCACCACCCGTCCCCGGCCGTCGTCGCCGAACTCGCCAAGGTCACACCGGTGCTGGACGGAGCCGACGCCTTCGTCGTCGTCACCCCCGAGTACAACCACTCCTTCCCCGCCTCCCTCAAGAACCTGATCGACCGGCACTACACCGAATGGCAGGCCAAGCCCGTCGGCTTCGTCTCCTACGGCGGCATCTCCGGGGGTCTGCGGGCCGTCGAGCAGCTCCGCCAGGTCTACGCCGAGATGCACGCCGTCACCGTCCGCGAGACCGTCTCCTTCCACCACGCCCACGGACAGTTCGACGAGGACGGACGCCACAAGGACCCCGCCGGCGCCGAGATCGCGGCCAAGGCGCTCCTCGACCAGATCGCCTGGTGGGGCACCGCCCTCAAGGACGCCAAGTCCGTCCGCCCGTACGGCGCGTGAGGAACCGCCATCATGCTGCTGCGACTCCTCGTGCCCCGCCTCCGGCCGTACCGGACCCTCCTCGTCCTCCTCGTCGCCCTCCAGCTCGTCCAGTCCCTGGCCTCCCTCGCCCTGCCCACCCTCAACGCCGGCGTCATCGACGAGGGCGTCCTGCGCGGGGACACCGACCGTGTCCTCGGCGGCGGCGCCACGATGATCGCTGTCACCCTCCTCCAGGCGGCGGTGGCCGCCGCCGCCACCTACACCGGCGCCAGGGTCGCCATGGGCGTCGCCCGCGACCTGCGCTCCGAAGTCTTCCGCCGTGTCCAGGAGTTCTCCGCGCGGGAGCGGGGCCGCTTCGGCGCCGCCTCCCTCATCACCCGTACGACCAACGACGTCCAGCAGATCCAGACGTTCACCGTCCTCGTCCTGACCATGCTGGTCGCCGCGCCCCTCCTCTGCTTCGGCGGCATCGCCATGGCCCTGCGCCAGGACGTTCCGCTCGCCCTGGTCCTGTTCCTCTTCGTGCCCGTGATGGCGGGGGCGGTCGGCGCGATCGTCCTGCGGATGCGGCCCCTCTTCCGGGGCATGCAGGGGCGCGTCGACCGCACCAACCGGGTGCTGCGCGAGCAGATCACCGGCGTGCGGGTGGTCCGTGCCTTCGTCCGCGACCGGCACGAGCGGGAACGGTTCGCCGCCGCCAACGACGAACTCCGCTCCGTCGGCCTCCGGGCCGGCCGCCTCCAGGCCCTGATGTTCCCGACGGTGCTCATCGTCTGGGAGCTCACGACCGTCGCCCTGGTGTACGTCGGAGCCCACCGCATCGAATCCGGCGACCTCCAGCCGGGCGGCCTCGTCGCCTTCCTCGGCTATCTGCTCCAGACCTCGATGTCCGTGATGATGGTCCTCTTCCTGCTCATGAACATGCCCCGGGCCGAGGCGGGCGCCGAGCGCGTCCGCGAGGTGCTCGACACCCGCTCGTCCGTCACCCCGCCGGCGGAGCCGGTGCGGCCCCGGAACAGCCGCGGGCATCTGGAGGTCCGGGGCGCGGACTTCCGCTACCCGGGTGCGGAGGAGTCCGTCCTCGTGGACGTCGGGCTGGTCGCCCGGCCCGGCGAGACGACCGCGATCATCGGCTCGACGGGCAGCGGGAAGTCGACCCTGCTCGGGCTCGTGCCCCGGCTCTTCGACGCCACCGGCGGCGAGGTCCTCGTCGACGGCGTCGACGTCCGAAGGCTCGACCCCGGCCTCATGGCGAGGACCGTGGGGCTCGTCCCGCAGAAGCCCTACCTCTTCTCCGGAACAGTCGCCACCAACCTGCGGTACGGAAAGCCCGACGCCACCGACGAGGAACTCTGGCACGCCCTGGAGGTCGCCCAGGCCACCGAGTTCGTCCGGGGACTCGACGAAGGCCTCGACGCGCCCGTCTCCCAGGGCGGCACCAACTTCTCCGGCGGGCAGCGGCAACGCCTCGCCATCGCCCGCGTCCTCGTCGCCCGCCCCCGCCTCTACCTCTTCGACGACTCCTTCTCCGCCCTCGACCCCCGGACGGACGCCCGGCTCCGCGAGGCCCTCCGCGAGGAGACGGCCGACTCGGCCGTCGTCATCGTCGCCCAGCGGGTCTCCACCATCCGCGAGGCCGACCGGATCGTCGTCCTCGACCGGGGCCGCAGCGTCGGCACCGGCACCCACACGTCCCTGATGCGGGACAACGCCACCTACCGGGAGATCGTCCTCTCCCAGCTCACCGAGGAGGAAGCCGCATGAGTACGGCCACGGCGAGCCGCGCCGACCGCACGGGAAGCGCCCCGAAGGGCGCGCCCACCGGATCCGCCCCCGCCCGCACCGGCCCCTCCCCGCAGCGTGGCCCCGGCCTCCCCGCCACCCCCGCCCTCGAACGCTCCCTCTCCTTCCGCTCCTCCGGCCTCCGCCTGCTCCGCACCCTCGCCCCCGACCGGGCCCGTCTCCTCGGCGTCCTCGCCGCCGGTGCCGCGGCCGTCTCCCTCTCCGTCCTCGGCCCGCTCTTCCTCGGCCGCGCCACCGACCTCGTCGTCACCGGCGCCACCGGTCCGGCCGGGGTCGACTTCGCGGCCGTCGGCCGGGTCCTCGCCCTCTCCGCGGCGGTCGTCGCCGGCGCGTCCCTCTTCACCTGGATCCAGCTGCGGATCGCCACCACCGTCGTCCAGCGGGCCGGCCACCGCCTCCGCGAACAGGCCCAGCACAAGCTGGGGAAGCTGCCCCTCGGCTACCTCGACCGGCAGTCGCGCGGCGAGGTCCTCTCCCGCACCACCAACGACATCGACAACATCACCCAGACCCTCCAGCAGGCCTTCAGCCAGATGACCCGCGCCGTGCTGACCCTGGTCGGCGTCCTCGTGATGATGTTCTGGATCTCCCCGGTGCTCGCCCTCGTCGCCCTCGCCACCGTGCCCGTCTCGGTCGCCGTCGCCGCCTTCGCCGGGCGCCGCGCCCAGCCGCAGTTCGTGAAGCAGTGGGCCGTCACCGGCCGCCTCGGCAGCCATGCCGAGGAGATGATCACCGGCCACACCGAGGTCGTCGCCTTCGGCCGGCGCGCCGAGGCCGTCCGCCGCTTCGACGAACTGGGCGAGGAGCTGTACCGGGCGAGCTTCCGCGCCCAGTTCGTGTCCGGGTTCATCCAGCCCGCGCTGACCTTCGTCGGCAATCTGAACTACGTCGTCATCGCCGTGGTCGGCGGACTCCGGGTGGCGAGCGGCACCCTCTCCGTCGGCGACGTGCAGGCCTTCATCCAGTACTCCTACGAGTTCAACGGCCCCATCACCCAGGTGGCCGCGATGACCAACCTCCTCCAGTCCGGAGTGGCCTCCGCCGAGCGGGTCTTCGACCTACTCGACGCCGAGGAGGAGGGCCCGGACCCGGCGGAGCCGCAGCGCCCCGCCCGGCTGACCGGCAGGGTCTCCTTCGAGAAGGTCGCCTTCCGCTACGAGCGGGGCAAGCCGCTCATCGAGGACCTGTCCCTCACGGTCGAGCCGGGCCGGACCGTCGCGATCGTCGGCCCCACCGGGGCGGGCAAGACGACCCTGGTGAACCTGCTCCTGCGCTTCCACGAGGTGACCGGCGGCCGGATCACCCTGGACGGCGTCGACACCGCCGCGATGACCCGGGAGGAGCTGCGCTCCGGCATCGGCATGGTCCTCCAGGACACCTGGCTGTTCGGCGGCACCATCGCCGACAACATCGCCTACGGGGTGCCCGGCGAGGTCTCCCGCGAGCGGATCGTGGACGCCGCGCGGGCCGCGCACGCCGACCGGTTCGTGCGCACCCTGCCCGCCGGGTACGACACCGTCCTCGACGAGGACGGCGGAGGCCTCAGCGCGGGGGAGAAGCAGCTGATCACGCTCGCCCGCGCCTTCCTCTCGGACCCGGTGATCCTCGTCCTCGACGAGGCCACCAGCTCCGTCGACACCCGCACCGAGCTCCTCGTCCAGCAGGCCATGTCCTCGCTCCGCGCGGGCCGCACCAGCTTCGTCGTCGCCCACCGGCTCTCCACGATCCGGGACGCGGACACCATCCTGGTGATGGACAGCGGCTCGATCGCCGAACAGGGCGGCCACGAGGAACTCCTCGCCGCCGGGGGCGCGTACGCCCGGCTGCACGCGGCCCAGTTCGCCCGTACGGTGGAGACGTGATCGTCACCGTCCGCACCACCACCGACGCTCGCGCCAAGGCCGAGGCCCTGGCGCACGGCGCCGTCGAGGCCCGGCTCGTCGCCTGCGCGCAGATCTCGGGGCCCGTCACCTCCGTCTACCACTGGCGGGGCGCGATCGAGAGCACCGAGGAGTGGCAGGTGCTGTTCAAGACCACCGAGGCCCGCTACCCGGCCCTTGAGGCACACCTCCTCGCCGCCCACGACTACGAGACGCCCGAGATCCTCGCCACCCGGGTGACCCGGGTCAGCGAGGGCTACGCGCGCTGGGTCGAGCGGGAGACCGCGGCGGCCCCGGTGTTCGAGAGCCCGGCGGACGACGAGCGGCCGTTCTTCGTGTACGGGACGCTGCGCCCGGGCGCGTACAACCACGACCGGTTCCTCGCCGGCCGGATCGGCACCGAGGCGGACGCCGTGCTGCACGGGGCGGTCCTGTACGACGGGCCCGGCTATCCGTACGTCGTCCCGGCGGAGGAGGGCCGGGTGGTCGGCACCCTGCTCACACCGGCGGACGGCTCCTACGGCGAACTGTTCGGCCTGCTCGACCGCCTGGAGCTGCCCGTCGGGTACGAGCGGGTGGCGATGGACGTCGTACGGGCGGACGGGGCGAAGGTGTCCGCATGGGTGTTCCTCGCGGCGCCGGACGCGCCCCTCGGCCCGGTCATCGAGAGCGGCGACTGGTTCGCCCGGCCGTAGCCGCCACGTCCTCCACGCGCTCCGTCCGGACTCGGACGATCACTGCGGTCAGGCGCGCTCCAGACGCACCGCGCACACCTTGAACTCGGGCATCCGGGAGATCGGGTCGAGCGCCGGGTTCACCAGGGTGTTGGCCCTGCCCTCGCCCGCCCAGTGGAACGGCATGAAGACGGTGTCCGGCCGGATGGCCGTGGTGATCCGGGCCGGGGCGACGGCCCGTCCGCGCCGGGAGACCACCGCGACCCGCTCGCCCTCGGCCACCCCGATCCGCTCGGCCACCCGGGGGTGGAGCTCCACGAAGGGCCCGGGCGCGGCGGCGTTCAGCTCGTCGACCCGCCGGGTCTGCGCGCCCGACTGGTACTGGGACACGACCCGGCCGGTGGTGAGGACCACCGGGTATTCGGCGTCCGTCTCCTCGGCCGCCGCCCGGTGCACCACCGGCACGAACCGGGCCCGCCCGTCGGGGGTCGCGAACCGGTCCAGGAACAGCCGGGGCGTCCCGGGGTGCCCGGCGGCGCCCTCCGGGGTCTCGGGGCAGGGCCAGAAGACGCCCCGTTCCTCCTCGATGCGCCGGTAGTCGATGCCCGAGTAGTCGGCGGGGCCGCCGGCCGAGGCGCGGCGCAGCTCGTCGAAGACCTCCTCCGGCTCCGCGGAGAAGCCCTTCTCCCAGCCGAGGAGCCCGGCGAGCGCGTGCAGCACCTCCAGGTCGGTGCGTACCCCGGCGGGCGGGGTGAGGGCGCGGCGGCGGAGCAGTACCCGCCCCTCCAGGTTGGTCATGGTGCCGGTCTCCTCCGCCCACTGGGTGACGGGCAGGACGACATCGGCGAGTTCGGCGGTCTCGGAGAGCACCACGTCCGCGACGGCGAGGAAGTCGAGCGACCGCAGCCGCCCCTCGACGTGCGCGGCACGGGGCGCGGAGACCACCGGGTTGGAGCCCATGAGGAGCAGGGACTTCACGTCGCCGCCGAGCGCGTCGAGGAGCTCGTACGCGCTCCGCCCGGGGCCCGGCAGCGACTCGGGGGGCACGCCCCACACCCCGGCCACGTGCGCGCGGGCGGCCGGGTCGTCGAGCTTGCGGTAGCCGGGGAGCTGGTCGGCCTTCTGGCCGTGCTCGCGGCCGCCCTGGCCGTTTCCCTGGCCGGTGAGGCAGCCGTAGCCGCTGAGCGGCCGGCCCGCCCGGCCGGTGGCCAGGCAGAGGTTGATCCAGGCGCCGACGGTGTCGGTGCCCTTGGACTGCTGCTCGGGGCCGCGCGCGGTCAGCACCATGCCGGTGGCGGCGTCGGCGAACATCGCGACGGCCTCCCGGAGCAGCGGCACCGGCACGCCCGTGATCCGTTCGACCTGCTCGGGCCAGTGGGACATGGCCCCGGCGCGCGCGGCCTCCCAGCCGGCGGTGCGCTCCTCGACGAACTCCTCGTCCACCCGCCCCTCGGCGACGACGAGGTGCAGCATGCCGAGGGCGAGCGCGAGGTCGGTGCCGGGGCGGGGAGCGAGGTGGAGGTCGGCCTGTTCGGCGGTCCGGGTGCGGCGCGGATCGACGACGATCAGCTTTCCGCCGTTCTCCCTCAGCTCGGTGAGGTAGCGCAGGGCGGGCGGCATGGTCTCGGCGAGGTTGGAGCCGACGAGGATGACGCACCCGGTCTTCGGGATGTCCTCCAGCGGGAAGGGGAGTCCCCGGTCGAGCCCGAAGGCCCTGCCGTGCGCGGCCGCGGCCGACGACATGCAGAAGCGCCCGTTGTAGTCGATCTGCGAGGTGCCGAGGACGAGCCGGGCGAACTTGCCGAGCGTGTACGCCTTCTCGTTGGTGAGGCCGCCGCCGCCGAAGACCCCCACGGCATCGGGCCCGTGGTCGGCGCGGGTCCGGCGCAGCCCGTCGGCGACGGCGGCGAGTGCCTCCTCCCAGGACGCGGGTTCCAGGACCCCCGTGTCAGGGCATCGGACCAGGGGCTCGGTGAGCCGGACCCGGGAGGAGAGTACGGAGGGGGCGGTGCGGCCCTTGCCGCACAGCGCGCCCCGGTTGACGGGGAAGTCGGTGCGGTCGACCACCTCGGCGGGCAGCTCCGGGACGCCGGTGGGGCGGAGCGACATGCCGCACTGCAGGGCGCAGTAGGGGCAGTGGGTGGGAACGGCGGTGACCTCGGGCATACGGTCAGCGTGCGTCAGGCGTGTTACGCGGGGCGGCGCCGCTTATTACGGGCGCGGTGCCAGGCCCTCCGCCGGGCACGCCCGGTGCGGTGAGCCCCGACGTCCTCCGCTCAGCGTGCCGAGGGCGAGGCCAGCGCCTCGGTGACGCCCTTCTCCTCCGGCCCGAGGAAGTGCGGGTCGGGCCGCAGACCGGCGTCGAGGGCGGCCTTGCCCGCCGCGAACAGTTCCCGGGTGGTGCCGTAGTACCAGGTGCGGTCGTGGGGTTCGGGGACCCCTACGCCGTAGGAGTCGACGCCGGCCCGGCCGCACAGGGCGACGGCCCGCTTGACGTGGAAGTCCTGGGTGACGAGCACGGCCCGGTCGACGCCGAAGACCTTGCGGGCCCGCACACAGGAGTCCCAGGTGTCGAAGCCCGCGTAGTCGCTGACGATCCGGCCGTCCGGCACCCCGCGCGCGGTGAGGTAGGTCCGCATGGCGCTGGGCTCGTCGTACGCGCTCCGGCTGTTGTCGCCGGTGACCAGCAGGACCCGTACCTTGCCCGTCCGGTACAGCTCGGCCGCGGTGTCGAGCCGGTGCGCGAGGTACGGGGTGGGGCGCCCGTTCCACAGCCCGGCGCCGAAGACGACGGCGACGTCCCGGGCGGGCACGTCGGCGGGGGTACGGAGCTTCCCCGCGGCGGCGGTGTGCATCCAGGTGACGGGCATGAGCGCGAGGACGGCGCCCAGCATCACGGCCTGGACGGTGCGGCGGCGGGCCCGGGTGGAGCGGGGGATCAACCGGGTGAGCCGTGCCGGCATGCGGGAACCTCCGTGGATCGTCGATTCGGTGTCGGTCTGTCACCCCGTCCGACGCGCGTCGGCGGGATTCGGTTCGGCCGGCGCCCCACGTGTTCCGTACAACACACCGGCCAGGACCATCCCGAGCAGCATCCCGAGCAGCTGGGCGAGGGCGAAGGCGGGCACCGAGGCGGGGGCGATCCCGGTGAAGGAGTCGGAGAAGGCGCGGCCGACGGTGGCGGCCGGATTGGCGAAGGAGCCGGAGGAGGTGAACCAGATCGCCGCGCCGATGTAGCCCGCGACCGCGACCGGCGCGAGCGAGGGGCGGCCGATGTGGCGCAGGCCCTGGACGACGAGGACGAGCCCGGCGGTGGCGACGGCCTCGCCGAGCAGCAGATGGAGGGCCGATCGCGACTCGGTGGCCCAGGCGCCGGGTACCCGCCCGAACATCGCCTCGGCGAGCAGGGCGCCCGCGACGGCTCCGGCGAGCTGGGCGCCGATGTAGGCGAGGACCTCGTGCCCTCCTCCGGACTCCGGCCGGGGGGAACCGCGGTGCCGGGGGCGCCGGGACCACCACTCGGAGAGGGTCACGACGGGGTTGAAGTGGGCGCCGGAGAGCGGGCCGATGAGGGCGATCAGCAGCCCGAGACCGATGGCGGAGGCGGCGGCGTTGGCGAGCAGCCGGACGCCGATGTCCTGGCTCAGGGAGTCGGCGCGGATTCCGGAGCCGACGACGACGGCGACGAGGGCGCCGGTTCCGATGAACTCGGCGGCGACGCGCCGGGGGAGCGCGGGCGGGGACATTCTCATAGCGGAAAAGATATTCCGTAAAGCGGAAGAGTGGAAGAAATAGGGAGAGGGAAAGAAGAACCGCCCGTACGATCCGCGCATGATCATCGAAGCCGTCCGCAACAACGCCGAGTGGTGCCAGGCCATGTGCGCCGCCCACGGACACCCCGGAGCGTTCGGCGCCCGCGCCTGGACCAGCACCCGCCGCACCCCGCTCTACTACCCGGACGCGGTGACGCTGACCGAGGACGCCGGCGTCGAGGACGTCCTGGCCGGCATCGACCGCACCACCCCCGGTGCCTCGGTGAAGGACAGCTTCGCCCGCCTCGACCTGACGGCCGAGGGCTTCCGCCTCCTCTTCGAGGCCACCTGGATCCACCGCCCGGCAGGCACCCCGGTGACCCCGCCCGCCGGTGACTGGCGCCCGGTGCGAACCCCGGAGGAACTCGCCGCCTGGGCCCTCGCCTGGAGCGACGGCGACGAGGACGAGGCCGCCCTCTTCCACCCCGGACTCCTCGCCGACCCGGCGACGAAGGTCGTCGCCGGACACGGACCCGACGGCCGCGTCCTCGGCGGAGCCGTCCTCAGCGAGAGCGGCACCGTCACCGGCGTCTCCAACCTCTTCACCGCGGGGGAGACGGACCCGGTCCAGGTCTGGTCCGGCGTCCTGGGCCTCGTGCCCGCCGACCGCCCCGTCGTCGGTTACGAGTCCGGCGACGACCTGTCCCCGGCCCTCGCCGCCGGCTTCCGGGAGACCGGCCCGCTCCGCGTCTGGCTCGACGCCTGACACCCGGCGGGCCACGGCGCCACGCCTGACACCCGGCGGGGCACGGCGCCACGCCTGACACCCGGCGGGCCACGGCGCCACGCCCGACACCCGGCGGGCCACCCGCGTGAGGTCGCCGAAACACACGCGTGAGGGCACGGAAAACAGTCGTGACCCCCACGCAACGGGCAGGCAACCTGGGACCCGCAGGATCGGTGCATGACGGAGCCGGACAGCACGTTCGCCAACGCCGCCGAGTTGCTCGGCAGGATCACCGAGCAACTCGGCGAGCGGCTCAGCCACCTCCCCCTCACCAGGACGCGAGCGCCCATGACCGCACCCACCCTCGTCGCCGTCGGCCACGGCAGCCGGGACCCCCGCGCCCGCGCCACCCTGAACCGGCTCCTCGACCGCGTCCGCGAACTGAGGCCCGGACTCGACGTACGGCTCGCCCACATCGAGCTGAACACCCCGCTCCTCGACACCACCCTCGCCGAACTCGCCGCCGAAGGCCGGGACGCCGTACTCGTCCCCCTGCTCTTCGCCCCCGGCCACCACGTCACCCACGACCTGCCCGCCGCCCTCGCCGCCGTGCCCGCCCTCCGGGCCCGCGTCGCCGAGCCCCTCGGCGCGCACCCGCTGCTCGTCGAAGCCCTCGCCGACCGGCTCGTACAGGCCGGCTGGGACACCGGGGACGGCACCTCCCGAGGCACCGGGATCGTCCTCGCATCCGCCGGATCCCGCGACCCCCGCTCCGGTGCCGAGATCCGCCGTATCGCCGCCCTCCTCGGCGAGCGGCTCGGCGGAGTCCCCGTCCTCCCCGCCTACGCCTCCGCCGCCTCGCCCACCGTCCCCGAGGCCGTCCGCGCCCTCGCCGCCCGGGGCCGTCACCGGGTCGCCATCGCCTCCTGCTTCACCGCCCCCGGTCTCTTCGCCACCCGCGCCGCCGCCCACGCCCCCTGGATCGCCGCCGCCCCCCTCGGCGCCCACCCGGCCCTCGCCCGCCTCGTCCTGCACCGCTACGACGGGGCACTCCGCCCGGCCACCCGGGAGCGGGAACTCGCCACCGTCTGAGCGCTTCTGTCGGTCCCTCCGGTTACCTTCGGTGCATGGAAGGCATCGCAGACAGCGCAGACATCAAGGGCAGCCCGGACCTCACCGACACCGCCGACACCGCCGGCGCCACCGACACCCCCGGCTACGACTCCGCCGCCACCGACCGCTGGGCCGCAGAGCCCGACAAACGCCCCGGCCGCACCGCCTTCCAGCGCGACCGCGCCCGCGTACTGCACTCCAGCGCACTCCGCAGGCTCGCCGGCAAGACCCAGGTCGTCACCCCCGGCACCCGCGGCCACGCCTGGGACGCCAGCCCCCGCACCCGGCTCACCCACTCCCTGGAGTGCGCCCAGGTGGGGCGGGAGCTCGGCGCCGCCCTCGGCTGCGACCCCGACCTCGTCGAGGCCGCCTGCCTCTCCCACGACATGGGCCACCCGCCCTTCGGGCACAACGGCGAACAGGCGCTCAACGACGTCGCCAAGGACTGCGGCGGCTTCGAGGGGAACGCCCAGTCGCTCCGCCTCCTCACCCGCATCGAACCCAAGCGCTTCGTGAAGGACGCCGAAGGCGACCTCGTCAGCGTCGGGCTCAACCTCACCCGCGCCACCCTCGACGCCGCCACCAAATACCCCTGGGCGCGCGGCGGCCACCCCGAGGACCCCGGCTCGCCCAAGTTCGGCGTGTACGAGGACGACCTGCCCGTCTTCGCGTGGATCAGGCGCGGCGCCCCCGCCGACCGCAAGTGCTTCGAGGCCCAGGTCATGGACTGGTCCGACGACGTGGCCTACTCGGTCCACGACTTCGAGGACGGCCTGCACGCCGGGCACATCGACCCCAACCTGCTCCTCGCCGAGCCCGAGCGCGCCGACATCGCGGCCGTCGCCATCGGCCGCTACGTCCCCGAGGACACCGACCCGCAGGAACTCGCCGAGGCCCTCGACCGGCTCCTCGACGAGGAGTGGTGGCCGCACGGCTACGACGGCTCGGCCGTCGCCCAGGCCCGCCTCAAGGACGCCACCAGCCAGCTCATCGGCCGATTCTGCCTCGCCGCCGAGGGCGCCACCCGGCAGGCGTACGGCTCCGGCCGCCTCACCCGCTACGGCGCCGAACTCGTCGTCCCCCGCGAGACCCGCAACGAGTGCGCGGTCCTCAAGGCCGTCGCCGACCGGTACGTGATGCAGCGCGCCGAGCAGGAGGCCCTCCGCGCCGACCAGCGCATCGTCGTCGCCGAACTCGCAGAGGCCCTCGTCGCCCGCGCCCCCGACGGCCTCGAACCGCAGTTCCGGTCCCTGTTCGACGCCGCGCGCGACGACCGGGCCCGCAAGCGCGTCATCGTCGACCAGATCGCCTCCCTCACCGACGCCTCCGCCCGGGCCCTCCACACCCACCTCCGACCGCACCACTCCTGATTCGCCCTCTTCCGCCCCCGGCGTCCGTGCGGGACGCTCGCATGCACGCCCCGAGGCGGTACGGCCCGAGGAACGCCCGGGGGCGTAGGTTGGAAGCGGTCGCAAAGAGGAGGAAACGACGTGGTCGACGCAGATCAGACCTTTGTCATCGTCGGCGGGGGCCTGGCAGGGGCCAAAGCGGCGGAGACCCTGCGCGCCGAGGGGTTCAACGGCCGGGTGATCCTCATCGGCGACGAACGCGACCACCCCTACGAGCGCCCACCCCTCTCCAAGGGCTACCTCACCGGCGCCAAGGAACGCGCCGGCGTCTTCGTCCACGAAGCCGCCTGGTACGCGCGGAACGACATCGAGCTGCACCTCGGACAGTCCGTCACCGCCGTCGACCGCGAGGCCCGCACCGTGCGCCTCGGCGACGGCACCGTCATCCGCTACGACAAGCTGCTCCTCGCCACCGGCGCCGAGCCGCGCCGCCTCGACGTCCCCGGCACCGAGCTCGCCGGCGTCCACCACCTGCGCCGGCTCGCCCACGCCGACCGGCTCCGCCAGGTCATCTCCTCCCTCGGCCGGGACAACGGCCACCTGGTGATCGCCGGCGCCGGCTGGATCGGCCTGGAGGTCGCCGCCGCCGCCCGCGGCTACGGCGCCGAGGTCACCGTCGTCGAGTCCGACCCCACCCCGCTGCACCGGGTCCTCGGCCCCGAGCTCGGCCAGCTCTTCGCCGACCTGCACAGCGACCACGGCGTCCGCTTCCACTTCGGCGCCCGGCTCACCGAGATCGTCGGCCAGGACGGTCTCGTCCTCGCCGTCCGCACCGACGACGGCGAGGAGCACCCGGCGCACGCCGTGCTCGCCGCGATCGGCGCCGCCCCCCGTACCGCCCTCGCCGAGAACTCCGGGCTCGCCCTCGTCGACCGGGCCGACGGCGGCGGCATCGCCGTCGACGAGTCGCTGCGCACCTCCGACCCCGACATCTACGCCGCCGGGGACGTCGCCGCCGCCCACCACCCGCTGCTGCACACCCGGCTCCGCGTCGAGCACTGGGCCAACGCCCTCAACGGCGGCCCCGCCGCCGCCCGCGCCATGCTCGGCCGGACCGTCTCCTACGACCGCGTCCCCTACTTCTTCTCCGACCAGTACGACCTGGGCATGGAGTACTCCGGCTGGGCGCCCCCGGGCTCGTACGACCAGGTCGTGGTCCGCGGCGACACCGGCAAGCGCGAGTTCATCGCCTTCTGGCTCAAGGAGGGCCGGGTCCTCGCCGGGATGAACGTGAATGTGTGGGACGTCACAGACCCGATCCAGCAGCTCATCCGGGCCCGTACGGCCGTGGACCCGGACGCCCTCGCCGACGCCTCCGTCCCCCTGGAGAGCCTGATCTGATCACCCCCGCCCCCACGTAGACTTCATGCGTGGCAGGCAGGATCAACGATGACGACGTGAAGGCGGTCCGGGACGCGGTCCCGATCGACGCCGTCGTGTCCGAGTACCTCCAGCTCCGCAACGCGGGCGGCGGAAACCTCAAGGGTCTCTGCCCCTTCCACGACGAGAAGTCGCCCTCCTTCCAGGTCAGCCCCAGCAAGGGACTCTTCCACTGCTTCGGCTGCCAGGAGGGCGGCGACACCATCGCCTTCGTGATGAAGATCGACCACCTCTCCTTCTCGGAGACGGTCGAGCGTCTCGCCGCCAAGGCGGGCATCACCCTGCGGTACGAGGAAGGCGGCTACAACCCCGGCCACCAGCGCGGAGAGCGCATCCGCCTGGTCGAGGCCCACAAGGCCGCCGCCCAGTTCTACATCGACCAACTCGACTCGCCCGAGGCCGAGATCGGCCGGAAGTTCCTCGCCGAGCGCGGCTTCGACCAGGCCGCCGCCGCGCACTTCGGCGTCGGCTACTCCCCGGCCGGCTGGGACCACCTCACCCGCTACCTCCGCGGCAAGGGCTTCTCCGACAAGGAGCTGACCCTTTCCGGTCTCTCCCAGGAGGGCCGCCGCGGCCCCATCGACCGCTTCCGCGGCCGCCTCATGTGGCCGATCAGGGACGTCGGCGGCGAGATCGTCGGCTTCGGCGCGCGCAAGCTCCGCGACGACGACAACGGCCCCAAGTACCTCAACACGCCCGAGACCCCGATCTACAAGAAGTCCCAGGTGCTCTACGGCATCGACCTGGCCAAGAAGGACATCGCCAAGGTCAGCAGGGCCGTCGTCGTCGAGGGCTACACCGACGTCATGGCCTGCCACCTCGCCGGGGTCACCACCGCCATCGCCACCTGCGGCACCGCGTTCGGCGGCGACCACATCAAGATCCTCCGCCGCCTCCTGATGGACAACGGCTCGGCCCGGGTCATCTTCACCTTCGACGGCGACGCCGCCGGCCAGAAGGCCGCCCTGCGCGCCTTCGAGGACGACCAGAAGTTCGCCGCCGAGACCTACATCGCCATCGCCCCCGACGGCATGGACCCCTGCGACCTGCGGCTCGCCAAGGGCGACGCCGCCGTCGCGGAGCTGGCCGAGCCCCGCACCCCCCTCTTCGAGTTCGCCCTCCGCCAGATCGTGAAGCGCTACGACCTGGAGACCCCGGCCGGCCGCGCCGGCGCCCTCGACGAGGCCGCGCCCGTCGTCGCCCGCATCAAGAACATCGGCGCGCAGCACGAGGTCGCCGTCCAGCTCGCCGGCATGCTCGGCATCCTCGACACCCAGTTCGTCGTCAAGCGGGTCGCCCAGCTCGCCCGCTGGGCCCGCGACCGCGGCGGCAAGGGCCCCGCGCAGCAGCAGACCCCGCAGCGCGGCTACGACACCGGCGCCCCCGCCACCGCGTCGGCGTCCTCCGGCCCCGCGCTCAACCTGCGCAGCCCCGCCCACCGCACCGAGCGCGAACTCCTCAAGCTCGCCCTCCAGCGCCCCGAACTGGTCTCCCCGGCCTTCGACGCCTACGGGGCCGACGAGTTCACCGCCCCGCCCTACGCGGCCGTCCGCCAGTGCGTCCAGGACGCCGGCGGCGCCACCGGCGCCCCCTCCGACTACCTCGACACCGTCCGCGAGGCCGCGCCCAACGACACCGTGCGCGCCCTCGTCACCGAACTCGCCGTCGAGACGATCTTCGCCAAGAACGTCGACGAGGCCTACGCCGGCGACCAGCTCGTCACCGTCCGCCTCCGTGCCGTCGACCGGCGCATCCGCGACGTCCAGGGCACCCTGGCCAGGCTCGGAGCCCAGGGCGACCCGGAACAGCTCGCCGCCGTCCAGAACGAACTCTGGATCCTCACCCAGTACGGACAGTCCCTCCGCAACAACGGCGCAGCCGCCCTCTGACGTACGTTCCGTCACGTACCGGTCTCAAAAAGTCACCGCACGCCCCTCGTGGGCGCACTGTGTCGTACCCCACACTGGGTGACGGTGTCGTCCCGCTGCCCTACGCCCCCGGACCGGCAGCGATCACCCCCCTGGAGGTCGCCCGCCGTGCAGACCCGGATCGTGTCCCAGGAACCGCCCACCGCCGCACCGGACGAACAGCCGGAGATACCGCCCCAGCGCCGACGCCCCGACCTCGGCGGCAACGGACCCTCCTCCGACCTCTTCCGCCAGTACCTCCGCGAGATCGGCCGCATCCCGCTGCTCACCGCCGAGGAGGAGGTCGACCTCGCCCGCCGCGTCGAGGCCGGTCTGTTCGCCGAGGAGAAACTCGTCAACACCCCCGACCTGGACTCCCGGTTGGCGAGCGACCTGGACCGGCTCGTCGTCCTGGGACGGATCGCCAAACGCAAGCTCATCGAGGCCAACCTCCGCCTCGTCGTCTCCGTCGCCAAACGGTACGTGGGCCGCGGCCTGACCATGCTGGACCTCGTCCAGGAGGGCAACCTCGGTCTCATCAGGGCCGTCGAGAAGTTCGACTACGCCCGCGGCTACAAGTTCTCCACGTACGCCACCTGGTGGATCCGCCAGGCGATGTCCCGGGCCCTCGCCGACCAGGCCCGGACCATCCGTGTCCCCGTGCACGTCGTCGAACTCATCAACCGGGTCATCCGCGTCCAGCGCCGGATGCTCCAGGAGCGCGGCTACGAACCCACCGCCGAAGAGGTCGCCGCCCAACTGGACCTGGCCCCCGAGCGGGTCGGCGAGGTGCTCCGCCTCGCCCAGGAACCCGTCTCCCTGCACGCCCCCGTCGGCGAGGAGGAGGACGTCGCCCTCGGCGACCTCATCGAGGACGGCGACGCCGCCTCACCCGTCGAGTCCGCCGCCTTCCTGCTGCTCCGCCGCCACCTGGAGGACGTGCTCTCCACCCTCGGCGAGCGCGAACGCAAGGTCGTCCAACTCCGCTACGGCCTCGACGACGGCAGGCCCCGCACCCTGGAGGAGATCGGCCGGATCTTCGGCGTGACACGCGAACGCATCCGCCAGATCGAGTCCAAGACCCTCAACAAACTGCGGGACCACGCCTACGCGGATCAGCTGCGGGGGTATCTCGACTAGTCGAGCTCGTGGACCGTGAACGTCCACGCGCACTCGGCGCGGAGGTGCAGCAGCTGCGGCCCCCGCGGGACCGGGACGGTCTGCCGGAGCGGCCCGATCTCGTTGAGGAGCAGGTCCATGTGGGGCAGGCGTCCGCCGGTGCGGCCCTCGATCCCGTAGCTCTGGATGCCGGCATAACCGCGGCCGTCCTCCGGACTGCCCTGGAAGTCGACCCGGAGGTCCGCCCCGTTGCCGAGGTAGAGAAGCAGCTCGGGGCCGTAGCCGTGCAGCGTTCCCGCCAGACGGCGGGCGGCGGCGAGCGGCTTCACCCGCAGGATCCAGCGGTTCTCGGCGTCGAGCCGCATGCGCAGCGGCCTGCCCTTGGGGACCTGGGCGAACGTGCTGCCCCTGAACTCGGGCAGGAGGTCGTTGAGGAGGTAGTCGCTCTCGTCCTTGTTGCGCCGGTCGAGCGAGAAGAGGCCCAGATACCCTCGGCCCTCCTGCGCGACCTCGACGAGGACGGGGCCGTCCCCGACCCGGTCGTCGAGGGCGATCACGTCATTGCCGAAGCCCTCGGCGACGAACGGTTCGAAGACGGGGCCGAACTCCCAGCCCCCGACGAGCTCGTACGGCCGGTCGGCCGGCGGGAACGGCCCCGCGGCGGCGGGTGAACCGACCGGCTCCGCGAGGGCGGGCATCGCGGCCTGCTCCCCGGCGGCGGGTGTCCCGGCCGTTTCTCCGGCGACCGGCTCACCACCCGTGGGCGGCGCCTGCCCCGGTACCTTCGCCACCCCGGTCAGCGGGACGGGCCCGGCGACGGCCCGGTCCGGCTCGTGGCCCTCCACCTCGACGCCGTACGCCGTGACGAGCCCGGCGAGCCCGGAGGCGTACCCCTGGCCGACCCGAGCGAACTTCCAGCTGCCCGACTCCCGGAAGAACTCGGCGAAGACGACGGCCGTCTCGTCCGGCGCGCCCGTCGCCGTGCACGAGGCGACGGCCTCCCCGTCCGGGGCGACCACCGACAGGACGCCCGTGCCCGCCGACCCGGCGACGACGATCCGCTCGACCGCCGCCTCCACCACGCTCAACTCGACGACCAGCGACGCCGTTTCGTACGGACCGCACCGGACGGATGGACCGGCTGGCCCTCGAAGACCATGTCCGCGTCTCCCCGGACCCGGCCGTCCGCCCCGAGCGGGAGCGCCGCCACGTCCACGTCCTCGGCGCCCACCCGCAGGGTGATCGACGGCACCCAGGAATTCTTGGTTGTGTGACCCATGCCGCACATCATGCGGCATGGGTCACATGCCCGTTCAGTCGACCTCGGCCACCGCCTGCGCGAACTGCGCGGCGTACAACCGGGCATAGGCCCCGCCGGACTCCAACAGCTGCTCGTGCGTGCCCTGTTCGACGATGGAGCCGTTCTCCATCACCAGGATCACGTCCGCGTCCCGGATCGTGGAGAGCCGGTGCGCGATGACGAACGACGTCCGCCCGTGGGCCAGTCGGGCCATCGCCTTCTGGATCAGGACCTCGGTCCGGGTGTCGACCGAGCTGGTGGCCTCGTCGAGGACGAGGATCACCGGATCGGACAGGAACGCCCGCGCGATGGTGATCAGCTGCTTCTCGCCCGCGCTGACCCCCGCCCCGTCGTCGTCGATGACCGTGTCGTACCCCTCGGGCAGGGTGCGGACGAACCGGTCGGCGTGCGCGGCCCGCGCCGCCTCCTCGATCTCCGCCCGGGTCACCTGGCGCGTGGCGCCGTAGGCGATGTTGTCGGCGATGGTGCCGCCGAACAGCCAGGTGTCCTGGAGGACCATGCCGATGCCGGAGCGCAGCTGCTCCCGGGACATCTTCGCGACATCCACCCCGTCGAGGGTGATCCGGCCGCCCGTCACCTCGTAGAAGCGCATGAGCAGGTTCACCAGGGTCGTCTTGCCCGCGCCCGTCGGGCCGACGATCGCGACCGTCTGGCCCGGCTCCACCGAGAGCGACAGGTCCTCGATGAGCGGCTTGTCGGCCTCGTAGCGGAAGGAGACGCCCTCAAGGGCCACCTTGCCCTTGAGGTCGGCCGTCTCCCAGCTCTCGGCCGGGGGTGCCCCCAGCTCGTGGGCCGGGGCGTCCGGCTCCTGCTCCTCGGCGTCGAGCAGCTCGAAGATCCGCTCGGCCGACGCGACGCCCGACTGCACCAGGTTCGCCATCGAGGCGACCTGCGTCAGCGGCATCGAGAACTGGCGCGAGTACTGGATGAAGGCCTGCACGTCACCGATGGAGAGCGTGCCGCTCGCCACCCGCAGCCCGCCGACCACGGCCACCAGGACGTAGTTGATGTTCGAGACGAAGAACATCACCGGCTGCATCACACCGCTGTTGAACTGCGCCTTGAACCCGGCCTCGTACAGGGCCTCGTTCTGCTCGCGGAAGTCGTCCGCGGACTCCGCCTGCCGGCCGAAGACCTTCACCAGGGTGTGCCCGCTGTACATCTCCTCCACGTGCGCGTTGAGCGTGCCCGTGGACTTCCACTGCTGGACGAAGTGCGGCTGCGAGCGCTTGCCGATCTTCGCCGCGACGAAGACCGAGACCGGCACCGTGACCAGCGCCACGAGCGCGAGCAGCGGCGAGATCCAGAACATCATCGCCAGCACGCCGACGATCGTGAGCAGCGAGTTGATCAGCTGGCCCATCGACTGCTGGAGCGTCTGCGAGATGTTGTCGATGTCGTTGGTCGCCCGCGACAGCACCTCGCCGCGCTTCGCCTTGTCGAAGTACGACAGGGGAAGCCGCGCCAGCTTCTTCTGGACGTCCTCCCGCATCCGGTAGACCGTCCGGTTGATCACCTTGATCGACATACGGGTGGAGACCAGCATCAGCAGGCCCGCCGCCACGTACACGCCGAGGACCACGAGCAGCACCTCGCCGACGGCGGAGAAGTCGATCCCCTGCCCCGGCGTGAAGTCGACCCCGGACAGCATGTCCGCCATGCCGGAGTCGCCCGAGGCGCGCAGCCGCTCGATGGCCTCCGTCTTCGTACCGCTCTCGATCTGCCGCCCGATCACGCCCGCGAAGACGAGGTCGGTCGCCTTGCCGAGGATCTTCGGGCCGACCACGGAGGCCGCCACCGACAGCACACCGGCGATCAGCATCACCCAGAGCGCACCGCGCTCGGGCGCCAGCTGCCTCAGCAGCCGCTTGCCCGAGCCCTTGAAGTCCATCGACCGCTGGTCGGGGCCGCCACCGGCCATCATGCGTCCGCCAGGACCGGCCATCAGGCTGCCTCCGCCTCGGTGAGCTGGGAGAGCACTATCTCCCGGTACGTCTCGTTCTCCGCCATCAGCTCCTGGTGCCGTCCGGTGCCGACGACCCGGCCCTCGTCGAGGACGACGATCCGGTCGGCCTCGCGGATGGTGGAGACCCGCTGGGCGACGATCACGACGGTCGAGTCGGCCGTCTCCCGGGCGAGTGCCGCCCGGAGCAGGGCGTCCGTCTCGTAGTCGAGCGCGGAGAAGGAGTCGTCGAAGAGATAGATCTCCGGCCGCTGCACCAGGGTCCGCGCGATGGCGAGCCGCTGCCGCTGCCCGCCGGAGACATTGGTGCCGCCCTGGGCGATGGGCGCGTTGAGCCCGTTCTCCAGCTTCCGTACGAAGTCGGCCGCCTGGGCGACCTCCAGGGCGTGCCAGAGTTCCTCGTCGGTGGCGTCGGGCTTTCCGTACCGCAGGTTGGTGGCGACCGTTCCGGAGAAGAGGTAGGGCTTCTGCGGGACGAGTCCCACGGTCCTCGCCATGAGGTCGGGGTCGAGCCTTCGGACGTCGACGCCGTCGACGAGGACCTCGCCGCCGGTGGCGTCGAAGAGCCGGGGCACGAGCCCGAGCAGGGTCGACTTCCCGCTGCCCGTCGAGCCGATGATCGCGGTCGTCTCGCCGGGCCGGGCGACCAGCCCGACGTCCACGAGGACGGACTCCTCCGCACCCGGGTAGCGGAAGTCCGCGCTCCTGACCTCCAGATGCCCGCGCCGGTCGAGCGTCTTCACCGGCTCCGCCGGCGGCACCACGCTGGACTCGGTCGCGAGGACCTCCTCGATGCGCTCGGCACAGACCTCGGCCCGGGGCACCATCATGAACATGAAGGTGGCCATCATGACCGCCATCACGATCTGCATCAGATAGGCGAGGAACGCGGTCAGCGCGCCGATCTGCATCCCACCGCTGTCGATGCGGTGAGCGCCGAACCAGACGACCGCCACGCTGGAGATGTTCACGACGGTCATGACCACCGGGAACATCAGGGCCATCAGCCGGCCGGTCGCCATCGAGACATCGGTCAGCTCCGCGTTGGCGCCGCGGAACCGCTCCTCCTCGTAGTCGTCCTTCACGAACGCCCGGATCACACGGTTGCCGGTGATCTGCTCGCGCAGCACCCGGTTCACCGTGTCGAGACGCTCCTGCATCGTCCGGAAGAGCGGCCGCATCCTCCGCACGATCAGGGAGACCGAGACCGCGAGGACCGGCACCACGGCGAGCAGCACACCCGAGAGCGGCACGTCCTGGCCGAGGGCCATCACGATGCCGCCGACACACATGATGGGCGCGGAGACCATCAGGGTGAACGCCATCAGGACCAGCATCTGGATCTGCTGCACGTCGTTGGTCGTGCGGGTGATCAGCGAGGGCGCGCCGAACTGCCCCAGCTCCCGAGCGGAGAACGACTGCACCCGGTCGAAGACCGCGGCACGCACGTCCCGGCCCAGCGCGGACGCGGTGCGGGCGCCGTAGAACACGGCCCCGATGTTGCAGACGACCTGGACGACGGAGACGCCGACCATCAGGGCGCCGGAGCGCAGGATGTATCCGGTGTCCCCGTCGACGACACCGTTGTCGATGATGTCCGCGTTCAGGGTCGGCAGGTAGAGGCTCGCGCAGGTCTGCAGGAACTGGAGCAGCACGAGCAGTGCGATGGGTTTTCGATAGGGCCCGAGGTGGGTTCGGAGAAGTCTTATGAGCACGGCTCCACTATCGCCCGCACCGCCGGGACGTTACGACTCGGTTTTGGGGTGCGGGCCAAGCCCTGGGGAAGACTTTACGAAGCGAACGCGCCCGGGTGGATCTGGTCCCGCGTGGCCACGTACTGCCGGCGCACCGCCTGGCCCGCGGCCAGGTCGTCGCCCGGCTCCAGGATCTGCGCGACCGCGCCCTGCCAGGCCGGGGGAGTGGACGGCGACAGTGTGCCCCGCGCCACTCCCAGCGCCCAGGCGGCCTGCCGGGCCGCACCGAGCGCCGCGTAATCGGCCGGCTGGGGGACGACGACCTGCGCGCCGAACAGCGCGGGCGCGAGCGCCTGCACGGCGGGAAGGGCGGCCGCCGCACCGAGCAGGAAGACCCGCCGCACCTCGACGCCGCGCCCGCGCAGCACGTTCATGGCGTCGGTGAGCGCGCAGAGCATCCCCTCGAACGCGGCCCTCGCCAGGTGCTCGGGCTTCATCGACTCGCGCCGCAGCCCGGTGAGCGTCCCCGCGCTGTGCGGCAGGTTCGGGGTCCGCTCGCCCTCCAGATAGGGCAGCAGGACCAGCCCGGAGGCGCCCGGCGTCGACTTCAGGGCCAGTGCGGAGAGCTCCTCCAGGGACTCGACGCCCAGCATCTCGGCGGTGCCGCGCAGCACCCGTACCGCGTTGGAGGTGTGGACGACGGGCAGGTGCATGCCGGTGGCGTCGGCGAAGGAGGTGATCATGCCGCTGGGGTCGGCGAGGGCCTCGTGGTGGACGGCCATCACGGAGCCGGAGGCGCCGAGCGAGACCACCGCGTCGCCGGGGCCGAGACCGAGGCCGAGCGCGGCGGCCATCGTCTCGCCCGTACCGGCGGAGATGAGGAGCCCCTCGGGCGTGGTGCCGGCCGCGTCGGCCGGGCCGAGGACCTCGGGCAGCACGGCCTGATGGCCGAGGGCCAGTTCCACCAGGTCGGGGCGGTACGTGCCGGTGCGGGCCGACCAGTAGCCGGTGCCGGAGGCGGCGCCGCGGTCGGTGGTGCGCCGGGCGGGCCGGCCGAGGAGCTGCCAGACCAGCCAGTCGTGCGGCTGGAGGACCAGCGCGATCCGCCGGGCGCTCTCGGGTTCGGTGCGGGCCAGCCAGCGGAGCTTGGCGACCGGCTGTCCGGCGCCGGGCACGGAGCCGACGGCCTCGGCCCAGGCCTGGCGGCCGCCCAGTGATTCGACGAGGTCGGCGGCGGCGACCTGGGCCCGCTTGTCGTTGCGGACGAGCGCGGGCCGCACCAGGCCGCCCTGCGCGTCGAGCGGTACGAGTCCGTGCTGCTGCGCGGACACGCCGATGGCCTGCACGCCTTCGAGGAGCCCGCCGGTGGCGGCCTCCCCGAGCGAGAGCAACCAGGTCTGCGGGTCGACGTCGACGGCCTTCGGTTCGCCCGGGTGAGGGGCGTAACCCTGCCGCAGTACGGCACCCGTGTCCGTGTCACAGACGACGATGCGTGTGAACTCCGCCGAGCTGTCGAGTCCTGCGACTATCCCCATGACACTTGATTCTGCCGCACGTGGGGTGGTTCAGGTGTTGCTGGTGCCCCAGTCGTCGTCCTCGACCTTCCCGTTGGCCCGTCCGCGCCCGCAGAGCGCCTGGAACCGTTCGGTCACGGAGGGCGGCAGCCGGTCGCCGACCTTGTCGCCCACGGCGTGCGCGGCCTTGCCCGCGACCTGGCGCCCGGTCTGGGCGGCGGACTCGGCGGCGTTGCGCACGGCCGGGTTCTGGCTGAAGTCTCTGGCGGACTTCTTCATCTGCTCGTAGCGCTCGCGTCCTGCGCGCGTGCCGACCACGTAACCGAGGGCGAGTCCTACGACGAACGTCAGCTTGTATCGCATGGCCACCACCTTCCCTGGAGAGCTTCCCTGATGCACCGCTGGTGCCCACGGCGATACCGATTGGCGGAGCACCCCCCTGCTTGCGCTAATGTATGTCTCGCAGCGAGCGAGCGCCCTCCCGGTTCAGCCGGACTGGGTACGTTCGGTGCAACGCAGCAATCCCCTGTAGCTCAATTGGCAGAGCAGCCGGCTGTTAACCGGCAGGTTACTGGTTCGAGTCCAGTCGGGGGAGCGCGATCCCCTGTAGCTCAATTGGCAGAGCATTCGGCTGTTAACCGGAGGGTTGCTGGTTCGAGTCCAGCCGGGGGAGCCAGACGGAAAAGGACCCTACGGGGTCCTTTTTCGCGTCTCGGGGAACCGCGCGGAGCGGGGCGCGGTCTTCATGGTCGAGCAGAGCCGATCTTCCGGAGCAGGAGATCGTATGAGCGGCTATGCTGCGGCAGACGGCGCGCACACATGTACGCGCCTCACCGTACGGGGCGGTAGCTCAGCCGGTTAGAGCAGCGGACTCATAATCCGTCGGCCGTGGGTTCGAGTCCCACCCGCCCCACCACTGCCCGTGGCCGCAGGAAGGTTTCCTCCGCGTCCACGGGCTTCTTGCTTCCACCGTGCACCCCCGGTGGTGCGCGTCACGACAGCGACACGCCCGGATTCACCCGGACGCCTCGGCCCGGACGCGTCAGTCCGAGCGGAAGGCGACCCGCACCGCGTTGTTCGCCGGCACCACGAGCACGCTCCCGCCCGTCTCCGCCCAGTTCTCGGGGATGAGGAACATCCGGCCGTTCGCCTCCGCGAGGAGGCGCAGGCCCTCGTACCGGTACCGGTACCGCTGCGAGCGGTCGGCGGCGGGCAGGACGGTCTCGCGTGCCTGCCGGGGCGGGAAGTAGAGCCGCTCCGCCGTGTCGACGGTCACCGCCGGGCGAAGCCACAGATGGCGCGCCAGATACCGGGCGTCGTCGTCCCCGTGCTGCTTCGCGTACGCGTGGACCGCCCAGAGGAGGACAGGCCGACCAGCGCGGCGACGAGCGCGAGTGCCAGTCGCTCGCGCGCCACCGGGTAGTCGGCGCCGTTCAGCTTGAAGATCAGGGCCCTGCCGTACACGACCAGCACCAGCCCGCTGCCGAGCAGCAGCGGAGTGCCCATCGCCCCGGCGTCCCACACCTCGAGCCCGCCGAGCATGCCGAGGGTGAAGAAGACCAGGCCGCAGGCCGAGAACAGGTACGGCGCGAACCGGCCGCCGGGCGGCAGGCGGCCGTTCCTGGCTCCCAGCGCGCGGGCCGCGTAGTAGACGAGGACGGCGACCAGCGCGACGGTGAGCGCGGCGCCGGCGGGTACGTAGAGGGCGCCCGCGCTGCGCAGCGCGTAGTCCTGGGTGGAGAAGCCGAGGGTCGCGGCGTCGACGCCGAAGTGCGCGTAGAGGGCGTCGGTGTAGGCGAAGCCGAAGTACAGCAGCAGGGCGCCGATGAAGGTGGTCGGGGCGAGCAGCGTGGCGAGCGTGACGGCCCAGTTGCTCCAGGGGCGCCTTCCGCTGTCGGAGTCCCCTTCGGTCATGAGGGTCTCTTCGGGCATAGGGGTTCCTCCGGCCCTCCGGCCCCGTTCGGTCATACGGCCCCCTCCGGTCGGGCGCTCAGCCGAGTCCGCCGGCCTCGCCGGTTCCCCCGTCGGTGGTGTCGCCGGTGGTCTCCCCGGTCGTTTCCCCGGTGGTCTCGCCCGTGGTCTCGCCGGTCGTTTCCCCGGTGGTCTCGCCCGACGTCTCCCCGGACGTCTCGCCGCCGGTCTCCCCGGGCGGCGACACGGGATCCGCGGAGATCGACTCGCTGACCTCGTCCGATACCCCGGCCTTGTTCCGGAGGGTCGCGCAGACGAGGCGGGACGCCTTCGAGTTCCCACCCGCCTGCGAGAACTTGAACTCCGGCGAGGCCGAGCCGCCGGGAGGCACGGTCACGGTCCGGCTCGGCGGAATGGTGGGCCGGCTCGCCTCGCCCGGTGTGCAGTCCAGGACTTCGAGGGTGCCCGTGTAGGGCTCGGACGACGGGTTCGTGACCGTTTTCTTGTAGCTCTGCGGCCAGTGGCCCGAGAAGCTGTCGGAGAGCCGGCCCGCGCGGTTGAAGCTCCCGTCGTTCTCCTCCTGCCTCCGCCGCTCCTCCTCGTCCTGGTCGCCTCCCCCCGTCGTCCCGGCGGTCGCCGTGCCGTCGGTGGCATCCGTGGCGACGCCGGGGTCGGGGGTCTGGTTCTCCCCCTCGGAGCCGGAGGAGCAGCCGGCCAGTGGGGCGGCCCCGGCGCAGAGGAGAACGAGCGCGAGAAGCACGCTCCTGGACCTGCTCCGACGACGAGTCGTCCGGCCGCGCATGGAGCCTCCCGATCCGGGGCTGGCGGAACGGACTGCGTCCGCCCCGTGTCCCGGCAGCCTAAAACGGTGTCATATCGGGTGAAACCGCCGTTCGGGTAGCTGTCCTGGGTGGCCCGCGCGCGGGCGGTGTCCCCGGCACCGGGGGCGCGGTGCCGGGGCGGGCGTCGGCGTCAGTAGGTCAGGATCGCCGGGTCGGACTGGCTCGCCGCACCCGTCTCCACATGGCCGGCGAGGCGGCGGACGTAGTCCGTGCTCGCGGAGGACGTGACGGTGACGTCGTACCAGTGGTGGGCCGCGGAGACGTCGACGCTGTGGGTGACCGTGGCGCCCTTCGCGACGGAGAGCGTCTTCTGGGCGCCGCCGTAGGCGTTGACGAGGGTCACCGTCGCGGTCGTGCCGGCGTTGGTGAACGTCAGGTCCAGCGTGCCCGTGCTCGCGTCGTGGCGGGCGGTGACCTCGGGGACGGCCGTCTTGCCGGGGGAGCGGAAGCGGCGGACGAAGCCGTTGGGGCCGTGGACCGTGAGGTCGGTGAGGCTCTTGGAGTACTTGGTGTTCCAGGTGTCCGAGATCGTCTTGCCGGCTTCCGCCGTGTACGTCCACGGGGCGTCCGTGCGGTTCGCCGACGTGACGTAGAACTGGGCGCCCGCCTGCGGGCCTCCGCCGAAGGTGAGGCGGTAGGTGCCCGCCGTGACGTCCGCCGCGCCGTCCACGTACGGGGCGTACTTCAGAGGGCGGGTGCGCCTGCCGCCCGGCTCCTGGCGCGGCATCGTGCCGGACGCCGGTGCGGTGGCGAGGAAGTCGGGGTGCCGGTTGCGGTCCGGCGGGTAGTAGCCGGCGGTCGGGGGCAGCGACGCCGCCGTGGTGTCCGTGCGCGTGAAGTCGAAGGCCGAGGTCAGGTCCCCGCAGACGGCGCGGCGCCACGGCGAGATGTTGGGCTCGCGCACCCCGAAGCGGCTCTCCATGAAGCGGATGACCGAGGTGTGGTCGAAGGTCTCCGAGCAGGCGTAGCCGCCGGTGGACCAGGGGGAGGCGACGAGCATCGGGACGCGCGGGCCGAGGCCGTAGGGGCCGGCCACGTAGCCGGCCTTGCCGCCGAAGTAGTCGAGGGCGGTCGGGGCCGTCGACAGGCCCTGCGCGGCCGAGCCCGGGGCGTACGGCGGGACCACGTGGTCGAAGAAGCCGTCGTTCTCGTCGTACGTGATGAACAGGGCGGTACGGGCCCACACGTCCGGGTTCGACGTCAGCGCGTCCAGGACCTGCGAGATGTACCAGGCGCCGTAGTTGGAGGGCCAGTTGGCGTGCTCCGAGAAGGCCTCGGGGGCCGCTATCCAGGAGACCTGCGGCAGCCGGCCGCCCTGCACGTCGGCGCGGAGGATGTCGAAGAAGCCCTCGCCGGCCTTGGCGTTCGTGCCCGTGCGGGCCTTGTCGTAGAGGGGGTTGCCGGGCTGGGCGTTGCGGTAGTTGTTGAAGTAGAGCAGCGAGTTGTCGCCGTAGTTGCCGCGGAAGGCGTCGTTGATCCAGCCCCAGGAGCCGGCGGCGTTCAGGCCGTCGCCGATGTCCTGGTAGATCTTCCAGGAGACGCCCGCCGCCTGCAGGCGCTCGGGGTAGGTGGTCCAGCCGTAGCCCGCCTCGGCGTTGTTCAGGACGGGGCCGCCGCCCGTGCCGTCGTTGCCGACGTAACCGGTCCACATGTAGTAGCGGTTGGGGTCGGTCGCGCCGATGAACGAACAGTGGTACGCGTCGCAGATGGTGAAGGCGTCGGCGAGCGCGTAGTGGAACGGGATGTCCTCGCGGGTGAGGTGGGCCATGGTGGCCTTGGTCTTCGCGGGCACCCAGTTGTCGTACCTGCCCTTGTTGAAGGCGCTCTGGCCGCCCGCCCAGTCGTGGTTGAGGCCCTGGAGGTACTCCATGCCCAGCTTGTCGCTGGCCGGCCGGAAGGGGAGTGTGACCTTGCTGCCGTCCGACTGGTTCCAGACCGACTTCCCGCTGGGCAGGGTCACGGGCCGCGGGTCGCCGAAGCCCCGTACGCCCTTCAACGCCCCGAAATAGTGGTCGAAGGAACGATTCTCCTGCATCAGGACGACGATGTGCTCGATGTCCTGGATCGTGCCGGTGGAGCCTTGTGCCGGGATGGCGGCGGCGCGCGCGATGCTCTCCGAGAGCATCGTGAACGCGGCGGTGCCGCCGGCGAGTTGAAGGAACCGGCGACGGTCGAGGTCGGCCATGGGGGAGTTCTCCTCCGGGTCGATACAGGCACGGGTGGGGGTGCGCGTGCGCCGGCCGGACGGGCCGGTCGACGGGCGCCCCAAGGAGAGCGCCCGTGGACCACCGCCCGGCGGCCGTTCCATGACTGCCCGTCGTACGGCAGACGAATCCCCCGTGCCCGAACGGGAAAACCCACAAGCGAACACCCCCGGCAGGTCGATGACCACCGGGGGTGTACGTGAAGCGACAGAGAACTACTCGACGACGAGGTCGACCTTGATGTTGCCCCGGGTCGCCTTGGAGTAGGGGCAGAAGGCGTGGGTCTTCTCCAGGAGGGACTTGCCCGCCTCGCCCTGGAGGTGGTCCGGGAACTCGGCGCGCATGATCACCGCGAGGCCGAAGCCGCCGTCCGCGGGGTCCTTGCCGATGGAGACCTCGGCGGTGATCGAGGCCTCGGAGATGTCGATCTTCTCCTGGCGGGCGACCAGGTTCATCGCGCTCGCGAAGCAGGCCGCGTACCCGGCGGCGAAGAGCTGCTCGGGGTTGGTGCCCTGACCGTTGCCGCCGAGGGCCTGGGGGTGGGCGAGGGGGAGGTCGATGTGGCCGTCGGAGCTGACGGCGCGGCCCTCGCGGCCGTTGGCGGTGGCGACGGCGGTGTAGATCGCGTCCATGGTTTCCGTTCCTGTCCTCGGGGTGCGGGGTGATGCGGTGGCCCTCTATTGATAGCGCACTATTCAGTTGTGCACAACTCAATCGCGTGTGAGGTGCCCTCGCGTATCCTGGAGCCATGGAGACGCTCGACACGGTTCCGGACGAGGACTTCCTCCGGCTCGACCACCAGATCTGCTTCTCGCTGCACGCGGCGACCCGCGCCTTCAACGGCGTCTACCGCGAAGCCCTCAAGGAGCTCGGGCTCACCTATCCCCAGTACCTCGTGATGCTCGTGCTCTGGGAGCACGGCGAGCTGCCTGTGAAGGGGATCGGCGAGCGCCTGCGGCTCGACTCCGGAACCCTGTCACCGCTGCTCAAGCGCCTGGAGGCGGCCGGATACGTCGAGCGGCGCCGCAGCCCCGAGGACGAGCGGTCCGTCACCGTCCGGCCCACCGCCGAGGGGACCGCGCTGAAGGAGAAGGCCCGGGGGGTGCCGCGCAGGATCGCCGCCGCGACGGGCCTCGACCTCGCCGACATCCGCGACCTGCGGGAACGGCTCGACGCCCTGGCCGTCCGGCTCGACGGCGTCGATCCGGACGACCTGAACGTCTGCCGCTAGGCCCTGTCGGCAGGCTCCCGCCGTCGCCCGCGGGGCAGACGGAGTGCGACGGCGGGGCCCAGCTCGGCCGGGCTACGGCGCGGTGATCACCAGCGCCGCGTTGTGGCCGCCGAAGCCCACCGAGGTGGAGACCGCGACCCGTACCCGGGAGGTCCGGGCGGCCGTGGGGACGTCCAGCTCGATCCCCTCGCCCGGCTCCGAGAAATTGGCCGTCGGAGGCACCGTGCTCTCCGCGACCGACAGCACCGTCAGCGCCGCCTCCACCGCTCCGGCCGCCCCGAGCAGATGCCCGGTCACCCCCTTCGTCGAGGTCACCGGCGGCCGGTGCGGCAGCAGCGCCGCCAGGACCGCCGCCTCCACGGCGTCACCGCGCGGTGTGCCCGTCCCGTGCGCGTTGACCAGGTCCACATCGCCCGGCGCCGCACCCGCCTCGGCCAGCGCGCCCCGGACCGCCGCCGTGAGCCCCGAGCCGTCCGGCCGGGGCGCCACCAGATGGTGCGCGTCGGACGTCGCCCCGTAACCGCTGATCAGAGCCCTGGTGCGGGCCCCGCGCGCCGCCGCGTCGGCCGGCCGCTCCAGGACCAGGAAGCCCGCGCCCTCCGCCATCACGAAGCCCGACCGGTCCACGTCGAACGGCCGGAGTCCGCCCGCCGGGTCGTGGAACCGGCGGGACAGCGCGCGGAGCCGGTCGAAGCCCGCGATGTAGAAGGGGCTCAGCGAGGCCTCCGCCCCGCCCACGAGCACCAGCTCGCACCGCCCAAGGGCCAGCAGGTCGAGCGCGACCCCGATCGCCGTGGCACCGGCGGCGCACGCGGTGGTCACCGCCATCGAAGGACCCCGGATCCCGAACTCGACCGCCAGCTGCGCCGCGACCGCGTTCGGCAGGGCGCCCGGCACCGCGAACGGCGACATGTCCGGGGGGCCGCCCGTCCGGAGCGCCTCCCGCTGGGCCTCGTACGTGAGGACACCGCCCGCCCCGATCCCGGCGACCACCCCGACCCGGACCCCGTCCCAGGTGCCGGGGTCCAGACCGGCGTCGGCCAGCGCCTCCCGCGCCGCGCACAGCGCGAGCGCCGCGGTGCGGTCGGGTCGCCGCGCCGCCGCCGCTCGGCCGAGATCGTCCGGAAGGCGGGGCGCCCGGCAGGCCAGATACGTGAGGCCGTCGCGCTCCTCCAGCCCCGCGGTGGGCTTGCCGACGCGTACGGTCTCCCAGGTCGTGGCCCGGTCCGCGCCGGCCGGGGTGAACAGGCCGATGCCGGTGACGGCCGCGCCGCCGGACGTCGGCCCGCTCCCGCGACCGGGCATCAGGCCACCCCCGCGTGGGCGGAGACCAGCCGCTCGATCGCGGCGACGGTGGTCGCCGCGTACAGCTCCTCCTCGGGGACCGGGATCCCCCGCTCCTTGCGCAGGACGATCGCCAGTTCCGTCAGCAGGAGCGAGTCGAGCCCGGCCTCCTCGCGGGTCGAATCCGGGGTGATCTCCTCCGGGTCGAGACCGAGCGAGACGAGCAGGTTCTTCAGTTCGTCGAAGGTCATGAGCGTTCCTTGGTCGGGGTCGGGGTCGGGGTCGGGGTCGGGACGGGACTGGGGTGGGGTGGACGGTCGGCGGTCGGCGGTCGGCGTGAGGTCAGCGGGTACGCGAGGCGGCCGCGCGCGCGTGGTTCAGGCCGAGCAGCACGCAGACGTCCGTCAGAAGCGGTACGTGATAGGCGAGGGGTCTCGGCCCCGCCTGGTCCGGGCGGGAGACGAAGCCCCCGTCCGGCCGCTGCCGTTCCAGGAGGTGGCGCACCGCGCGCTCCGTCGCGCCCACGGCCGACGGCACGGCCGGCGTCCTGGCCACGGCGATCAGCGCGTACGCGGTGCTGATCGGATCGCTCGGGTCGGACGGCACATGACCCCAGCCACCGTCCGCGTTCTGGGTGTCGACCAGCCGGGCCACGGCCCGCGCCCGGGCCCGGGCGACCTCGGTCCCGGCGGGGTGGCCGGGCGCCACGGCGTGGAAGGAGTCGTAGGCGAGGACCGTACGGAACAGGGCGTTGCTCTCGTTGAGGCTCCAGCTCCGCTCGAAGGGGCCCGCACCCTCCTGACGTGCCACGACGAACCGGACCGCGGCCTCCACCACGGGCCGGTGGGCCGGGTTCGGGGCCAGCGCGTTCACCGCCGCCGCCGTTATCGCCACCTCGGAGGCGGTACCGGCCTCGAAGGTCGGGAAGCCGCCGTCCTCGCCCTGCCGGGCGAGCAGGTGCCGCTCGCCGGCCGCCACCTCGGTGCCGCACCGCTCCGGAGCCGCGGTCCGCAGGAACTCCACGCAGTACGAGGTGTCGTCGACGTCGCTCTGGTCGACCTCCCGGTCGAACCCCCAGCCCCCGTCAGGGTTCTGTCGCTCGGCCAGGGCCGCGGCGAGGACCCGCAGGGTGTGCGCGGGGGCGCCCGCACCGGCCAGGGCGAGACCGCCGGTCGCGGTCGCGAACACGTCCATGCCGGTGATGAAGGGCAGCCCGCCGTCCTCGCGGAGCAGCCCGCGCAGCTCCCTTGCCCGCGCGGTGACGGCCCCCGCGTACCGGGGCCGGTGCCGGAGCGCGAGCAGCGCGAGGGTCCGGGCGAGATGGTTGCCGTACGGGGGCGCCCCGGGCAGCGCGCAGGGCGCGAGCGTCTGCCAGTCGTCCTCGCCGACGAGCCGGGGCCGGCCGATGCCGAAGGCGTACAGGACCTTCAGGGCGGCCATCTCCGTGACCAGCCACCGCTGTTGCCCGCGTTCCTCGAAGACACCCTCGGGGGAGGGGAGTTCGGGGAACGGATGGGCGCCCAGCTCCGCGAGCACCGTCTGGAACATCAGCCGCTTGCGTCCGGCGGTGAAGTGGTCGAAGCCGCCGAGCAGCCGGGTGAGGGCGGCCGGCCCGTCCACGTACTCGCCGAGAGCGGCGCGGGCCGCCGCCTCCTGCACGGGGTCGGGGGCGCCCTCGTCCACGGCGGTCTTCAGCCGCCGCGTCAGCCGCTCCTGGGCGTCCGGGTCCACCCCCGTCACCGTGAGCAGCCGCAGGGCGAGGGCGGACTCCAGGATCCGGCTGTCGCAGGGGGCCCGGAGCAGTCCGTCCGGTGCCGCCGCTCCCAGCAGACGGGTGGCGAGGCGGGCCCGTGCCCGGTCGAGCCGGCCGGTGACGGACGACGGGCCGGACGACGGGCCGGTCGGTCGGCCGGCGGCGGGCGACGGGCCCGGCGGTGGGCCGGGGACGGCGAGGGAGGCGCCGGATAAGGGCAGCGCGCAGTGCGTCATGGGTGGGGGGTCCTTCGTCTGTGGGGTGAGAAGGCGGTGGTGGTGCGAGAAGGGGGAGCGCGAGGGGGCGGCGGTCAGAGGGGGAAGAGGCGTCGTACGGCCTCCGCGCCCGCCGGGACCAGCGGCGTGTACCCGCCCGTCACGACCGTGAGCGGTGTGACGAAGCCGCACCAGGCGATCTCCTGCGGATCGGGCCGGGGAGCACGGTCGGCCACCCAGCGGTGGACCGTCAGGAAGCAGGCGCCGTGCGGGTCGTCGACGCGGATCCGGTACGCCTCGGTGAGACCGG
The DNA here is from genome assembly GCF_044331325.1 of Streptomyces sp. NPDC017246. Classification (NCBI taxonomy): domain Bacteria; kingdom Bacillati; phylum Actinomycetota; class Actinomycetes; order Kitasatosporales; family Streptomycetaceae; genus Streptomyces; species Streptomyces sp. NPDC017246. The sequence continues at coordinate 224,034 of NZ_JBIRMW010000001.1, read as the reverse complement.
TCGCCGTCGTCCAGCCCAGCTCCTCCCGGAGCTCCCGGAGAGCGGCCGCGCGGTACGCCTCACCGGTCCGCACCGCGCCTCCGACCAGGACGTCGTAGTGGTCCGGATAGACCGGGGCCGTGGCGGTCCGGCGGTAGAGGAGGACCCGGCCGGCGTGGTCGGTGCAGACGGTGGCCGCGTACCGGCGGAGCAGTCCCGAGGGCTGTCCGTCCGCCCTGCCGCCCTGGGTGACGACCCGGTCGCCCGGATCGACGTAGTCGACCCGCTCGAAGGGGTGCGCGTTCACGTCCGCTCGCGGACGCGCGCGTGCAGCGGTCCCGCCGGGCGCAGATTGATGCCGAAGACCGCTTCGCCGGCCGGGCCGGTCGACTCGACCGTGAAGCGGGCGAGGAGCGCGCCGAGCAGGGACTCCATCTCCCGCATCGCGAACCGGGTGCCGAGGCAGGCGCGCGGGCCGATGCCGAAGGGGAGGTACGCGCCCGGCGGCTGCGGCGTCCGGGCGGGGAAGCGCTCCGGGGCGAACGTCTCGGGCTCGGGCCAAACCTCCGGGTCCCGGTGGGTGAGGTACGGGCAGACGAGGAGGTCCGTACCGGCGGCGATGTGCCGGCCGCCGAGGGTCTCGTCGGCCGGACTGTGGCGGGGCAGCAGCCAGCCCGTCGGGTAGAGCCGCAGCGTCTCGGAGAGCACCGCCTCGACGGCTCCCGCGTCACCGGCCGCCCGCTCCATGACCGCCGGGTGCTGGTCGAGCAGGACGAAGGCCCAGGTCAATGTGCGCGCGCTGCTCTCGTACCCGGCGACTAGCAGGGTCACGAGCTCGTCCCGGATCAGCCGGTCCGTGTACGCGGGATCGGTCTCGGCCGCGTCCAGGAGGCGGTGCAGCACGCTCGCCCCGCCCTCGCCCGTGCGGTGCCGGGACCGGGCCTCGCCCAGTGCCCGCAGCACCCGCTCGTCCAGGGCGCCGAGCGCCGTCTCCACCTCCGGCGGGAGCGCGGCGACGCCGCCCACGTCGGCGGGGAGCGCGGCCACGATGTCCTGCACGGCCGCCAGGTCGACGTAGGTCTCCCGGTCGAGGGGATGATCGGTCAGCGAGCGCCAGATCGTGTCGACGGTGAAGAACTGCACGTCCTCGGCGATGTCCGTCGGCTCGCCCCGACGGGCCCGCCCGGCCCAGCGGTCGACGACGGACCGCGTCGCACCGGTGATGTGGTGCTCCCAGCGCTGGATGCCGCGACCGGTGAACATCGCCTGGAGCAGCCGGCGTTGGGAGCGCCAGGCGTCCCCGGTGGCGGTCAGCATCCCGTCGCCGAGCAGGGGTTTCGCCCGGTGCGAGCGCTTGACGAACCGGTCGCCGCCGACGCCGAGCACCTCGTGCACGTGCCGCGGTTCCGTGACCAGGACCGCCGCACGGCCGCCACGGCGGAAGCCGGTGAGCCGGCCCGGCGTGTGCGCCCGGCGCAACAGGTCGATCAGGGGGGCTCCGGAGGCGGTCCACGCCGTCACGGTGTCGTCGTCGAGGAAGTCGGGGGGCATGCCATCCGTCACGCATTGCGATTGCATGATGACGTATCGTAGCGCCCTGTGCGATCTTCAGATCCAACTCGATCTTCCGGCGGAACTCCCGGTCGGTCTCCCCGTCGACCTCCCGCCCGGCCCTCCGGCCGCCCTTCCGGGGCCGTGCCGCTCTCGGTTCTCGACCGGCTCTCTCTCGACGTGGCCGCGCTGCACGCGACGGACTCCGCCCTGCACCTCGGCGGACTGGTCACCCTCGACGGCGAACCGCCCTCCCGCGCACGGGTGTTGGATCAGCTGAGACGCCGCGTCGACGCGCTCCCGGAGCTCACCCATCGGCTCGCGGGCCGCGGCGGGCGGCCGCACTGGGAGCCCGACCCCCGCTTCGACGCCGACCGTCACCTGTACGAGCTACCCGGCTCCGGCGATCTCGCGACGGTCGCCGCCGAACTCCTCCGCCAACCCCTGCCGCGCGACCGCCCCTTGTGGGGCCTCTGGCTCGTCCGCCGGGCGGGCGCCGGATGGGGGCTCTGCTACCGGGCCCACCACGCCTTCCAGGACGGCGCCGCCGCCGTCGCCACACTGGAACGCCTCCTCGGCCCCGAGGGACCGTCCCGCGCCCGCACCCTCACCTTCCGGCCGCCCCGGCCCGTGTCCTGGGCCGCCGTACTGCCGGAGTTCCGGCCGCCGCGCCGGATCACCTGGTGGTCGGGCCTCGACACCCCGCCCTCCCAGACATACGCCGCCGCCTTCGCCGACATCGGGACGGCCCGGCTCCACGCCCTCGGACGGCTGACCGGGGCCACCGTCCCGCACCTGTGCCTGGCCCTGACGACCGAGGCCCTGCGCGCCTGGCACCCCCACGACTGGGCCCCCGGCGGCCTGGGGCACGGCCGGACCCTCCGCACCAACCTCGCGATCGGCGTCCGCGACCCCGAGGACCCCCGTCCCCTCCTCGGCAACCGCGTCGCCGTCGCCGGCGTCGACCTGCCCTGCGGCGACCCCGACCCCGCCCGGCGGTTCGCCCTCCTCGGCCGCGCCCTCGACCACACCCGCCTCGCGCGGCTCGCCGACGCCCACCGGGTCGTCCTGCGGAAACTCCCGTACCGGATCGGCCGGTTGGCGCTCGCCCGCAGCGTCGACGCCCGCTGTACGCCGCTGAGCGTCGCCGACCTCAGGGTCCGGAAGCCGCTGGGCTTCGACGGCGCCCCCGCGTCCGGGGTGTACGCGCTGCCGGTCATGGTGCCGGGCCAGCCGTTGTTCGTCGCCTGGACCGTCCACCGCCGCCGCCTCCATGTCACCTTCCTCGCCGACAGCGCCCTCGCGGGCGCCGACCGGCTGCCGGAGGCGTGGCTCGGAGCGCTGGAGGAGTGTGAACGGCGGGCTGGAGAAGGGGTGTTCGTGAAGGCGGGGGCGGCCTCGTGACGGCGGATGCGGGGCCGGATGCCGAGCCGGGCGCCGGACCGCCGCCCGGAGCCTGAAGCCGGGCCCGGCGCCAGGTCCGGCACCCGGCTGCTCGCCGACCACCCCGGGGCCGCGGCGAGGCTGCACGAGGAGGTCGACACGGTCCTGGGCCACGGGCCGGCACGCGACGGCAGGTCACCGGCGCCGATCCGACCCGGCTCCCCTTCGCGGCACGCACCGGACGGGAGGGGGTGGGAGGGCGGTCAGGAGCGGGGGACCGTGCGGAGCGGGGTCAGGACCACGGCCGCCGTCACCAGGGCGAAGAGCGCGCTCAGCGCCGAGGCCGAGTGCAGGGCCGTCGTGAACGCCTCCCGCGCCTGCTCCCGCAGCCCCCCTCGTCCGCCAGGGCCAGCGCCGCGCCCACGCTCTCGTGGGCCGCGGCCGGGGCGTCCGCCGGGATGCCGCCCCGGTAGACGGCGACCGCCACGCTGCCGGTGACCGCGATGCCCAGGGCGAGCCCCAGGTCGTACGCCGTCTGACCGGTCGCGGCCGCCGCGCCCGCCTTCTCGGCCGGGGCGGAGCCGACCGCGAGGGCCGTCCCCAGGACGCTGATCGGGGCCGCTCCGAACATGATCACCGCGAGGCCGAGAGCGGCCGCGGTCACCCCTTCGGCCAGGGCGATCACCGCGTACCCGGCGAGCGAGACGAGGAGCCCGCCGGCCAGCACGTACGCCGGGCGGACCTTCCGCGCCACGAAGGGGGTCAGCTGCGAACCGGCGATCAGCCCCGCCGCTCCCGGCAGCAGCCACAGTCCCGCCCTCCACGTTCATCAAACCGTAAGGATCGATAGCCAGAGCCGCCCCTATACTCGCCCCATGTCAGAGTTCACCGTCCGGCGGGCCAACGCCGACGATTCCAAGCGGCTCACGCGGCTCGTCCGGGCCTCCCGTGCCTATCGGGGGGACTACGCCGGCATGGTCGAGGGGTACCAGGTCGGTGGCGCGTACATCGAGCATCACGCCGTCTTCGTCGCCGTCGACGGGAGCGGCCATGTGCTCGGGTTCTACGCCCTCCTCGTCGACGAGGCCGAGCTCGACCTCGCCTTCGTCGCCGACAGCGCCCAGCGGCTCGGCATCGGACGGCTCCTCATGGAGCACATGACCGGGCAGGCCGGGGCCGCCGGGCTCAAGGCCGTGCGGGTCGTCGCGCACCCGCCCGCCGAGGAGTTCTACCTGCGCACCGGCGCCGTCCGGACCGGAACCGTCCCGCCCACCGGTCACATCCACTGGGACCGCCCCGAGCTCCGGTACGACATCGCGTGACCGCCACCCAGCCCCAGCCCCAGTCCCCGCCCCCGCCCCCGGCCGGCCCGCAGCCCGAGGCGGAGGAGCGGCGCAGGCTCTTCGCCGATCTCACCCCGCTGCGGACCTCGGCGCACTACCGCCGTCTCTGGTTCGGGAGCACCGTCTCCTGGGTCGGCCAGGGCATGACGGCCCTCGCCGTCTCCCTCCAGGTGTACGACATCACCGGCTCGCCGTTCTCCGTCGGGCTCGTCGGCCTGTTCTCGCTCGTGCCGCTCGTCGTCTTCGGGCTGTACGGCGGCGCCATCGCCGACACCGTCGACCGCCGCAAGCTCGGTCTGTTCAGCGCCTGCGGCTCCGCCGCGCTGTCGATCGCGCTGGCCGCCGCCGCGTTCGCCGGCTTCCACCGGGTCTGGTTCCTGTACGGGATCGTCGCCCTCCAGGCCGTGTGCGCCGCGCTCAACTCGCCCGCCCGCACCTCGATGATCCCCCGGCTCCTGCCGCCCGAGCAGCTGCGCGCCGCCAACGCGCTGAACTCGATGGTCATGACCTTCGGCACCCTCGTCGGCCCCAGCCTCGGCGGCCTGATCGTCGGGCTCGCCGGCTACCAGACCGCGTACCTCGTCGACGCCGTCGCCTTCTCCGCGAGCCTCTACGCGATGTGGCGGCTGCCGTCGATGCTCCCGGACCGGAAGGGCGACAAGAGGGCCTCGGTCCTCGACGGGCTGCGCTTCCTCGCCACCCGGCCCAACCTGCGCATGACGTTCTTCTCGGACTTCTGCGCGATGATCCTCGCCCACCCCCGCGCGCTGTTCCCGGCCGTCGCCGTCCTCTGGTACGGCGGCGACGCGAAGACCACCGGACTCCTCGTCGCCGCGCCCGCGTTCGGCGCGCTCCTCGGCGGGGTGCTCTCCGGCTGGCAGGGCCGTATCCGCCACCACGGGCAGGCGATCCTGATCGCCGTCGCCTGCTGGGGCACGGCGATCGCCGTCTTCGGACTCACCCGGGAGCTCTGGCTGGGGCTGCTCCTGCTCGCCCTCGCCGGCTACTCCGACACGGTCTCGATGATCTTCCGGAACACGATGATGCAGGTCGCGGCGCCGGACGAGATGCGCGGCCGGCTCCAGGGCGTCTTCATCGTGGTGGTCGCCGGCGGACCCCGGCTCGGGGACTTCCTCGCGGGCTCGGTCGCCGATCTGGCCTCGCCCACCGTGGCCATGACGGGCGGCGGCATCGCCTGTGTCCTCGCGGTCGGTGTCCTCGCCCTGTACGGGCGCAATTTCCGCCGGTACGACGCGCTCGACCCGACTCCGTGAGCAATTCTCCCCGAACGGCCCGTCCTGTTCTGGCGGTTGACCGCCACGGCGCATAACCGCCAGGAGCAACCGGAGTCAACTCCCGTCCCAGGGCCAAGACTCCTCGCGGCACCCGGAAACACCCCCGACCCCGGGTCCGCGAGGAGTTCGAACGATGACGTCGAGGACCACACCCTTCGACAGAGGAAGGGCCGCGCTGATCGCCGCGGGCGTCTCCCTCGTGATGCTCTCGGCCGGGCAGACCGCCGCCGCCGGGACCACCACCGCCTCCGCCGTACCGGACACCTTCAAGGGGGCGGCGGCGAGCACCACCGTCACCCTCGTCACCGGCGACCGCGTCACCCTCACCGACCTCGGAGGCGGCCGGCAGACCGTCACCGTCGACCGGGCCGAGGGCGCCACCGGCGCGATACGCAGCCAGATCTCCGACGGCCGGGTCACGGTCGTCCCCGACGAGGCCCGCCCCTACCTGGCCTCCGGCGCCCTCGACCCGCGCCTCTTCGACGTCACCGGCCTCGTCGAGCAGGGCATCACCGGGAACCTGCCGCTGATCGTCACGTACGGCGGCAAGGGCGCCCGTACCGCCGCGGCGACCCCGCGCGGTGCCGAGACCGTCCGTCCGCTGCCCAGCATCGGCGGCGCCGCCGTCACGGCCACCGACCCCGCCGCCTTCTGGCACGGCTTCACCGCCGCCCCGAACGCACGGGCCGCCGCCCCCGCCAAGGTCTGGCTCGACGGCCGGGTCAAGGCCGCGATGGCCGAGTCCAACGAGCAGATCGGCACCCCGAAGGCCTGGGAGGCCGGGCTCACCGGCAAGGGCGTCAAGGTCGCCGTCCTCGACACCGGCGCCGACCTCGCCCACCCCGACCTCGCGGGCCGGGTCACCGAGACCAAGTCGTTCATCGCCGGCCAGGAGGTCGCCGACCGCAACGGCCACGGGACGCACGTCGCCTCCACCGTCGGCGGCAGCGGCTCCGGCTCCGGCTCCGACGGCAAGGAGAAGGGCGTCGCCCCCGGCGCCACCCTCGCCGTCGGCAAGGTCCTCAGCGACGAGGGCTCCGGCTCCGAGTCGGAGATCATCGCCGGCATGGAGTGGGCCGCCAAGGACATCGACGCGAAGATCGTCTCGATGAGCCTCGGCTCCCGCGAGCCGAGCGACGGCACCGACCCGATGGCCCAGGCCGTCAACACGCTCACCGCCGAGACCGGCGCCCTCTTCGTCATCGCCGCCGGAAACACCGGCGCCCCCGGCTCCATCGGCTCGCCCGGCGCCGCCGACTCCGCGCTCACCGTCGGCGCCGTCGACTCCGACGACCGGGCCGCGTACTTCACGAGCCAGGGCCCCCGCTACGGCGACCAGGCCCTCAAGCCCGACCTGTCGGCGCCCGGCGTGAACATCCTCGCCGCCCGCTCCCAGCTCGTCTCCGGCAGCGGCCTCTACACCTCGATGAGCGGTACGTCGATGGCGACCCCGCACATCGCCGGCGTCGCCGCCCTGCTCGCCGAGCGGCACCCCGACTGGACCGGCGCCCAGCTCAAGGACGCGCTGATGTCCTCGTCGAAGACGCTCGACGCCTCCTCGTACGAGCTCGGCTCCGGCCGGGTCGACGTGGCCGCCGCGATCGCCGCGAACGTCACCGCGACCGGCTCCGCCGACCTCGGCTTCTTCGGCTGGCCGTACGAGTCCAACAAGCCGGTCACCAAGGCCGTCACGTACACCAACTCCTCCGACGCCCCGGTCGAGCTGAACCTCGCCGTCGAAGGCATGCCGGCCGGTGTCGCCGCCCTCGCCGACACCACCCTCACCGTCCCGGCCCACGGCTCCGCGAGCACCACCGTCACCGGTGACGGCTCCAAGGCCCCCGTAGGCCAGTCCTCCGGCCGGGTCACCGCCACCGCCGCCGGAACCGCCGTCGCGCACACCGCGCTCGGCCTGGTGAAGGAGGAGGAGCGCTACACCCTCACCGTCCACGTCAAGGACCGCGACGGCGCACCCGCCTCCGCCTACCTGGGCGTGCAGAAGCTCGCGCAGGGCGAGGACCCCTTCCCGGCCCTGGTCGGCGAGTCCGGCACCCTCGAACTGCGCCTCAAGCCCGGCACGTACACCGTCGACACCTTCCTCGACGTACGCGGCTCCCACGGCAAGGACTCCCTCGGCCTCGGCTTCCTGACCGCCCCGGAGATCACCCTCGACGGCGACCGCGAGATCACCCTCGACGGGCGGCAGCTGCGCGAGATCCGCGCCGAGGTCGAGAAGCGCACCGAGACCCGCCAGCTCCTCATGGAGTTCGACCGCGACGCCAACGGCGCCTCCTACGGCGGAGCCGTCCAGGTCCCGCCGATGTACGACTCGATCTTCGCGGCGCCCACCGCCAAGCCCGCCACCGGCACCTTCGAGTACCGGACCGTCTGGCGCCTCGGCAAGCCGATGCTGGAGGCGAGCGTCGACGGCACCCGCCTCTCCGGCGCCACCCCGCAGTCCGGCACCACCCTCCTGGAGGGCGACCACCGTCTCGGCCTCGTCGACGCGGGCACCGGCACCCCCGCCGAGTACACGGGCAAGAACGTCACCGGCAAGGCCGTCCTCGTACGCCTGACCGCCGGCGCCGACCCGACGCGGCTCGCCCAGACCGCCCAGGACGCGGGCGCCAAGGCCCTGTTCGTCACCGACGACCAGCCCGGCCGGCTGATGAAGTGGTTCGGCACCGCCGACTACGAGGAGCGGCCGCTCGCCGTCTCCACCGTCAACACCGCCGACGCCCAGCGGCTCGCGGCCGCCGCGGCCCGCGGCAAGCGCGTCGAGCTGACCGGCACCCGCTTCACCCCGTTCACCTACGACCTCTCCGAGGGCCACCCCGGCGCCATCGGCAAGGACCTCGTCTTCCGGCCCGACGAGGACGAACTGGCCACGATCCACTCCACCTACTACACGCCCACGAAGCGCGAGGAGCTCGGCGGCGAGTTCCGCTACTCGATCACCGACACCTTCCGCTACGGCATCGGCTTCAAGGAGTGGATCGCCTTCCAGAGCGAGCGCACCGAGTACGTCTCCACCGGTACCGGCCAGCGCTGGCACGAGTCCGTCGACCTCGGCGACTCCCTGGAGCAGCGCAGCGGCCTCCCCGTCTACCGGGGCGGCAGCCGGGTGAACACCGACTGGTTCGAGCCGGTCTGGCACCCGTGGCTGGGCACCGGTCTCGGCTGGGGCCAGCAGCGCGCCGGCAACGACCTGCGGTTCAACACCCCCGGCTGGGGCGACTCCGGCACCGACCACACCGGCTTCGGCAACGTGTGGAACGACGACTCGATGACCCAGAACACCAAGGTGTACGTCAACGGGACCCTCGTCGACGACAACATGGGCTCCGGCGCCTACGCCTGGGACGCGCCGGCCGAGGAGGCCGCGTACAAGGTCGTCACCGACACCGCGCTCGACCCGGCGCGCTGGCGCCTCGCGGGCAAGGGCCACAGCGAGTGGACCTTCCGCTCCGCCGAGACCCCGAGCACCTCCTTCACCTACCTGCCGATGCTCAACCTCGGCTTCGACCTGGACACCGACCTCAACGGTGACGTCCGCGGCGGAAGCAGGCTGCCCGTCGGGATCTCCGCCGAGTACGTGAAGGGCGCCACCGGCACCGGCACCATCGGCGGCGGCACCCTGGAGGTCTCCTACGACGAGGGCAGGACCTGGAAGAGCGTCACCCTCAAGAAGGACCGGCACGGCACCGCCTGGAACGGCGAGCTGCGCGTCCCGTCCGGCGCCGGCTCCGTCTCGCTGCGGGCCGGGGCGAGCGACGACCGCGGCGGCTCGGTGAAGCAGGAACTGATCCGCGCGGTGGGCGTGAAGTAGCCGACCGTACGGAGTGCCGGGCCCCCTTCCGCCTGCCGCGGGAGGGGGCCGGCGCGGTTGCCTCCGCCGCGGGAGGGGGTCCGGCGCCGTCCTCCCTGTCGTGGGAGGGCCGGGCTCCGTTCCCTCACCTTCCCTCGGCGAGCGCCTTCTTCAGGACCTTGCCCATGTCGTTGCGGGGGAGCGCGTCCAGGTGACGCACCACCCGGGGCCGCTTGTGCGGGGCCAGCAGACCCGCCACATGGTCGGCGAGCTCCGCCGCCGACGGGGGATTCTCCGCGTCCACGGGCACCACCCAGGCGACGATCCGCTCGCCGAGGTCGGGGTCGGGTTCGCCGGTGACGGCCGCCTCCCGCACCCCGGGGTGGTCGAGGAGCGCGTTCTCGATCTCGCCCGCCCCGATCTTGTAGCCGCCGCTCTTGATCAGGTCGGTCGCCTTACGGCCCACCAGCCGCACCGCGCCGTCCGCCTCCCGGACCGCCATGTCGCCCGTGCGGAACCAGTCGCCGTCGAAGGCGGCCGCCGTCGCCTCGGACCGGTTGAGGTACCCGGAGAAGAGATTCGGGCCGCGCACCTGCACCTCGCCGACGGTCTCCCCGTCGTACGCCCCCGAGACCGAGCCGTCCTCGTCCACGAGACGCAGTTCCACACCCGCGAGCGGCAGCCCGACGGTGCCGGGGCGGGGCCCGGCACCCGGCAGGACGCTGGTGTTCATGAGCGTCTCCGTCATCCCGTACCGCTCGACCACCGTCCGGCCCGTCGCCGCCGCGATCCGCTCGTGGTCGTGGACCGGCAGCGCCGCCGAACCCGACACGAGGAGCCGCGCCCCGGCCAGCGCCCGGACCAGCGCCGCGTCCCGGTCGAACGCGTCCGCGAGCCGGCGGTACATGGTCGGTACGCCGAACAGCATCGTGCCGCCGCCCGCGCCCAGCTCCCGCGCCACACCCTCCACCGAGAACGCGCCCAGGTGCCGGACCTCGCCGCCCCGCCGCAACGGCCCCAGGATCCCGAGGATCAGACCGTGGACATGGAACAGCGGCAGCGCGTGCACGAGGACGTCGTCGGCCGTCCAGGACCAGGCGACGGCGAGCGCGTCGAGCGAGGCGGCGATCGCCCGCCGGGACAGGACGACGCCCTTCGGCGGGCCCGTGGTGCCGGAGGTGTAGACGATCAGCGCGGGGGACTCGGCGTCGGCGGACTCCGCCACCGGCGGGCCGCTCGCGGTGAGATCCACGTCGATCCGGGTGAGCCCCGCGAGCCCGGCGGGCAGCACGTCCTCGGGACCCGCGAGCACCGCGGTGGCCTTGCTGTCGTCGAGGATGTGCGCCAGCTCCCGCTCACCCGTGCGCGGATTGACCGGTACGGCGGGCACACCCGCGAGCAGCGCCCCGACCACAGCGACGGCCGTGTGCGCGGTCGGCGTGGCCCAGACGGCGACCCGCCCGGCGCCACCGACCCGCCCGGCCAGGGCGCCGGCGGCCCGCGCGAGCTCGCCGTAGGTCAGGGCGTCCGCGCCGCAGCGCAGGGCGATCCGGTCGGAGGGGGCCGCGGCCGTCAGGGCGGGAAAGAGCGCACTCACCGGTCGTACTCCTCGGGTCTGCGAGGGAGAGGCTTACCGAAGGGCATTCTGCCGCTACGAAGCCCCCCGCGCTGCGGGCGCTCGCCCCATCGCTCCGCTCCACCACGCTGTGGGCAGCCGTTCCGCCGGGCCGGGACGGCTGGTCGGGTCGGGCGTCGCTCCGCCGCACCTCGTTGTGGGCAGCTGTTCCGCTGGGCCGGGACGGCTGGTCGGGTCGGGCGTCGCTCCGCCGCACCTCGTTGTGGGCATTCGTTCCGCTGGGGCGGAACGGGTGGGCACAACGGAACGTCGCCCCTTGCCGGGCCCAGGCTTTCGTGCCGTAACCCGCATCCCTGGTGCGTCGCGCTTGTTGGTGCGGGTTCAGGCGCAGGGGGCGGACGCGCCGCCAAGGGCGCCGTCCCGTGTGCCCACCCGTCCCGCCCCAGCGGGACGATTGCCCACACGGGGGTGGGCGAGGGCGGGCGGCGGGCACGTGCGCACGCGGCGGTGAGCCGGGCGGGCGGCGTGGGCGGGTCCGCACGGCGGTGGGCCCGGGCGCGGGGTCCTCAGGGGCGGGTCGCCGTGACCGTCGCCGGCTCCGGCGCCGGGTCCGAGCCCTCCGGACGGATCCCCCGCATCCGCCCCCACGCGTACACACAGCCCGCGAGCGCGAGGTCGGAGAGAAGCATGAAGCCGATCGAGTACGAGCCCTTGGCGCTGTAGATCGCGCCCATCACCAGCGGCGGAAGGAAACCGCCGAGCCCGCCCATCGCGCCGACGATGCCGGTCACGCTGCCGACCTTGGCCTGTGGGGTGACCTGGGAGACCAGGGCGAAGACGGAACCGCTCGCGGTGCCGAGCCCGGCCGCCATGATGAGCAGCGCGATCGTGCCGCCCGGGTTCAGCGGCGGATCGAAGGCCTGGACGATCGCGAGCAGCGCGACCACGCCGAGTGCCACGGCCGTGACGAGCGCGGGGTGGATCCGGTCGGAGAGCCAGCCGCCGATCGGCCGGAACACGACGGTGACCAGGGCGAATCCGGCCGCCTTGGTGCCCGCGTCCGTCGGGTCGAGCTCGTACCAGGTCTTCAGGTACGTGGGCAGGTAGACGCCGAAGGCGACGATGCCGCCGAAGCCGATCGCGTACAGCGCCGACAGCTCCCAGGTCACCCGCAGCCGGCCCGCCGCGGCGAGCCGGGTCGCCAGGGAGGCGGTGGGCACGGGCCGGTCGGGCCGGTCGGTGATGAGGAACGTGGCGAGCACCGCGTACACGGCGAGTGCGACGGCCACCACGATGAACGGCAGGTTCTCGCCGTGCTTCGCGATGCGCGGGGTGAAGTAGCCGGAGAGCGCCACACCGCCCATGCCCATGCCGAACACACCGAGCGCCAGCCCGCGCTTCTCCGGCGGGAACCAGGAGTTGACCAGGGGGATGCCGATGGCGAACGTCGTGCCGCCGAGGCCGAGGAGGAAGCCGACGATCAGCATCAGGCCGTAGCTGTCCTTGACCACGACGAGCAGCAGTACGGGAATGATCGTGAGCGCCGAGACCAGCGGGAACATCAGCTTCGCGCCGTACCGGTCGGTCAGCGCGCCGGCCGGGATGCGGCCGAGGGAGCCGACCAGGACGGGGATCGCGACGAGCAGCGACTGCTCGAAGGAGCTGAGTTCGAGCCGGTCGCCGTACCAGCTGGCGAGGGGCGCGATCAGGTCCCACGCCCAGAAGGTGAGCGTGAAGCCGATGGTGGCCGTCACCAGGTTGCGGTAGGCCGCCGCTGTCGGGGGCTTGGTCTCGGTGTCCACGTCTCCAGTCAAGATCGGGACGGGGGGCGCGGCGCGCGGGACTGCTCCGTACGGGTGTCCGCCGAACGGGACTTACGGCCAGGCCACCGTGGTCGGCGGGGTGCCGTCGTCCACGACCCGCAGCCGGGCGCCTCCCCCGCCGGCCGACACCTCGACCGTGATCGCCCCGACCCCCGACCGCCGGTGGGCCGCCGCGAGCGCCCCGCGCAGTGTCGCGAGGAGCTTCGCCGCCGTCTCCTCGTCGATGAGGGTGTCGACGGCCCCGGAGAAGTGCACGGACGGCTGGAAGCCCAGCAGGCCGGCCGCCCCGCCCGTCTCCCGCAGTACCTTGCCCCGGAACGAGGTCGGCGCGTCGGCGGGGGGCTGCTGGAGCGCGAAGATGGTCGTACGGACCTCCTGGATCGTGGAGTCCAGCTCGTCCACCGCCCGCTCCAGCAGCGCGTTCTCCTCGGAGGAGCCGGCCGCCCGCCGCCGGGTGGACTCCAGCATCATCTCCGTGGCGAACAGGCGCTGGACGACCAGGTCGTGCAGATCCCGCGCGATCCGGTCCCGGTCCTCGTACACCGCCAGCCGCTCCCTGTCGTGCCGCGCGTCCGCGAGGACCAGCGCGAGCGCGGCCTGCGAGGCGAACTGCGAGGCGAGGAGCCGGTCCACCGCCGAGTACGGCGGGCCGCCGCGCCGCCGGGGGAGGGCGAGGGTGCCGATGAGCTTCCCGCCGCTCTGCAGCGGCAGCATCATCGACGGGCCGAAACGGGACCGTACATGGGTGGTCATCCGCGGATCGGTCGCGGAGTCCTCGACGAAGACGGGCTCCCCGCCGAGCAGCTGGACGAGGACGGGGGAGCCGGGCGCGATCGTCGTACCGACCAGATCGCCGGGGTCGTCCGTGGTCGACGCGGCGACGATCTCCATCCCGCCCTCCGTGGTGGGCTGGAGGACCACCCCGGCCGAGGCGCCGGCGAGGATACGGGCCTGCTCGGCGACGGTCGTCAGGGCGTTCTCGGCGGACGCGCCGGTGAGCAGGGCCGTGGTCACCGCGGCCGCGCCGTCGATCCAGCGTTCTCGCTGCCGGGCCGTCTCGTACAGCCGGGCGTTGCCGATGGCGATCCCGGCCTGCGAGGCGAGCACCCGCAGCAGGGAGAGGTCCTCGTCGGTGAAGCCGCCCTCGGGCTTCCCGCCGAGGTACAGATTGCCGAACACCTCGGTGTGGACCCGGATCGGGACGCCGAGGAAGGTGTTCATCTCGGGGTGTCCCTCGGGGACCCCGGACGAGCGGGGGTCGGCCGACAGGTCGTCGATGCGCAGCGGCTGCGGGTCCTGGACGAGGACGCCGAGGAGTCCGGTGTGGCCGTCGGGGAGACGGCCGGCGCGCTGCCGCTCCTCGTCCGTCATGCCGGAGGTGAAGAGCTCGGTGATGCGGCGGCGCTCGGGGTCGACGACCCCGAGCGCGCCGTAGCGGGCCCCGGTGAGCTCGGTGGCGGAGTCCACGATGTGCTGGAGGGTGGTGCGGAGTTCGAGGTCCGTGCCGACGCCGAGGACGGCTTCGAGCAGCATGGGCAGGCGGGGCGCGTCCTCGCCCGTGCCCGGGTCCGCGTCCTCGGCCCTGCCCTCGTCCATGATCGTCATGGTCTCATTGTCGTACGAATAGTGGGATTTCGTCGGCTTGTGTCCGGGGCCTGAGCGAGGGGGCTCATTCCTCGTCGGCGAGTGGATCCCGCTCGGCGAGCGGGTCGAGGATCATCGGCTGGACCTTGCCCTCCAGCATCGCGCCGAGGCCCATGACCGCGCACACGTCGGGTCGTTCGGCGATGTGGACCGGCATGCCGGTCGCCTCGCGCAGCATCTGGTCGAGCCCCGGCAGCAGGGCGCTGCCGCCGACCATCATGATCCCGCGGTCGGCGAGGTCGGCCACCAGGTCCGGCGGGCAGTCCCGCAGCACCTTCCCGATGCCGTCGAGGACGGCCGTCAGCGGGGTGTGGATCGCCTCCCGCACGGCGGCGGTGTCGACGGTCACCGAGCGGGCCAGGCCCGTGGCGACGTCACGGCCGTGGATCTCGGTCCAGGCCGGTCCGTGGGGCGTCAGGCCGTTTCCGCTGAGGGCCAGTTGGAGCGGGCGCACCGACTGGCTCGGCAGCATCAACTCGTGATGGTGGCGCAGGTGCTGGATGATGGCGTGGTCGATGGCGTCGCCGCCGACGGGCATCCGCTCCGCCGTGACGATCGACCCGAGCGAGAGCACCGCGACCTGCGTGGTCGCCGCCCCGCACACCAGGATCATGGTCGCGGTCGGCTGCTCCACCGGCAGTCCGCAGCCGACGGCGGCCGCGATCAGCGTGTCGACCAGCTCGACCCGGCGGGCCCCGAGACCGACGAGGGTCTCCACGGCGGCGCGCTGCGCGAGAGGGTCGCTGTCGTGCGGGGTGCAGGCGGCGGCGCGCAGCCGGGGCTTGCGGCGGAGCTGGCGGCGCAGCTTCTCGCCGAGGAGATGACGGAGCATGCGCTGCGCCATCTCGATGTCGACGACCGTGCCGCCCGAGACGGGGCGGACGACGCGGATGTAGTCGGGGGTGCGGCCGGTCATCTTCTCCGCCAGCGCGCCGACGGCGATCAGCGCTCCGGTGCGGGTGTTGACGGCGGCGACGCTCGGCTCGTCGACGACGAGTCCGGCGCCCTTGACGAAGACCCGGGTGCGGGCGGCACCCAGGTCGACGGCGACATGGCAACGACGCAGCTGCTCAAGGCTGACGGTCACGGCGGATCCTCCGGAGTGCGGTGCTGGCACGGGCGAGGTGTTTCGCGTTTCGCGGTCCTCCTCGCATCGTCCGACCGTCCGGGGCGCGGCGCGCGCTGGGCTGAGCCGCCCGGGGCCCGTTCCGAGGGGTGCGGCAGGACGTACCGAAGCGGGAGAATCGCGACGCACCGCCGCCGACCTGCGGTTTCCTCACAGAATCCTCACGTCCGCGCCTACCTGTGGCCGTACCCGGCCGCATAGCCTGCGGGCCCCATGGACTACTGCCACGCGTGTCGGCGGCATCTCAACGGGGCCCTCGCCTGTGCCGGGTGCGGGACTCCCGTCGAGGAACTGCGGTACGAGACCCCCCACATACCCGTCCAGCAGGCCCGGCCGGTCCAGCCGTCGTACCCGGACCAACGGTCTTACCAGAACCAGCCGTCGTACCAGGACCGGCCGTCGTACCCGGACCAGTCGTCGTACCCGGACCGGCAGCCGGCCGATCCCGCCGGAGCCGATCCCGCGGGGCCCGATCCCGCCGAGCCCGATGCCCTCGGGGCCGAGCACGTCTACGAACTGGACGTCCTCGAACCGCCGAACCGGACCACCGTCGCCACCGGCGGCCGCCGCGCTGCCCGCGTCGCCGCGCGGGGCCGCTCCGACCGGGGCCGCTCCGCCGCACGCAAGGGCAGGCGCGCGCGCGGCCGCCGGGGCCGTACGGTCCTGGTGGGAACGCTGGGCCTGGTGCTCGCGGCCGGGACGCTGAGCCTGGCGCGCCTGGCCCTTGAGGAGCCGGAGGCGCTGGGCGCCGCCACGGCGGTGGAGGAGCAGGAGGTCACGAAGTCCCCGCTGGCCCCGGAGCCGGTGGAGACCACGGCCCTCCCGGACGGCACCGACCCGTCCCCGGTCTCGGCCACCCCGACCCGTCAGCGCCAGGTGAGCGCGGACACGGGCAGGGGCGAGGGCACGGGCAAGGCGTCGGACGCGGGAACAGGCTCGGGGACGGGCCCGGGCTCAGGATCCGGTACGGGTACGGGTACGGGCCCCGGCACGGGCGACGGGAACGGTGACGACCCTCAGGACCCGCCCACGCCCACGGCCACGGCGACCCAGCCGCCGACTCCCACCGCGACCCCGTCCGCCACGAACGGCGACACGACCGCGTCCCCCACGGCCACCCCCACCGCCCCCACCCCCTCGACCACGGCCCCCACCCCGACCCCGAGCCCCACCCCGACCTGCACCCGCTTCCTCTGGTGGTGCGTGTAGGTCCCGTCCGGCGGATCATGGCCGATCGGCAGGATCCCGACGCCGTCCGCGCCGGATCCGTGCGCGCGTGCGGCGTCCGTCGCGGGTCAGACCTCGCCCAGCATCCGCTTCAGCAGGTCCCTGAGCAGCGTCCGCTCCGCCTCGGTCAGTTCTCCGAGGGGTTCGCGGGCGAAGTCCAGGGACTCCCGGAGGCGGCGGGCCGTCGTGCGGCCCGCTTCCGTGGGGGCGGCCAGTTTGACGCGGCGGTCCGCCGGGTCCGGGCGGCGTTCGACCAGGCCGCGGGCCTCCAGGCGGTCGACGATGCCGGTGATGTTGGACGGCTCGCACTTCAGTTTCTGGGCGATGCGCCGCATCGGCAGCGGGTCCAGGGAGAGCAGGCCGAGGACGCGGGCCTGGGCGCCGGTCAGCGCGTGCTGCGCGGCCGCCTGCTCGTACTCCTCGTAGTAGCGCGCCACGACCGTGCCGATCAGCTCGACGACTTCGAGGGTCAGGGGGTCCGTGTGTGAGGTGGCCATGCCCTCCATCCTACCCAGATGCTTGACAACATAAAATATCTAGGTGCATGGTTGTTTCAGTTGATGAACCTTTTGTGATCCGAAGCTTTTCTGGAGGCCGTGCTCATGTCCGTTCTTCCCGCGTCCAGCCGTGAGTGGCACCTCGTCGCCCGTCCGCACGGCTGGCCCACCCCCGCGGACTTCGCGCTCGTCGAGACCCCGGTCACCGAGCCGGCCGAGGGCCGCATCCTGGTGCGCAACCTGCACTTCTCCGTCGACCCGTACATGCGCGGCCGCATGAACGACGTGAAGTCCTACATCCCGCCGTTCAAGCTCGACCACCCCATGGACGGCGGCGCGGTCGGCGAGGTCGTCGCCTCCAACGCCGAGGGCTTCGCCGTCGGCGACCACGTCCTGCACGGCCTCGGCTGGCGCGAGTACGCCGACGTACCGGCCCAGCACGCCACCAAGGTCGACCCGGCGCTCGCCCCCCTCTCCGCGTACCTCGGCGTGCTCGGCATGACCGGCCTCACCGCCTACGCGGGCCTCTTCGACGTCGCCTCCTTCAAGGAGGGTGACGCGGTCTTCGTCTCCGGCGCCGCCGGGGCCGTCGGCAGCCAGGTCGGCCAGATGGCCCGCCTCAAGGGCGCCTCCCGCGTCATCGGCTCGGCCGGCTCCGACGAGAAGGTCAAGTTCCTCGTCGAGGAGCTCGGCTTCGACGCCGCCTTCAACTACAAGAACGGCCCGGTCAAGGACCAGCTCCGCGAGGCCGCCCCGGACGGTATCGACGTCTACTTCGACAACGTCGGCGGGGACCACCTCGAAGCCGCGATCTCCTCGCTCAACGTGCACGGCCGCGCCACCATCTGCGGCATGATCGCCCAGTACAACGACACCGAGCCGGTCCCCGGCCCGCGCAACATGGCGATGATCATCGGCAAGCGGCTGCGCCTCCAGGGCGTCCTCGTCGGTGACCACTACGGCCTCCAGCAGCAGTTCGTGCAGGAGGTCGGCGGCTGGCTCGCCTCCGGCGAGCTCAAGCACCGCGAGACCTTCGTCGAGGGCATCGAGAACGGCGTGGAGGCCTTCCTCGGACTGCTCCGCGGCGACAACACCGGAAAGATGATCGTCTCGGTGACCCGTTAGTCTTCCCTCAGCCGTCGCGATCGTGGGCGCGAGTCGCGGCGAACCCATGAAGGAAGTACCTCGCATGTCGATCCAGCACTCCGACGTCCTCTACACCGCCGTCGCCACCGCCGAGAACGGGCGTGACGGCCGTGTCGCCACCGACGACGGTCAGCTCGACGTCGTCGTGAACCCGCCCAAGGCCATGGGCGGCTCCGGCGAGGGCACCAACCCCGAGCAGCTCTTCGC
This sequence comes from Streptomyces sp. NPDC017246, assembly GCF_044331325.1. Lineage (NCBI taxonomy): Bacteria > Bacillati > Actinomycetota > Actinomycetes > Kitasatosporales > Streptomycetaceae > Streptomyces > Streptomyces sp. NPDC017246. The sequence continues at coordinate 205,429 of NZ_JBIRMW010000001.1, read as the reverse complement.
GGCGGGCTACAGCGCCTGCTTCCAGGGCGCGCTCGGCGTCGTCGCCCGGAACGAGAACGCCGACATCTCCGGCTCGACGGTCACCGCCGAGGTCGGCATCGGCAAGAACGACGACGGCTTCGGCATCATCGTCAAGATCTCGGCGACCATCCCGAACGTGGACGTCGAGACCGCCAAGAGCCTGATCGAGAAGGCCCACCAGGTCTGCCCGTACTCCAAGGCGACCCGCGGCAACATCACGGTCGAGCTCGCCGTCTGAGCTTCGAGCTGTGAGTTCTGAGCCCTGAGCCCTGAGTTCTCGACCCTCGGTTCCGGGTTCCGGGTTCCGGGTTCCGGCGCCGGCACCTTGCGCGTCGGCCGTGCCGTACGAGGACCGCATCCCTCCCCGGGGTGCGGTCCTCGCTGCTTTCCGGGCCACTGCGGCATCATGGCCCTGTCCGGCGGACAGGGGGAGTCGAGTGACGTCGTACGACGGGTCGGAGCGTGCCGACCAGGGGCTGATCGGCGGTCGCTACCGCCTGGGCGAGCGGCTCGGGCAGGGCGGGACCGGAGTCGTCCGGCGTGCCACCGACGAACTCCTCGGCCGCCCGGTCGCGGTCAAGACCCTCACCCTCGACACGGACGCCGACCCCGCCGGCGCCCTCCGTGAGGCCCGGGTCGTCGCCCGCGTCCGCCACCCCCATGTGATCGTCGTCCACGACGTCGTCGAGCACGACGGCCGCCCCGCCCTGGTGATGGAGCTGGTCGACGGCGGTTCGCTCGCCGACCGTCTCGCCCGCCCCGACGGCGCCCTGTCCCCGCGCGAGACCGCCCGCCTCGGCCTCGCCCTCCTCGACGCGCTGTCCGCCGCCCATGCCCACGGGGTCCTGCACCGCGACGTGAAACCGGCGAACGTCCTCCTGGAGAAGGGCACCGGCCGGGCGGTCCTCACCGACTTCGGCATCGCCAGCCTCCCCGGCGCCACCACCCTCAGCGGCACCGGCGTCTTCGTCGGTACCCCCGAGTACACCGCCCCGGAGCGCATGCGGGGCGAGGGCGCGGGCCCGGCCGCCGACCTGTGGTCGCTCGGCGCGCTGCTGTGCGCGGCGGCGACGGGTGTCTCGCCCTTCCGCCGGGACTCGATCGGCGCCGTGCTCCACGCGGTCGTGTACGGGGAGATCCGGCCGCCCGAGCGGCTCGGGCCCCTGCTGCCCGTGGTGCGCGGGCTGCTCGATCGCGACCCGGAGCGGCGGCTGGACGCCGAGCAGGCCCGCCGGCTGCTCACCGCGTGCCTGGCGGGGACAGGAGCCGGGGAGGGAGCGGGGGAGCCCCCGGGTCCGGCCCCGGGCCCGGGGGCGGGTGAGCCGTCCCCCACGCCGGTGTACGACACTCCCCGGCTCGGTGCCGCACGGGCGGACACCCCGCGGATCAACGCCTCCGAGCGCGACGACCCCGAGCGCGATGCCTCCGCGTACAACGCCCCCGAGCCCGACGCCTCCGAGTTCGACACCCCTCATCTCGACCCCCCTGCCGTACGGGACCGGGTCGGCGACCCTGCGGTACGGGACCGATCCGGCGCCCCCGGCGAGCCCGCCCGCCGTCGGGCCGGCCTCGCGCTGCCCCTCGTCGCCGCGGTCGTCGCCGGCTGTGTCGCCGCCGTGACGGTCACCGTGCTGCTCGCCGTCCGTGACGAGCGTGCGGCGGAGGCGGGGCCCGCCGGCCCCACCCGTACGACGGCGCCCGCGCTCGGGCCCCTGCCCGCCGGGTACACGGCCGTCGCCGACGAGCGCGGCTTCACCCTGGCCGTGCCGGCCGGGGCGACCCGGTCGACCGACGGCGAGCGGGTCTTCTACACGACGGGGGACGGGGCCGTCTGGGTCGGGATCAGGATCCGGGCGGTTCCCTCCGGCGGGGCGATCGGGGCGATGCGTACCGCCGACGCGAGCGGGCCGCGTACCAACCCCGGGTATCGCGACAGCTCGGTGGGGGAGACCCGGCACAAGGGGCTGCCCGCCGCGCGCTGGGAGTTCACCTGGAACGGCTTCACCGCCGCCGAGGGGCCCCGGCGCACCGTCGATCTCTGCTGGGAGCAGGCCGGGACCCTGTACGACGTGTGGGCGTCGGCCCCGGTGGGGCGGGCCGCCGAGGCACGGGCCCATCTCGACGCGGCGCTCGGCTCCTTCCGTACGTCGGGAGGGACCCCCGCGAGCTGACCCGGCAGGTGGGACGCCCGCGAGGTGATCCGGGGGCCACCGATAAAGTGGCTCCCATGCGCGAACTCGGGGTGGGCTTCAAGTACCTGCTACAGGGCCAGAAGTGGGTCGGTCTGCACGGGCGGTGGTTCGGTTTCGGGCTGTTGCCCGGACTCGTGACCCTCGTGCTCTACACGGGCGCGCTCGTCGGCCTCGGCTACGGCGCCGACGACCTGGCCTCCTGGGTGACCCCCTTCGCCGACGACTGGACCTCTCCCTGGCTCGGGATCCTCCGCGGCACCCTGACGGTCCTGGTCTTCTCCTTCGGTCTCTTCCTCGCGGTCATCACGTTCACCGCCGTGACCCTGCTCGTCGGCCAGCCCTTCTACGAGTCGCTCTCCGAGGAGGTCGACCGCAGCCTGGGCGGCGAGGTGCCCGAGTCCGGGCTTCCGCTCTGGCGCGAGCTGTGGATCTCGGCCCGGGACAGCCTGCGGATCCTGCTGCGGGTCGCGTTCTACGGCATCCTCCTCTTCGCCTGCGGTTTCATCCCGGTGATCGGGCAGACCGTCGTTCCCGCGATCGGCTTCTGCGTCTCCGGGTTCTTCCTCGCCGAGGAGCTGACGGCCGTGGCGTTCCAGCGCCGGGGTGTCGAGCTCAAGGAGCGGCTGGGGCTGCTCCGCGGGCGCCGACTGGCCGTCCTCGGCTTCGGCGTTCCGCTGACCCTCGCCTTCCTGGTGCCCTTCGTCGCGGTCTTCCTGATGCCGGGAGCCGTCGCGGGCGCCACCCTGATGGCCCGTGACCTGCGGGGCGAGACGGCCGGCGGCGACCGGGACGGCGACTCCGAGGGAAACGATCAAGAAGGCGGCAACCTTCTCTCCTCCGGTGGCGACCAGGAGGTGCACCACCTCCCCCACTGAAGAGAGAAGCGGCATGACGTCACACAAGCGGAAGACGGGCCGCCGGCGCGCGGTCATCGGCGGCCTGAGCGCCCTCGGCATCACCGGCGCGGCCGTCGTCACCACCACCCTGCTCGCCCCGGCGGGCGCGGCGAGCGCGGTGGCCGCCTGGCCCCAGGCGAAGGGCGGCAAGGCGGTCCCCGCGTCGATCGAGGTCTCCGGCACCTACGACGGCAAGCTCCAGCGCTTCTACGGGACCGGTGAGCTCGGCTCGGACGGTCAGGACGAGGACCAGAAGCCCGTCTTCGTCCTCAAGGACGGCGCGGTCCTCAAGAACGTGATCATCGGCTCCCCGGCCGCCGACGGGGTCCACTGCCTCGGCAGCTGCACCCTGCAGAACGTCTGGTGGGAGAACGTCGGCGAGGACGCCGCCACCTTCAAGGGCACCTCGGCCTCCTCCGTGTACGCGGTCCACGGCGGCGGCGCGAGGAGCGCGTCCGACAAGGTCTTCCAGTTCAACGGCGCGGGCAAACTGGTCGTGACCAGGTTCCAGGTCTCCGACTTCGGCAAGCTGGTCCGCTCCTGCGGCAACTGCAAGAAGCAGTACGCCCGCACGATCCTGATCAACGACGTGGACATCACCACGCCCGGAAAGTCGGTCGTCGGCGTCAACGCCAACTACGGCGACACCGCCACCCTGCGGAACATCCGCATCCACGGCGACACCAAGAAGAAGATCAAGCCGTGCACCCGCTTCACCGGCAACAACACCGGTAAGGAGCCCAAGGAGATCGGCACCGGACCGGACGGCACCACCTGCCGCTACGCCGCGGGGGACCTCTCCTACGACTGATCCCGGCGGGGCACCCGGTCCTCGTCGTCCCGGACGTCGAGGACCGGGTGCAGTTCCGGCCGGGCGTCCCACCACGTCCGGTAGAAGGCGTTGTTGTCGATGTTCGCCAGATACGCGCGGACCGCGGCCCGGTAGAGCAGCTCCGCGTGCGGGGCGGGGACCGCCGCCCTGTTCCAGGCGAGCCGGATCCGTCCCAGGACCGGGTCGCCCTCCAGGGGACGGAGTACGGTGCCCTCCGCGTACGGGGCCGTGGGCTGGCTCATCGAGATGGCCCGGCCCGCGGCGATCAGGTCGTAGTGCATCTTGCGGTCGGCCACCCGGTGCCGCAGCGAGGGTGTGAACCCGGCCTTCGCGCAGGCGGCGATCAGCGCCTCGGGCCCGCCGTCGTCGTCCTCCACCAGCGTCATCCAGGACTCCCCGGCCAGCTCGGCCAGCGCGATCCGTTCCTTCCCGGCCAGCGGGTGCGCGGCCGACAGGCGGACGCAGAACGGCTCCTTGGGGACCAGGGTCCTCGCCGTGGTGCCCTCCGGGAGCGCCACCTCGTGATCGTTGACCTCCCCGTACAGCACGGCGTCGTACCGTCCCGCGCCGAGCTGCCGGGTCAGTGTCGTGGCCGAGTGCTCCACGGTCACCGCGATGTCCTGCCCGGCCATGACCCGCTCCAACTGCCCGAGCAGTCCGTCGACGAGGACGAGCAGGATGCAGCCGAGGCGCAGCGGGGTGTGCGGGGCGACGGCCCGCGCCCCGGCGGAGAGCGCGTCCATCTCGCCGAGCACGAGCCGGGCCTTGGAGAGGACGAACTCGCCCAGCGGGGTGGGCTCCACGCCGTGCCGGCCGCGGAGGAAGAGCTCCCCGCCCGCGACCCGTTCGATGCGGCGGAGCTGCGCGGAGAGGGCCGGCTGCGAGACCCCGAGCCGCCCCGCGGCGCGGCCCAGACTGCCCGCTTCCGCTATCCGGCAGACGGCCTCTAGATGCCTCAACTCCAGCTGCATTTCAGCAGCGTACGCAGCACCGCCCGGTCGCACCATAACCCGCGTCTTATGCCGGATGGGATGTCCCGAACTGGCCATGTCCACGCCCATACTCGGCGCGACGATCCGTCTCCCCCACCGCGATGCCCACCCCGATCGGAGCAAGACGTTGCACCCCACCAGACTCACCGCGGCCGTGGCCGCCCTGGCGCTCTCGGCGAGCCTCGCGACCGCCCTCGCCGGCACCGCCACCGCGGCCCCGCAGGTGCAGCCCGTACCCCCGGGCCACGGCAAGTCCCTCGCGCTCGCCGCCGCCGACGGCGCCGCGGCCAGCGGTCTCGACGAGCTGCGGCACGGCGCCGACGAGGACCTCGTCCGGACGTCCGTCACCCCCTGGGCGAACGGCCTCTACTACGCCTCCTACGAGCGGACCTACCGCGGTCTCCCCGTCGCCGGCGGCGGCGACGCGGTCGTCCTCTCCGACAGCTCCGGCAAGGTCAGGGACGTCACCGGCGCCCCCGCGCCCACCATCAAGGTCTCCACCACGGCGAAGGTGACCGCCGCCGCGGCCCTCGCCACCGCCCGCGGGCAGCTGGCCTCGGTGGAGTCCGCGAGCACCCCCGAGCTGACCGTGCTCCTCAAGGGCGGCAAGGCCGTACTGACCTGGCACACCCTGGTCGTCGGCCGCACCGCGCAGAACACGCCGAGCTCCCTCGACACCTACGTCGACGCCCGTACCGGCTCCGTCGCACAGGCCACCGACAAGATCCTGCACGCCGACGGCCGCGGCTACCACAACGGCAACGTCACCATCGACACCGCCGCGAGCTCCATGACCGACACCAGCCGCGGCGGCTTCAAGTGCGGCGGCCAGAACGGCAGCGCCTACACGGGCTCCTCGCCGTGGGGCAACAGCGGCGCCAACGACCTCGTGACCGCCTGCGTCGACATCATGTACGCGGCGCAGAAGGAACACTCCATGCTCAAGGAGTGGTTCGGCTACAACGGACAGAACGGCCAGGGCGGCATGGTCCCGGCCCGCGCCGGACTCTCCGAGGTCAACGCGTACTACGACGGCACGAAGACGACCTACGGGCGGGCCCAGACCGGCTCGAACCAGCTCACCGGCATCGACGTCGTGGCGCACGAGTACGGCCACGAGATCTTCGACCGGACCCCGGGCAGCTCCGGCTCCTCGAACGAGAACGGCGGACTCAACGAGTCCACCGGCGACATCTTCGGCGCGCTCACCGAGCACTACGCCAACAACCCGAACGACACCCCGGACTACACGGTCGGCGAGAAGGTCAACTTCTTCGGCGACGGCAAGCCGATCCGGAACATGTACAACCCCTCGCTCGTCGGCAACGACCCCAACTGTTACCCCCAGTTGAGCTCGGGCACCGAGGTCCACGCGGCCGCGGGACCGCAGAACCACTGGTTCTACCTGCTCGCCGAGGGCTCCAACCCGGGCGGCGGCAAGCCCAGCAGCCCCATATGCTCCGGCGGTCCCTCCTCCGTGACCGGCATCGGCATCCAGAAGGCCGGCAAGGTCTTCATGGGCGCCCTGCTCCTCAAGACCTCCTCCTGGAACCACCTCGCCGCCCGCAGGGCGACGCTGACCAGCGCCAAGAACACCTACGGCAGCGTCGAGTGCAACGCGGTGAAGGCGGCCTGGAGCGCGATCGGCGTCCCCGCCCAGTCCGGTGAGACCGACTGCGGCGGCACCACCAACCCGGACTTCTCGCTCGCCCTGAACCCGTCCTCGGGCTCGGTCCAGCCGGGCGCCTCCGTCACCTCCACGGTGAACACCAGCACCACCGGGGGCAGCGCGCAGACCGTCCAGCTCTCCGCGAGCGGCGCCCCGAGCGGCGTCACCGTCTCCTTCAGCCCCACCTCGGTGACCTCGGGCTCCTCGTCCACGATGACCGTGCAGGTCGCGGCGGGCACGGCCAACGGCACCTACCCGATCACCGTCACCGGTACGGGCTCCGCCACGCACACCGTGACGTACCAGCTGTCGGTCGGCACCACGACCCCGCCCACCGGCTGCGACAACACCGAGCACAGCTACCAGGGCAGCCTGACCTCCGGCCAGACCGCGGTCCAGCCGGACGGCTCGTACTACTACTCGGCGACCTCGGGCACCCACGTGGGCTGCCTGCGCGGCCCGGCCGGCAAGGACTTCGACCTGTACCTGCAGAAGTGGAACGGGTCCGGCTGGGTGGACGTGGCGGTCGGCGGCACGGCGACGGCCGACGAGGACACCAGCTACAACGGCACCGCGGGCTACTACCGGTACGTGGTCCACGCGTACAGCGGCTCCGGTACGTACACGCTGGGCCTGAGCGCCCCGTAATGGGGCCGGGGCGCCGTCATGGACCGGGGGTTCCGTGACGGCTCCCCCGGAGCCGGGCAGCCGAATGTCCCTCGGCCGCCCGGCTCTTCCACGTCCGGCGGATCACCCCGCTCGGCCGACCTCGGCGAGGACGAACCCCGGTTCCGTCCCGCCCGCGTCCGCGATCCGCTCGCCGTCCGGGCCCCAGGCCCCGGCGGCGCCGCAGCCCACACCGTCCTCGTTGGCCCCGAGGACATTGCCGAGCACCACGTACAGCCCGAAGTCCCGGGCCCGTACCGGATACACCTTCTCGAACGAGTCGTTGTCGGCGGCGAGCACCGAACTCGCCAGATACACCGCGCAGTCGTCGGCCGCCGCGCGCTCGGCCAGTTCGGGGAAGCGGTTGTCGTAGCAGGTGGCCGTCGCGAACCGGACCCCGTCGAGCGCGAACCGCCCGTCCGCCGTGCCCGGCGCGAACACCTCCTTCTCGATCCCGTACAGGTGCTGCTTGTCGTAGCGGGCGAGGAGCGCACCGTCCGGGCCGATCACCAGCGAGGCGACCGCGGGCCGGCCGTCCGCCGTCCGCACCGGCCCGTTGACGACGGCCGCCGCCGAGACCGCGCGGCAGGCCTCCCGCACCGGTTCGAGCCGGGGGTCGTCCTCGGTGAGGGCCAGCGCGGGGGTGTCCCGGATCAGGGAGGGCTCGTACCCGCTGAGGCAGAGCTCGGCGAAGACGACCACACGGGCGCCCTCGGCCCCGGCGGCCCTGATCAGGCCGGCGACGGTCCGCACATTGGCGGCGATGTCCCCGGCGACCGGGGCGAACTGCGTGGCTGCGACGATCATGCGCCCATCATCCCGCCCGCCCGTCCCCGGTCTCCACCCGCCCGTCCCCGGTCTCCACCCGCCCGTCGGCCCCTTCCGCCCGCGCACCGGCCGGGAATCCCCGGGACTCCCGCATCGTCTCCGCCGTCTCCCGCAGCAGCCGGAGGAACGCGGTCGCCGCCGCGGTCGGGATCGGCGGGGTCGCCGCGCAGATCCGCCGGTACGGGACGTCGTCCGGGTGGATCGTGACGAGCGTGACCTCCCGGGGGACGGACGCCGCCGCCAGCGCCGGTACCAGCGTGATGCCGAGACCGGCCGACACGGCGCCGAGCTTCGCGATCCAGTCGTGCGCGAGCAGCCCGGTGCGCGGCCGGAACCCGGCGGCGACGGCCGGCCGGAAGAGGGTGTCCTCCAGGCGCTCGGAACCGACGATCCACTCCTCGCCGGCGAGCTCGGCGAGCCGTACCGCCCGCCGCCGCGCGTGCGGGTGCCCGCGCTCCAGGGCCACCAGCATCGGCTCGTCCAGGAGATGATGGAGCGTCACGCCCTCCGGAGGGGGAGCGCCGTGGGCCGGAGCGACCACCGCGAGGTCCTGCTCACCCGCGGCGAGCTGCCCGAGATGCTTCACCGAAGGACCCTCGGCGCGGGTGACGGTCACGCCCGGATGCCGGGTGCGGAACGCGGCCTGCGCGCAGGGGACGAGCGCGGCGTTGGCGCTGGAGAACGAGCCGAGCCGGAGCAGCCCGCCCTCCAGGGTGCGCAGCGCCTCCAGTTCGGCCCGGGCCGCGACCAGCCGGTCCCGTACGGCCTCGGCGTGCGGCAGCAGCACCCGGCCCGCCTCGGTCGGGCGCACCCCGCGCGGCAGCCGCTCGAACAACACCGCGCCCGTCTCGTCCTCCAGGGCCTGTACCTGGCGGGAGACGGCGGACTGGGTGTAGCCGAGGACGCGGGCGGCGGCGGTGAAGGACCCCTCGCGGGCGACGGCGAGGAAGACCTCGTACAAGGCATGACCATGGGGCATGGGAGCCATGCTAGACATTCGCTTGTCGCATGGGAGGGCCGCGCCTAGCGTCGTCCCCATGGACAGTACGCAGCAGAAGATCGCCTTCCTCGGCCTCGGCTCCATGGGGCTCCCCATGGCCCGTCGACTCCTCGACGCGGGACACCCGTTGACCGTGTGGAACCGTACGGCCGGCAAGGCCGACACCCTGGTCGCCGCCGGCGCCGTGCGCGCCGCGACCCCCGCCGACGCCGTTCGCGACGCCGACGTCGTCGTCACCATGCTGGCGGACCCGGCCGCCGCCCTCGCCGTCGCGGACGCGCTCCTCCCGGCCCTGCGGCCGGGCACGCACTGGATCGACACCTCGACGATCGGCCCCGACGCCGTCCGGACCCTGACCGCCCGGCTCCCCGAGGGGGTCGTCCTGATCGACGCGCCCGTCATGGGCAGCGTGGACCGGGCCGCCGCGGGCGAACTGCTGATCCTCGCGGGCGGCGACACGGCCCCCGTCGCCGCCGTCCTCGACCGGCTCGGCACGGTCACCCCGTGCGGCGGCCCCGGCACCGGCGCGGCCCTCAAGCTGGTCCTCATCAACGCCGTCATCGGCGGGGTCGCCCTGATCGGGGAGAGCCTCGCGCTCGCCGGCGCCCTCGGGCTGCCCCGCGAACTCGCCCTGCGGGCCCTCGCCGAAGGGCCCCTCTCCGGAGCCGTCGCCCGCGCCACCGCCACCGGCTCGCACTTCCCGGTCGCCCTCGCGGCGAAGGACGTCGCCCTGGCGACCGCGACGGCGGAACTCCCCGTCCTGGGGGCTGTCCACGCGGTCCTGACCGGGGACGAGGCGCTGCTCGGCGAGGACCTCGCGGCCGTCGCCCGCTAGCGTCGCCCGTCGGTTCCGGCCCTCGCCCGCTAGCTCCGGCCCTCGCCCCCGTGCAGCAGGTGCAGGAAGTCGCGGAAGGCGGCCGGCATGTCCACCGCCGCGGGGTCCAGGAGCCACTGGTACTGGAGTCCGTCCATCACCGCCGTCAGCAGCGGTGCCGCCCGCTCCGGGCTGAGCCCGCCGGGCAGCCGGTCGCCGAACTCCAGGCGCAGCACCTGCGCCATGTTCGCCCGCACCTGCGCGTACCGGTCGGTGAAGAAGGCGCGCGCCGGGTGCTCGTCCGTCACGCTCTCGCCGAGCAGCGCGGAGAAGGTCTGCACGATGCCGGGCCGCATCGCGTTGTACTCGACGAGGGACTCCAGCAGGTCGAGCCGCCAGCCCTCGCGGTCCCGGCCGCCGCTGGTGTCCCAGCGGTCGCGTTCCTCCAGTACGGCGACGAGCAGCGCCTCCTTGGTGGGGAAGTAGTGCAGCAGCCCCTGCTGGGTGAGACCGACCCGTTCGGCGACGGAGCCGAGGGTGGCGCCCCGGTAGCCGCGCTCGGCGATCACTTCGAGGGCGGCGCGGAGGATGTCCGCACGCCGCTCCTCGCTCCTGGCCCGCACCATCGCCGTGGCCCCTTCCCGGTCGTCTTCCGCTCGTCAACGTCCGACAGGACCGTACCCCCTCCCTAAAAATAACAAACAGGTAACATCACCTACCGATCTACAGGTAGGTGGGTGCACGATGGGCGCATCGGGGTCACCAGTACGTCAACGAGGAGGTACGGCCATGACGGAGACCGGTGCGGACACGGCACGGGCGGCGCAGGACACGGCACGGGAAGAGGCCGTCGAGGCGGCGCTCGCCAAGCTCGACCTGGACGCCAAGACCCGGCTGCTCGGCGGCCAGGACATGTGGTCCCTGCCCGCCCTGCCCGAGATCGGCCTGAAGTCCCTGGTCATGTCCGACGGCCCCGTCGGCGTCCGCGGTGTCCGCTGGACCGCCGACGACCCGTCCGTCGCCCTGCCGTCCCCGACCGCGCTCGCTGCGGCCTGGGACCCCGCCCTCGCCCGCCGCGCCGGCCGCCTCCTCGCGCAGGAGGCCCGCCGCAAGGGCGTCCACGTCGTGCTCGCGCCCACCGTCAACCTGCACCGCACCCCGCTCGGCGGCCGCCACTTCGAGGCCTACAGCGAGGACCCGTACCTCACCGGCGAGATCGGCACCGGCTACGTCCAGGGCGTCCAGGACGGCGGCGTCGGCACCACCGTCAAGCACTTCGTCGCCAACGACGCCGAGACCGACCGCTTCACCGTCGACAACAGGATCGCCCCCCGCCCGCTCCGCGAGCTCTACCTCGCCCCCTTCGAGGCCATCGTCAGAAACGCCCGCCCCTGGGGCATCATGACCGCCTACAACCAGGTCAACGGCGTGACGATGACCGAGCACCACCACCTGGTCAACGAGGTCCTGCGCGGCGAGTGGGGCTTCGACGGCGCCAACGTCTCCGACTGGATGGCCGCCCGCTCCACCACCGGCGACATCGAGGGCGGCCTCGACATCGCCATGCCCGGCCCCGTCACCGTCTACGGCGAGGCCCTCGCCGCCGCCGTCCGTTCCGGCGAGGTCGAGGAGTCCGCCGTCGACGCGGCGGTACGCAACGTCCTGCGGCTCGCCGCCCGCGTCGGCGTCCTCGAAGGCGCCCCGCCGGTCGTCACCGAACACCCCGCCCCCATCGACGGGGACGCCCTCGCCCGCGAGATCGCCCGCCGCGGCTTCGTCCTCGTACGCAACGAGAACGCGGCCCTCCCGCTGCGCCCCGGAACCGTCGCCCTCTCCGGCGCCGCCGCCCGCGACGCCCGCGTCCTCGGCGGCGGCTCCGCCCAGGTCTTCCCCGACCACGTCGTCTCCCCGCTCGACGGCCTCACCGCCGCCCTCCCCGCCGGGGCGCTGACCTTCACCGTCGGCGCCGACCCCAGTGACGAACTCGCACCCGCCGACCAGGGGTTCACCCTCCGCGCCCGCTGCCGCGACGCCGGGGGCCGGCTCCTCGGCGAAGGCTCCCTGCCCAACGGGCAGGTCCAGTGGATCGGCGACGACCTCCCGGCCGGCGTCACCCACGAGGCCCTCGCCTCCATCGAGGTCATCGGCACCTTCACCCCGCGCGAGTCCGGAGAGCACTCCTTCGGCACCCGCGGCCTCGGCGCCTACACCCTCGCCGTCGGCGGCGAGACCGTCTTCGAGGGCGTCCAGACGATGGGCCCCGAGAGCGACCCCTTCGAGGCGTTCTTCGGCTCCCCGGTCGAGCGGGCCAAGGTCGGGCTCACCGCCGGCGAGACCGTCGAGGTGTCCCTGCTGCACACCCTGGACAAGGAGTTCGCGGCCCCGCTGCCGGCCGTCATGTTCTCCTTCGTCCACCTCGGTCCGCGCCGTGACCCCGACGAACTGATCGCCGAGGCCGTCGAGGCGGCCCGCGCCGCCGACACCGCCGTCGTGGTCGTCGCCACCACCGAGCGCGTCGAGTCCGAGGGCTTCGACCGCAAGGACCTCGCCCTCCCGGGCCGCCAGGACGAGCTCGTACGGGCGGTGGCCGCCGCCAACCCGAACACCGTCGTCGTGGTCAACGCCGGCTCCCCGGTCGAACTGCCCTGGCGCGAGGAGGTGGCCGCGATCCTGCTCGGCTGGTTCCCCGGCCAGGAGGGCGGCGCCGCCCTCGCCGACGTCCTCACCGGCGCCGAGGAGCCCGGCGGCCGGCTCCCCACCACCTGGCCCGTCGCCCTCGCCGACGTCCCCGTCACCGACGTCACCCCGGTCGAGGGCGAACTCGCCTACAGCGAGGGGATCCACATCGGCTACCGCGCCTGGGACCGGACCGGGGCGGAGCCCGCGTACGCCTTCGGCCACGGCCTCGGCTACACGACCTGGTCGTACGACTCCCTGGACGTCACCCCGGACTCGGCGAAGGTCCGGATCACCAACACCGGCGACCGGCCCGGCCGCGAGACCGTCCAGCTCTACCTCGCACCCCGGACCGGTGGTCCCGACCGCCCCGAACGCCTGCTGGCCGGCTTCGCGAGCGTCGAGGCCGGACCCGGCGAGAGCGTCGAGACCGAGATCGCGCTGCCCCGCCGCGCCTTCGAGATCTGGGACGAGGCGAAGAACGACTGGACCCTCGTCCCCGGCGGCTACGAGGTGCGGGCCGCCCACTCCCTCGCCGACGTCCGGCTGAGTGCCACCCTGGAGATCTGAGGTCCGCGAGGACCCTCACGACCGGCCCCGGGGCGGCACCTGACAACCGCCCCGGGGTCCCTTCACTCCTTCGTGATCCGCCGGTACGCGAGCTCCGCGAGCCGCGCCTGGCCGTCCCTGCTCGGATGGAACCAGTCCCAGGGGCTCAACTGCCCGCCGTCGAAGCGGAAACCGAAGACGGCCCCTTCGTCGTACCGGCAGCGCTCGTCCTTCGCGCACACCTCGGAGAGCACCCGGTTGTACGCCACCACCCGGCCCTGCACCTCGGCGCGCCGCCGTTCCGCCGCGGCGCCGAGGTCCTCCGCGTCCGCCAGCATCGATCCGCAGATCCCCAGCTTCCACACCTCGAGCCCCGTCGGGCTGAGCCGCCCGGTCGACCACAGGTGCATCAGGGACGGCACGCTCGCCACGTACACCTGTGCCTTCGGGGCGCCCTCGCGCAGCCGGGCGAGCGCCGTCTCGAAGGACGTCCGGAAGTCGTCGACCGGTGTCATCAGGGCCGGGGTGGGCCGGCAGGCGTCGTTCGCGCCCATCATCACCGTGACCAGCTCGGGCCGTTCGGCCGCCGCCCCGGCCATCTGCTCCGGGAGCTCGGCCATCCGCGCCCCCGTCCTGGCCAGGTTCCAGCTGCGGCCGGCCACCTTCTCCGGGCCGAGGAGGCGCAGCGCGAGGCTGTTCACCGCGGTGTCCGTGCCGGTCGCCCAGGACACCTCGGGACAGTCGGCGAGGACCGAACAGGCGTCGAAGGCGCGGGTGACGGAGTCGCCGACGGCGGCGACGGAGGCGGGGGAGACGTCCCACAGGGACGTCGGGCCCGGCTTCGGCTTCGGGGCCGGCTTCTGGGCCGGTCTCGCCGAGGACGACGTCGCCGAGGGCTCCCCGGCGGTGCAGCCGGACAGTGCCCCCGCACACAGCAGCGCCGCCGTCGCGGTGGCGACAGCGGTACGAAATCGGCGTCGGCCGCGCATCCTCGGCCCCTCCTTCGGCGTCCTGGCGGGTGAAAGCTTCGTGTTCACCGGCCCCCGGACCGACCGTACGTCACACCGATGACGGTGCGGCACGGTAGCTTTTCCCCCGTCGAACCAGAGGCACCTTTGCCGACCGGCTCCGGTAAATTACATCACGTCACATGCTGTCCCCTTTTTGAGGGTTTGCCATGTATTGCTCCTGATGATGTTTACTGAGGCCGCTGGGAAAGGCGAACCTCGTCCCACACTGGAGGTCCCGGTGACGACACGTGGAGTCCTGTACGTACACTCCGCACCGCGCGCGCTGTGCCCGCACGTCGAATGGGCGGTCGCGGGTGTCCTCGGTGCGAGGGTCCAGCTCGACTGGATCCGCCAGCCGGCGTCCCCCGGCACCTGGAGAGCCGAGTTCTCCTGGCAGGGCCGCACCGGCACCGCCTCCGAACTCGCCTCCGCCCTGCGCGGCTGGCAGATGCTCCGCTTCGAGGTCACCGCGGAGCCCTGTCCCACCGCCGAGGGCGAGCGCTACAGCGCCACCCCCGACCTGGGCATCTTCCACGCCGTCACCGGCATGCACGGGGACATCCTCGTCCCCGAGGACCGGCTGAGGGCCGCCCTCGCGCGCTCCGCGCAGGGCGAGACCCAGCTGGAGGCCGAGATCGCCAAGCTGCTCGGAAAGCCCTGGGACGACGAGCTGGAGCCCTTCCGGTACGCGGGTGAGGGCGCCCCCGTCCGATGGCTGCACCAGGTCGTCTGACGCGGGTAGATTCCGCCCGGGCGCGCAGGGGGTGCGCCGGGTGGGAGAGAAGTGACGCGTGAACGCACGGCGCCGGTCACGGCCGCCGTACTGCTGTCGGGCGCCGCGTTCGGCGCGGCGGCGGTCTTCCTGGGGGCGGGGGTCGTCGCCGGTTCCTGGCCGAAGGGCTGGACGGCGCTGGGAGGCGCGCTGGCCCTGGCGGCGGTGGGCACGGGGCTGCTGGTGGGCCGACGGAGCCGCCGTACGGACGCGGAACCGCGGGACGCGGCGCCGGGCCCGGAGCTCGCCAAGGCCGACGGAAGTCCCGCCCCCGCCCGATCCCCGGCGCTGGTCGCCGGAGTCGTCTGGCTGCTGGCGCTCGCCGCGGCCGGGACGTGGGGCCTGGCGGCGGCGGGTGACGACGATGACGACGAGAACCGGTCCTCGGGGAGACCCGCCGCGACCGCCTCCGCGTCGACGACCCCGCGGAAGGCCGCGATCGCCTGGTCCGTCCCGCCCGTCGGCGCGCGGTACGACGAGGGCGTCGGTGCCTGGGCGCTCGGCGACGCCGTCGCCCAGGGGCGGCTCGACGGACTCTTCGCGTACGACTCCGCGACCGGCGCCGCCCGCTGGAACGTCTCCGCGCCGACCCGCCACGCCCTCTGCGGCATGTCCTCCGACACCGAACGGGGCATCGGCCTGATCGCCCACGGCCGGCACGAGAAGTCCTGCGCCGAACTCCTCGCCGTCCGCGTCTCCGACGGCAGGGTCATGTGGCGCAGGACCCTCACCGGCACGGGCCTCCTCCCTCGGGGCGCCGCCGTCGGCGGCGGCACCGCCGTCACCGCCGAGGACGGCGCCGTACGGGGCCGGTCCTCCGAGACCGGCGACCAGCGCTGGCAGCGGCCGTCGGCGAAGGGATGCCGGGTGCGGGCGGTGGACGCGGACGCCACCCGTACCCTCGTCGTCGAACAGTGCGGCAAGGGCGCCCGGCTCGTCGTCCTGGACACCCGTACCGGCGCACAGCGGTGGCTCAGGGAGCTGCCCGTCGAGTCCCGGGCCTACGCGGCGGTGGTCTCGGTCTCCCCGGTCGTCGTCGCCGTGCACGAGGACGACAAGCGCGGCACCCGTGCCTTCCTGGGATTCGACGACACGGGCACGCCGACGGTGACGATCCCGTTCGCCGGCCCCGAAGGGCAGCTGACCGCCCCGGGGGACGCGGGCGACGGGCGCACCGCCCGGATCGTCGTCCGCGACGGACGCCTGATCACGACCGCCGAGCGGGACATGGTGCCCGACCGGGTCGTCGCGTACTCCCTCACGGACGGCCGGAAGGCCTGGGCGTACGTCTCCGAGGAGCAGACGGCGGCAGTGGCGACCGAGCCGGACGGCCGCATAGCGGTCCTGGAGGGACATGCCGGAGCGAGGGTCGTACTCCTCGACCCCGCCACGGGCAGGGCGGGGACGGTGATCGCCCCGGGGGACCCCGGGGCGCGACTCTCCATCGAACCGGAACTCGTCGTCGCCCCCGACGGCGGGCACATCGTCGTCAACCACCTCCTGATGGAGGCGGAACCGTCGGTCTTCGCCCTGCGCTGATCCGCCGGAACACGGCGGAGGCCCACCCCCGGGAAGGGGTGGGCCTCCGTCATGCGCCAGGCGCGAGGTCAGACCGTGCGGAACGCCAGGACCACGTTGTGGCCGCCGAAGCCGAACGAGTTGTTGATCGCGGCGATCGTGCCCTGCGGGAGTGCGCGGGGCTCGTCGCGGACGATGTCCGCGTCGACGTCCGGGTCCAGCTCGTCGACGTTGATCGTCGGCGGGGCCAGGCGGTGGTGGAGCGCCAGGACCGTCGCGACGGTCTCGATGCCGCCCGCGCCACCGAGGAGGTGACCGGTCATCGACTTCGTCGCGGAGATCGCGACGTGGTCCAGGTCGTCGCCCAGGACCTTCCGCAGCGCCTTGATCTCGGCGACGTCACCCTGCGGCGTCGACGTGGCGTGCGCGTTGAGGTGGACGACCTCGGACGGCTTGAGGTCCGTCGCGTCGAGCAGGTTCTGCATCGCGGCGGCGATGCCCCGGCCGGTCGGCTCGGGCTGCGCGATGTGGTGGCTGTCGGCCGACAGGCCCTGGCCGAGGACCTCGCAGTAGACGCGCGCGCCGCGCGCCTTCGCGTGCTCCTCGGACTCCAGGATCACGACGCCCGCGCCCTCGCCGAGGACGAATCCGTCGCGGCCGGTGTCGTAGGGACGCGAGGCCTTCGTCGGCTCGTCGTTGCTCTTGGACATCGCCATCATGTTGGCGAAGGCGGCGATCGGCAGCGGGTGGATCGCGGCCTCGGTACCGCCGGCGACGACCACGTCGGCACGGCCGGTACGGATCATCTCGACGGCGTAGCCGATCGCCTCGGCGCCCGACGCACAGGCGGAGACCGGGGTGTGGACGCCCGCCCGGGCGTTCACCTCCAGGCCCACGTTGGCGGAGGGGCTGTTCGGCATGAGCATGGGCACGGTGTGCGGGGAGACGCGGCGGACGCCCTTCTCCTTCAGCACGTCGTACTGGTCGAGCAGGGTGGTGACACCGCCGATGCCGGAGGCGATGACGGAACCGAGCCGCTCGGGCACGATCTTCTCGTCCTCGCCGGCGGGGGCGGTGTAGCCCGCGTCGGCCCAGGCCTCACGGGCCGCGATCAGCGCGAACTGCGCCGAGCGGTCCAGCTTGCGGGCGAGCGGGCGGGGCAGGACGTCACCGGGGTCGACGGCGGCCGTCGCGGCGATCTTGACGGGCAGTTCGGCGAAGCGCTCGCCCTCCAGGGGCCTGACGCCGGAGCGCCCCGCGAGAAGACCTTCCCAGGTCGACGCGGAGTCGCCACCCAGCGGTGTGGTTGCGCCGATACCGGTGACGACCACGGTGCGATTGGTCGAGCTCACAGGAATTCGTTCTCCATGTGTGTGATGGTCGGAATACGGCGCCACCGCCGGGTGGCGGACCGAGTCAGCGAGGGCCGAATCAGGCCTGGTGCTTCAGGATGTAGTCGGCAGCGTCGCCGACCGTCTTGAGGTTCTTGACGTCCTCGTCCGGGATCTTGACGTCGAAGCGCTCTTCGGCGGCGACGACGACCTCGACCATGGAGAGCGAGTCGACGTCCAGGTCGTCGGTGAACGACTTGCCCAGCTCGACGTCCTCGACCGGGATGCCGGCGATCTCGTTGACGATCTCGGCGAGGCCTTCGACGATCTGGTCCTGGGTGGCGGCCATGGTGGCGCTCCTTCTTGTGATTGCTTGGGTAAGGGGGCTTCCGGATGATCCGGAGTGCCTAGGGGAGGGTAACGACCGTCGCGGCGAAGACGAGACCCGCCCCGAAACCGATGATGAGCGCGGTGTCGCCGCTCTTCGCCTTGCCGGTCTCCAGGAGACGTTCCATGGCGAGCGGAATCGAGGCGGCCGACGTGTTGCCGGTGGTCTCGATGTCCCGGGCGACCGTGACGTGCTCCGGCAGCTTGAGTGTCTTCACCATCGAGTCGATGATCCGCATGTTCGCCTGGTGCGGGATGAAGACGTCCAGGTCGTCCGCCGAGATACCGGCGGCGTCCAGGGCCTGCTGGGCGACCTTCGCCATCTCGAAGACGGCCCAGCGGAAGACCGCCTGACCCTCCTGCGTGATGGCGGGGAACTTGATCTCGCCCTGCTCGTTGAGCGGCAGGTTCGTGACATCGCCGACGTGGAACTCGTTCCACGGCACGGTCTGCTTGATCGTCTCGGACTTGTCGCCCTCGGAACCCCAGACGGTGGGGCCGATGTGCGGCTCGTCCGAGGGGCCGACGACCACGGCGCCGGCGCCGTCGCCGAACAGGAAGGCCGTCGCGCGGTCCTCCAGATCCGTCAGGTCGCTGAGCCGCTCGACACCGATGACGAGGACGTACTCGGCGGAGCCCTCGACGACCATGCCCTTGGCGAGCGTCAGGCCGTAGCCGAAGCCCGCGCAGCCGGCGGAGATGTCGAACGCGGCCGGCTTCCCGGCGCCGATCTTGTCGGCGATCTCGGTGGCGACGGCCGGGGTCTGCTTGAAGTGCGAGACCGTGGAGACGATCACGGCGCCGACCTGCTCCGGGGTGATCCCGGCGTCGGCGATGGCCTTGCCCGAGGCCTCCACCGACATGGCGGCGACGGTCTCCTCGGGAGAGGCCCAGTGACGGGTGGAGATACCGGAGCGCGAGCGGATCCACTCGTCGGACGAGTCGATCTTCTCGAGGATCACCTCGTTCGGCACGACCCGGGTGGGGCGGTAGCCGCCGACACCGAGGATCCGCGCGTACGGGGCGCCCTTGCTGGGCTTGATCTTCGACATGCTTCTCGACACTCCTTGTCAGACGGCCGCGTGCTCAGCGATGAGCGTACGGGCCGCGTCCAGGTCGTCGGGAGTCTTGAGCGCCACCGTGGCAACACCCGGCAACGCGCGCTTGGCGATGCCGGTGAGCGTGCCGCCGGGGCACACCTCGATCAGCGCGGTCGCGCCGAGGGCCTGGAAGGTCTCCATGCACAGGTCCCAGCGGACCGGGTTCGCGACCTGGCCGACGAGACGGGACACGACCTCGGCGCCGTCGGTGACGACCCGGCCGTCCTTGTTGGAGACGTAGCGGGTGGCCGGGGCGGCCGGGGACAGCTCCTTCGCCGCCTCCTCCAGCTTCGCCACGGCCGGGGCCATGTGGTGCGTGTGGAACGCGCCGGCGACCTTGAGCGCGACGACCCGGCGGACACCCTCGGGCTTGTCCGCCTCCAGGGCGGCCAGCTGCTCCATGGTGCCGGCGGCGACGATCTGGCCGGCGCCGTTCACGTTGGCCGGGGTCAGACCGAGCTTCTCCAGGTGCGCGACGGTCGTCTCGGGGTCGCCGCCGAGCAGCGCCGACATACCGGTCGGGGTGATCGCGGCGGCCTCGGCCATCGCGAGCCCACGGGTCCGTACGAGACGCAGCGCGGCGGTGTCGTCGAGGACGCCCGCGAACGCGGCGGCGGTGAACTCGCCGACGCTGTGGCCGGCGACGACGCCGGGGGACACCTCGCCGAGCGCGGCGGCGGACAGCAGGCCGGCGGCGACGAGGAGCGGCTGGGCCACGGCGGTGTCACGGATCTCGTCCGCGTCCGCCTTCGTGCCGTAGTGGGCGAGGTCGAGCCCGATGGCCTCGGACCACGCCGCGATGCGGTCGGCGGCACCGGGGAGTTCGAGCCAGGGGGTCAGGAAGCCGGGCGTCTGGGCGCCTTGGCCGGGAGCGACGAGTACGAGCACCCTCACACTCTCTCTTGGGGACGGCTTCGAGCGCCCGTGGGGACAGGGACGAAGAACCGTCGGGGGAATTGTTGGTGTTCGACAAAAGTCTAGGACTGCGGATCTCCGTCGGCCAAGCGTCCCAGGATGAGGGCGATCCGCAGCGTGAAGGCCGAACGAACATCGGAGGGTGACCAGCCGGTGACGTCGGTCACACGTCGAAGCCGGTAGCGCACGGTGTTCGGGTGGACGAAGAGCATCCGGGCCGCGCCTTCCAGGCTGCTGGCCTGCTCCAGATAGACACTGAGAGTTTCCAGGAGCGCCGAGCCCGCTTCTTCCAGCGGTCTGTAGATCTCCTCCACCAGCTGCTCGCGTGCCGAGGGGTCGGAGGCGATGGCGCGCTCCGGCAGAAGATCGTCCGCGAGTACGGGGCGGGGGGCGTCCTGCCAGGCGGAGCACGCCTTGAGGCCCGCCGCGGCGGCCTGTGCGGAGCGGGTCGCGGCGAGGAGGTCGGGGACGACAGGTCCCGCGACGACCGGGCCCGCGGCATACGGTCCGATGAGCGCCTTGGCCACGGCCAGCGGGTTGTCGTTGCCGCCGGCGATGACGACCAGGCGGTTGCCGAGGACGCCGGTGAGGACCTGGAGCTTGGCGTGGCGGGCGGCCCGGCGGATCGCCTCCACCGTCAGCTCGCTGTCGCCGTCGGGGGCCGTGCCGAGGATCACGCACACATGGTCCGGGGAGTTCCAGCCGAGGGCCGCCGCGCGGGAGACGGCGCCCTCGTCGGCCTCGCCGGAGAGGACCGCGTTCACGACCAGCGATTCCAGGCGCGCGTCCCAGGCGCCCCGGGCCTCGGCGGCCTGCGCGTACACCTGGGCGGTCGCGAAGGCGATCTCCCGGGCGTAGACGAGGAGCGCCTCGCGGAGGATGGACTCGTCGCCGGGGGCGGCGACCTCGTCGATCGCCGTCTCCATGACCTCGATGGTGGTGCGCACCATCTCGACGGTCTGGCGCAGGGTGATCGCGCGGGTCAGCTCCCGGGGCGCGGTGCCGAAGACGTCCGTGGAGATGGCCTGGGGGGTCTCCGGGTGCCGGAACCACTCGGTGAACGCGGCGATACCGGCCTGGGCGACCAGGCCGATCCACGACCGGTTCTCGGGCGGCATCGCCCGGTACCACGGCAGCGTCTCGTCCATGCGGGCAATGGCATTGGCGGCGAGCCGCCCGGAGGACTGTTCGAGGCGCTTCAGGGTCGCGGCGTGCGGGTGAGGGGCGTTCGTGGGTTCTGGCACGGGGACAAGACTGCCTTATCGGGACGGCAGTGTGCGGGGTCGGGGCGGTATCGCCCGCGGCGGGGGTCCGGGTGCGCCTCGGCGGGCCGCACTACCGTAGGGCGCGTGATACGCATCCAGCGCGCCGGTGAGCGGTACCCCGGGGGAGACCCGTCGGCCGGGATCGAGACCCGGCACGCCCTGTCCTTCGGGCCGCACTACGACCCCGACAACCTCCGCTTCGGCGCGGTCCTCGCCTGCAACGAGGAGCGGCTCGCGCCGGGGGCGGGCTTCGACGAGCACCCGCACAGTCACACCGAGATCGTCACCTGGGTCGTCGAGGGGGAGCTCACCCACCACGACACCGCCGGCCACACGACGGTCGTCCGGCCCGGCGACCTCCAGCGGCTCGGCTCCGCCGGGGGCGTCCGGCACGTCGAGCGCAACGACGCCGGCGTGCCGCTCGTCTTCGTGCAGATGTGGCTGGCGCCGCTGTCGCCCGGCGGGGAGCCCTCCTACGAGGTGGTGCGGGGGCTCGGGGACGGTGTCCCGTACGAGCTCCCCCAGGCGGACGCGCGGCTGCGGGTCCGCCGGCCGGCGGCGGGAGAGAGCGTGACCGTACCGGCCGCCGACTTCGCGTACGTCCATGTCGTCCGGGGCGCGGTCCGGCTCGACGGCGGGGAGCCCGGTACGGATCCGGGCGAGGAGCTCGCTCCCGGCGACGCGGTCCGGCTCACCGATGCCGGGAACCGCACGCTCGTCGCCACGGCCGGTGCGGAGGTCCTGGTCTGGGAGATGCGGGACTGGCGCAAGGCGCTCCCCGGGGCCCCGCGCTGAGCCTTCAGGCGAGGGCGCTCTTCTTCTTCCACTGCTCCCAGCTCAGGTTCCACGCCCCGTAGCCGTTGCCCTCGGCGACGGTGCCCTTGGTCTCCGCGCCGGTGATCTCGAAGGGGTCGCCGACGTTCACGGAGGCGTAGAACGAGGCGGCGTTCTCGTCACTCATGCCGATGCAGCCCGAGCTCTTGTTGGCGCGGCCGAAGTACGCCGCGTTCCACGGGGCCGCGTGCGCGTACATGCCCGACCAGGTCAGCCGCATCGAGTAGTCGACATCCTTGTCATAGGCGTCCCCGAGCCCGACCGTCTCGGAGTTCATGTTGATGGTGCCCTCCTTCGCCATCAGCACGGCCGTGCCCCGCCAGGACCGCTTGTCGCCGCCCGGGGTGCCGCCGGAGACCGGGATCGTGCGAACCGTGCGGCCGTCCCTCTTCACGGTCAGCTCGTGGCTGTCCAGGTCGACCTTGACGATCTGCGCGGCGCCGATGGTGAAGCCGGTGCGGTAGTCCCGTACGAACCAGCCGCCGCCGGAGTCCGTGCCGTTCAGGTCCGCTTCCAGGGTGATCCTGGTGCCGGGCTTCCAGTACTCCCGGGGGCGCCAGTCCGCCCTGTCCCGGCCCGAGTAGTCCTTGACCCAGCCCCAGGAACCCTCGGTGGAGTTCGAGGTGGTCACCTTGAGCTGCTTCTCCACGTCCGCCTTCCGCGTCACCGGGAGGTCGAAGACGATCGAGAGGGGGTGGGCGATGCCGACGGTGGTGTTCTTGCCGGGGGCGAGGGTCAGCTTGTTGACCTTGTCCGCCTCGGCCGTGTCGAAGGTCGACGTGCTCTTCGACTCCTTGCCGTCGGCCGTACGGGAGGTGACCTCCACCGTGTACGTGGTCCCCGGCACCGCCTTCCGGTCCGACACCCACCGCGCCCCGCCCGCGCCCGGCCGGCCGGTGAGGGCCCCGCCGTCCGCGTCCACGACCTTGACCGAGGCGATCGTGCCGCCCGTGGCGGTCACCGTCACCGGCCGGCCGGCCGCCGGGTCCACGACGGTCACCTTCGCCGGCGAGGTCTTCGACGCGGGAGCCTTGTCCTCCGTGGGGCCGCTCGCCGCCTGCGCCGTACAGGCCGTGAGGGAGACGCTCAGCGCTACTGCCGCGAGAACGGGACGGGGTGTGCGTATTCGCAGCACGGAAGACCTCCGCAAGGGTGAGGAACGGGTGGGATGTTCCGGACTGTAGGTCGCTCCGGGCGCCTCGCGGGGACTTGAGGCCCCATGTGACCAGGCCTGCGACGGAACGGTCATCGTCCGGTCACATTCGCCGCGCGCGTCCGTCGAATTCGGCTGTGAGCCTGCTGTGCGCCCCACCACCGAGGGGCGGAACAAGGAGGCTCCGTTGTGTCAGCCCTGCTCGTGACGGCCGCACCCGCTGAGCGCCGTGCCCTGCGGCTCGGTCCCGTGTCCCCCGAGGTATACCGTGCCTTCCTCGCGTCCCGCTCCGGCGCGGACGGGCCCAGCTTCCTCCAAGTCCCCTCCTGGGCGCAGGTGAAGGACGGCTGGCAGCACCAACTCGTCGGCTGGGGGCCGGAGTCCGGTGCGCTGACCGGTGTCGCCCTGGTGCTCCTGCGACCCTTCCCCGGTACGCGGAAGTACTTCGCCTACCTTCCCGAGGGGCCCGTCGCCGACTGGGCCGATCCCGACGTCGACGGATGGCTCGCCCCGCTCCTCGGCCATCTGCGGGCCTCCGGCGCCTTCGCCGTACGGATCGGCCCCGGGCCCGCCTACCGGCGGTGGAACGCCGCCACCGTCAAGGCCGCCTCCGGCCCCGGCCGCCGGCTCTCCGACGTCCTCGCCGACGAGGTCGACCCGCTCGGGACCATCGTCGCCGAGCGGCTCCGCGCCCGCGGCTGGCGGCGCTGCGGCGGCGAGTCGGAGGACGGCGCCGACGCCCAGCCCCGGCACGTCTTCCAGGTGCCGCTCACCGGGCGGACCTCCGACGACCTGTGGACCGGCCTCAACCAGGAATGGCGGCGCAACGTCCGCAAGGCCCGCAAGTCCGGGGTCGAGATCACCGTCGGGTCCGCCGCCGACCTCCCCGAGTTCTACCGGCTGCTGCGCATCACCGAGGAACGCGACGGCTTCCGGCTCGGCCGCTCCCTCGCGTACTACGAGCGCCAGTACGCCGTCCTCAACGCCGAGCAGCCGGGCCGCATGAAGCTCTATCTCGCCCGGCACGAGGGCGAGATACTCGCCGCCCACACCATGGTCACGGTGGGCGGACGCGTCTGGTACCAGACCGGCGCCTCCGCCGACCACCGCCGCGAGGTCCGCCCCTCCAACGCCCTCCAGTGGCGCATGCTGCTCGACGCCCACGCACAGGGCGCCGCCGTCTACGACCTGCGCGGGGTACCCTCCACCCTCGATCCGGGCGACCGCGCCCACGGGCTCCTGCGCTGGAAGCTCGGCACGGGCGGACAGGTCGTCGAGACGCTGGGGGAGTGGGAGACACCGATGCAGGGCACGACCAACCAAGCGCTGTACCGCGCCTTTCAGGCGTACATGGCCCGCCGATGACGGCCACGCTCACCGCCGAGCGCCCCCGGGCGAAGTCCGGGCCGTCCGCGCTGCGCAGCGGTGCGCTGATGGCCGCCGGGTCGCTGGTCTCCCGCGCCACCGGCTTCGTCCGTGCCTCCGTCGTCGCCGCGGCGCTCGGCGCCGCGGCCGTCGCCGACGGCTACGCGGTCGGCAACTCCGTCCCCACGATCGTCTACATGCTCCTCCTCGGCGGCGCCCTCAACGCCGTCTTCGTCCCCGAGCTGGTCAAGGCCGCCAAGGAGCACGAGGACGGCGGCGTCGCCTACACCGACCGGCTGCTCACCCTCTGCGCGCTCGCCCTCGTCGCCCTCACGGCCGTCGCGGTCCTCGCCG
The DNA here is from genome assembly GCF_044331325.1 of Streptomyces sp. NPDC017246. Taxonomy (NCBI): domain Bacteria; kingdom Bacillati; phylum Actinomycetota; class Actinomycetes; order Kitasatosporales; family Streptomycetaceae; genus Streptomyces; species Streptomyces sp. NPDC017246. Next base: position 180,290 of record NZ_JBIRMW010000001.1, on the reverse strand, counting down.
CGCCCCTGATCGTCGACACGTACACCGACTACACGGGCGACCAGCGGGAGATGACGGTCGCCTTCGCCCGCGCCTGCCTGCCCCAGATCTTCTTCCTCGGGCTCTTCACCCTCCTCGGCCAGGTCCTCAACGCCCGGGGCCGGTTCGGCGCCATGATGTGGACCCCCGTCCTCAACAATGTGGTCGTCGTCGCCGTCTTCGGCCTCTTCCTCGTGGTGAGCGACGGCGGCACCCTCACCCCCGGCGAGACCGCGCTGCTCGGCTGGGGCACCACCGCCGGCATCGCGCTCCAGGCCCTCGCCCTCGTGCCCTCGCTGCGCGCCGCCCGCTTCCGCTGGCGGCCCCGCTTCGACTGGCGCGGCAGCGGCCTCGCCCAGCCGCTGCGCTCGGCCGGCTGGCTGGTGCTCCTCGTCCTTACCAACCAGGGCGCGTACTGGGTGACCACCCTGCTCGCCACCTCGGCGGGCGGCACGGTGAGCGGCGGCGGCCTCGCCGCGTACAACAACGCCTATCTGCTGTGGACCGTCCCGCACGGCATCATCACCGTCTCCCTCGTCACCGCCCTGCTGCCCCGGATGAGCGGCGCGGCCGCCGACGGGGACCTCGCCGGCGTCCGGCGCGACGTCTCGTACGCGCAGCGGACCAGCGCGGCGGCCGTCGTCCCCGCGGCCTGCGCGCTCCTCGCCCTCGCCGTACCGCTGATGACGGTGGTCTTCCGGTACGGGGCCACCACCGACGACGACATCCGCGCGATGTCCTGGATCCTGATGGCCTTCGCGCCCGGCCTCGTCGCCCTCTCCGGGCAGTACGTGTGCACCCGCGCCTTCTACGCGCTGCGGGACACCCGTACCCCCTTCCTGCTCAATCTGGTGATCGCCGGGCTCAACGCGGCGCTCTCGGTCGCCGCCTACCAGTACCTGCCCACGCGGTGGGCCGTCGCCGGCATGGCGGCCGGCTACTCGCTCGCCCTGTGGGCGGGCTGGGGCCTCACGGCGTACGTGCTGGGGAAGCGGCTCAAGGGCGGCGACCGGCAGGCCGCGGCCCCCGAGGCCACGGCCCCCGACGGCCCCGCAGGCTCGCTCTCCGCGCTCGTGCGGCTGATGCTCGCAGCCGTGCCCGCCGCCGGCTACGGACTGCTCGTCACCGACCTCACCGAACCCGCCGGGGCCGTGCCCGCCGGTCTCGTCGGCGCGCTGACCGTCCTCGCCGTCTTCGCCGTCCTCGCCCGCCCCCTCCGCCTCACCGAGGTGCGGTCCCTCCTCGCGGCCGGCAGCGGCCGCCTGCGCGGTCTCGCCCGCCGCGCCTGAGCCCCACCCCCTCCTGCCGGAGGGGCCCGTCGACCTTGGGATACTCCACAGATGCCCCGCGTGCTGCTGATAGAAGACGACCCCTCCGTCCGCGAAGGCGTCGAGCTCGGGCTCCGGCGCCGCGGGCACGAGGTGCGCACCGCCGCGACCGGGGAGGCCGGCCTCGACGCGCTCGGGGAGTTCCGCCCGGACCTGCTGCTCCTCGACCTGATGCTGCCCGGCATGAACGGCGTCCAGGTCTGCCGCCGCGTCCGCGAGAGCAGCCAGCTGCCGATCATCATGCTGACCGCCCGCGGCGACGACTTCGACGTCGTCATCGGCCTGGAGGCGGGCGCCGACGACTACATCGTCAAGCCCGCCCGTACCGAGGTCATCGAGGCCCGGATCCGGGCCGTGCTCCGGCGCATCGAGGAGCCGAGCAGCGGCCGGTCCGCCGTCGAGTTCCACGGTGAGCTGGCCATCGACCGGGCCGGGCTCACCGTCGCCAAGGCGGGGGAACGCGTCGGCCTCGCGCCCTCCGAGCTGAAGCTGCTGCTCCATCTCACGGCCGCCCCCGAGCAGGTCTTCAGCAGGCAGCAGCTCCTCGAACACGTCTGGGAGCACAGCTACCACGGCGACGCCCGGCTGGTCGACGCCTGCGTCCGCCGGCTGCGGAACAAGATCGAGGACACCCCGGGCGAACCCCGCTACATCCAGACCCTGCGCGGCTTCGGCTACCGCTTCGGACCGCTGTGAAGGCCTGTGTGGCCCCGGAGGCGGACGCCGGGGACGAGACGACCGCGGGACACGGCCGCGCGTCCCGGCGGAAGGGCGGCCGGAGCCCCCGGTTGCGCCCGCACCCCTTCGGGCTCCGCACCCGGCTCGTCCTCGCCTTCTTGCTCGTCGCCGCCGTCGGCTGCGGCACCACCGCCGCCCTCACCTACCGGGCCGCCCGCAACGCCATCCTGGAGCAGGCCCAGGACACCGCCGTCTCCGCCTTCCGCGAGCAGGTCGAGGCCCTCAACACCACGCTGCCCGTCGACCCGGACATGCTGCGGTCCTCGCTCCTGATGATCGCCCGCCAGGGCAAGCCCCGCCCCTGGCGCGTCTACGCCGAGTACGGCAGCCTCCGCGTCTCCTCCACCGACCGGCCCACCTCCACCGTCATCACCCCGGAGCTGCGGGCCCGCGCCGCCGACCAGGACATCCCGCACGGCAGCTTCCAGCGGGTGGTCAAGGGCGGCGTCCCGTACCTCACCATGGCCGTCCCCGCCGTCTTCCTGGCCCGGTCGGCCGAGGGACCGCCGCAGCGCACCGGTCTCGTGATCTACGCGGTGATGGCCCTCGACGAGGAGGAGGCGAACGTGGAGGCCATGGTCGCGGCCGCCCGCGACGGCGCCCTTCCCGCGCTCGCCGTCGCCCTCATCCCCGCGCTGATCGCCGCGCGGGGCGTGCTCCGCCCCGTACGGGAGCTGCGGCACGCGGCGCACAGCATGGGGCGCGGCCGGCTCGACACCCGTATCCACGCCAAGGGCAGCGACGAACTCGCCGACCTCGCGCGGACGTTCAACGAGTCCGCCGCCGAGCTGGAACGTTCCGTCACGGAACTCCGCAACGCCGAGGCCCGCGCCCGCCGCTTCGCCTCCGACGTCTCGCACGAACTCCGCACCCCGCTCGCCGGGATGCTCGCGGTCACCGAGGTCCTCGACGAGGACGCCGAGGGCCTCGACAGCGACACCGCCCGCGCCGTCCGTCTGATCAGCGCCGAAACCGGCAAGCTCGCCGTACTCGTCGAGGACCTCATGGAGATCTCCCGCTTCGACGCCCGCGCCGCCGAACTCCACACGGACGAGGTCGACGCCGCCGACTGCGTCCGCAAGACCCTTCAGCACCGGCACTGGACCGACTCGGCACAGGTCGTCCCGTACCTCACCGAGGGGATCAGGGCCCGGCTCGACCCGCGCCGCTTCGACGTCGTCGTCGCCAACCTCGTCGGCAACGCCCTGCGGCACGGAGGGGCGCCGGTGACGGTCCGGCTGTACGCGGAGGGGGACCGGCTCGTGACGGAGGTCGCCGACCGGGGGCCGGGCATCCACCCGGACGTCCTGCCGCACGTCTTCGACCGCTTCTACAAGGCGGACCAGGCCCGGACGCGCTCGGCGGGCAGCGGCCTCGGCCTCGCGATCACCCAGGAGAACGTACGGCTCCACGGAGGCACCGTCACAGCGGCCAACCATCCCGAGGGCGGGGCGGTCTTCACGGTCCGGATGCCGCTGTGAACCGCCGCGGGGACGGTTCCGTGTACCGCCGCGGGGCCGCCGCCGTCGCCGCCCTGCTCGCCCTGACGGCCCTGCCCGGGTGCGGCATACAGAAGACCGACGTCGTCGAGGCGGGCGGGGCCGCGACCGTCATCGTCGGACCGATACCCGAGCAGCGGATCGTGCTCTACTTCCTCGGCCCCGACGGCAGGTCGATGCCGGTGGCCCGCGACCCCAGCGGTCCCCACCCGGCCGACACCCCCGAGTCGGGGTCGGGCGGATCGGGAGCCGAGCGGGTCCCCGCCGACGTGTTCGGCCCGGAGTACGAGATCGACGCAGAGCAGCTGCGGAACTCGCGGGTGGGCACCGACAAGGTCCTCGCCATGCTCCTCGCCGGCCCCCGGGCGTCCGAGGCCGCGGCGGGCATCACCACCGCCCTGCCGCCCAACACCGCCGGCGGACCGCACGTCTCGCCGGACCCCGGCGGGGCCGGGTCGGGCTCGGCGCGCCGGCTGTTCCACCTCAAGACGCCCTTCCCCGTCAAGGAGCTGACGGAGGCGGCCGTCCGGCAGCTGGTGTGCACGATCGCCTACGCGGAGGACCCGGTCGGCCTGGTCGACGTGACGGTCGGCGGCCCCGACGGGACGCTGCCCGCCGTCCGCTGCGACGAGGAGGAGTAGGACGGGTCCGACGGCGGGCCGGTCAGGAGGCCCGCAGGTCCGCGAGCACCGCGTCCGTGAACGGCGGCCAGGCCTCGACCGCCCACGCCCCGAAGGGCCGGTCGGTGAGCGCCACGCACGCGGCCCGCGCGTCCGGGTCGACCCACAGGAACGTGCCGGACTGCCCGAAGTGCCCGAAGGTGCGCGGCGAGGACGTCGCACCCGTCCAGTGCGGGGCCTTGCCGTCGCGGATCTCGAAGCCGAGACCCCAGTCGTTCGGCCGCTGGTGCCCGTAACCGGGCAGGATGCCGGTCAGACCGGGATACGTGACGCTCATCGCCTCCAGGACCGTGCGCGGGTCCAGCAGCCGCGGCGCCTGCACCTCGGCGGCGAACCGCACCAGGTCGTCCACGGTCGACACGCCGTCCTTGGCGGGCGAGCCGTCCAGCGTCGTCGACGTCATGCCGAGCGGCTCCAGGACCGCCTGGTGGAGGTAGTCGGCGAAGGGGATGTCGGTCGCCTTGGCGAGATGGTCGCCGAGCGCCTCGAAACCGGCATTGGAGTAGATCCTGCGGGTGCCGGGCGCGGCCATGACCCGGTTCTCGTCGAAGGCCAGCCCCGAGGTGTGGGCCAGCAGGTGGCGGACGGTCGCGCCCTCGGGCCCGGCCGGCTCGTCGAGGTCGATCGCCCCCTCCTCGTACGCGACGAGGACGGCGTACGCCGCGAGCGGCTTGGTGACCGAGGCGAGCGGGAAACGCCGTCCGGTGGGGCCGTGGGACCCGGCCAGGGTGCCGTCCGCGCGGACCACGGCGGCGGCCGCGGTGGGGACGGGCCAGTTCTCGATCGACGCCAGGCTCGGCACGCTGCTCTGCATGGGGCCGAGCCTACTTGCTTCGAGTGCACTCCAACGTTTTAGCGTGGGGGCATGAGCGTGATGGCGAGCACGAGCCCGAGCGGTACCCGGACGCACTACACCATCAGCGAGGTCGCCTCCCTGACCGGTCTCTCGGCGCACACCCTGCGCTGGTACGAGCGGATCGGTCTCATGCCGCACGTGGACCGGTCGCACACCGGTCAGCGCCGGTTCACCGACCGGGACCTGAGCTGGCTGGCCTTCGTCGGCAAGCTGCGGCTGACCGGGATGCCGGTCGCCGACATGGTCCGGTACGCCGAGCTGGTCCGCGCGGGCGACCACACCCGGGACGAGCGACGGGAGCTCCTGGAGACCACCCGGCGCGATGTGCTCTCCCGGATCACCGAGCTCCAGGACACGCTCGCCGTGCTCGACATCAAGATCAGTCATTACGGGACCGCATGCGGAGGAGCATCTTCATGACCAGCGTGAGCAGGATCGACACCGTACGACTCGGCGGCCAGGACGGCCCCCTGATCGGCGTCCAGGGCTTCGGCGCCATGGGCATCAGCGAGTTCTACGGCGACACCGACGAGGCCGCCGCCCGCGACACCCTCGACGCGGCCCTGGAGGCCGGCGTCACCCTCATCGACACCGCCGACATCTACGGCAGCGGCGCCAACGAGGAGTTCCTGGCCCCGTTCCTCGCCGCCCGCCGCGACGAGGTCACCCTCGCCACCAAGTTCGCCATAGAGCGCCGCGCCGACGACCCCACGTACCGTGCCGTGCGCAACGAACCGGCCTACATCAAGAAGGCCGCCGAGGACAGCCTGCGCCGGCTCGGCATCGAGACCATCGACCTGTACTACATGCACCGCCGCGACCCCGGGATCCCCTTCGCCGAGTCCGTCGGCGCGATGGCCGAACTCGTCCAGGAGGGCAAGGTCCGGTACCTGGGCCTGAGCGAGGTCACCGGCCCCGAACTCCGCGAGGCCCACGCCGTGCACCCGATCACCGCCCTCCAGTCGGAGTGGTCGCTCTTCTCCCGGGACGTGGAGCGCAGCGCCGTAGGCGCCGCCGCCGAACTCGGCGTCACCTTCGTGCCGTACTCGCCGCTCGGCCGCGGCTTCCTGACCGGTGCGTTCGCGGACGCCTCCAAGGAGCTGTCGGGCGGCGACTTCCGCCGGTACCAGCCCCGGTTCACCGGCGAGAACGCGGAGCGGAACGCCGCCCTGCTCGACCCGGTCCGGAAGATCGCCGCCGCACACGGGGCGTCGCCGGCGCAGATCGCCCTCGCCTGGGTGCAGCAGCGGGCCGCCGTGCACGGACTGACGGTCGTCCCGATCCCCGGCACCCGCAAGCGCTCCCGCCTGGAGGAGAACGCGGCCGCCACCCGCATCACCCTCACCGCCGCCGAACTCGCCGAACTGGAGCCGATCGCGGGCCTCGTGGCGGGCGACCGCTACCCGGACATGGGCTCCACGTCCGCGGCGCGCGAGGTCTGAGGCACCGGTTCCACGGGTCACGCCAGGCCCAGGGCGAAGACCGCGAAGCCCGCCGCCAGCAGGCCCGCGAGGGTGCGGCGGCCCGGGCCGGTCTTCGCCCAGGGGGCCTCGAAGCCCCGGGCGTACCGGCCGATCAGGACGAGCAGTCCGGCGAAGACCGGCATCCACGCCAGCCGGGCGAGGATCCAGCCGGCCGAGTCCGGCGCGCCGACCAGGCCCGGGACCTCCCCGAGGTACGAGGCGGGGACCGCGGCGGTGAGCATGGCCGTCTGGTGCCAGCACAGGATCGTCATCGCCGAGAGGTTGACGACCACGACCGGCGCCCAGAGCGCGGGCCGCTTCAGGAGCCTGCCGAGGCGGTCCCTGAGCAGGATCGCCGCACCGCTCTGCGCGGCGGCGAGGGCGAGGACGAGCAGCGACGGCGGGTGCGAGTTGGTGCGGGCCTCGCCGGGGACGCCGACCATCGACGCCGGGTAGCCGAAGGCGAGGAGGAGGACGGCGAAGAGGGCGGCGCCGCCGAGCAGCAGGGCCCGGGCGTGCCGCCGGGTGACCCGGCCCTCGCCCCACGAGACGCCGAGCTGGTACGCGAACAGCCAGCCGGGCAGGATGTTCAGCAGGCTCAGCCAGGACGGCACGGCGTCCGCGTACGGCCCGTACCGCAGGAAGTCGACCAGGGCGACCGAGCCCAGCAGCGGGGCCGCCGCCCAGACCCCGAGGCGCCGGGCAGCCCGTACGCACAGCGGGGTGAGCGCGGTGACCACCGTGTACACCCCGACGAACCAGAGCGGCTGGATCACCAGCGTGGACGCCGTCCGCAGGGTGTCCACGGGCACCCCCACCCCGAAGTGCAGCACGGGAAGGAGCGCCGCCCACACGGCGGTGACACCGAGGACCGGGCGGCCGAGCCGGGCCAGGCGGCCCTTCAGCCACTCGCCCGTGGAACCCTTCGCGCGCCGGTACGAGAGCACCGAGGCGTAGCCGCCGACCAGGAAGAAGATCCCCAGCATCTGGAGGACCCAGCTGACCGGCGCGAGACCGGCGAAGGTGCCCAGCGGGCTGGCGTTGTGGATCGCCCCGTCGGAGGAGAGCGTGAAGCCGCCGAGCAGCCAGTGCCCGGTGGGCACGGCGAGCAGGGCCAGGGCGCGCAGCCCGTCGATCGCCCGGTCGCGGTGGGCCGGGGTGCCGGACTCGATCTTCCGGGCCGTGCGGCGGGCCGCGGTCGCGAGGGCGCTCATCGGACGTCTCCCGCGGCGATCGCGGCGAAGGTGCGCAGGGAGGTGGTGCCGGGCGCGAAGTACCCGCCGTGGCCGGCGGCGTCCTCGGCCGGGACCCGGCGGGCCCCGAAGGTGGGATCGGTGGGGTCGGCGCCGTGCCCGAGGTCCCCGACCTCGACGTTCGGGATCCGGTCGATCCAGTCGGTGGGATCCTTCGCGGCCCAGACGCGGGCGCTGGTGCCCAGCTCGGTCACGTTCTCGGCGCGCATCCCGGGGGAGCCGAAGACCACCAGGTCCTTGGCCTTCAGATCGTGGGCGGCGAGACCGCAGACCACGGAGCCGTAGCTGTGGCAGAACACGGACGGCTCGGCCGCGCCGACGGCGGCGAGACCGTCCACGAAGCGGGTGAGCCGGTCCGCCCCCGCCTCGGCGAGGCGGCCGGTGGCCGCGTCGATGCCGACACCGACCGGGGTCGTGTAGCCGGCCCAGGCGACGACCGCCGTCCGGCCGCCGGTCTCCCGGCGCAGCGAGGCCGCCATGTCCGTGAGCGGCCGCACGTGGCCGGTGTCGGTGTCGGAGCCTGGCACGATCACCGCGATGTGCTCGGCCCGCGCGAGATCCCCGTAGACCAGAGCCACCTGACCCCGGCCGCGGGTGTCGTGAGCGAGGATCCGGGCCCCGTCGAACGCCCCCTGCGTGGACGGGGCGTTGGCCTCGTACCGCAGCTCCAGGGGCGCCCCGTCGAGGTTCCCGACGACCGTCGGATGGTTCCGGGCCAGCTCCCGCTGCCGTACGGGGCTCAGCCCGGCGAAGAACCGCGCCACCTCGGCCGGGTCCATCCGCTCGGGGTCCGGCAGCCCCGCCGCCCGCCACGCCGCCGTCCCGACCGGCGCGCCCGTCACGGCCTCCTGGCTGTGACCGGAAGCCCAGCCGGCCGTCCCGCCGACCACGGCGGTCACCAGGGCCGCGGTGATCAGGGTCCTCGAAATGCGGCGCATGGGGTCGCCCCTCCCTCTTCGACTGCTCGCTCGTTCGCTGGCGAGAGGAAGGTAGGAAGACGACGGGTGACGGCACGTCACACCGGGGAGCCAACTCCGGTCCGATACTGGGGTAGGGGGTGGAGGAGCAGGCAACACCAGGGGAGGGGTGGGGTTTTCCCCCGGGGGGTGGCCTCCCGGGGGCGGGGGCGGGGGGCGGGGGCCGCCCGACGGCAGGGACGTGCCGGCCCCGGGGGGAGGTGCGGGCCCTCGGCGGGTACCGGACCCGAGGAGGCGTGGGCCCTCGGGCCGGGTCGGCCCTCAGTACGTGCCGTACCTCGGGTGGGGTCGGCCCTCAGTACGTGTCGTACCTCAGGCCGTACCCGGGGTCACCAGGCCCGACTCGTACGCGAAGACCACCGCCTGCGCCCGGTCGCGCAGGTCCAGCTTGGCGAGCACCCGGCCGATGTGGGTCTTGACCGTCTGCTCCGCGAGGACCAGGTGATCGGCGATCTCCTGGTTCGACAGGCCCCGGGCGATGAGTTCGAGGACCTCGGTCTCACGGGGGGTGAGACCGTTCAGCCGCAGCGCCGTGGTGTCCTTGCGCGGCGCCGGCCGGGAGGCGGCGAAGTCGGCGATGAGCCGTCGGGTCACGGACGGGGCCAGCAGCGCCTCGCCCGCGGCCACCACCCGGACCGCCGCGATCAGATCGGCCGGCGGCGCGTCCTTCAGGAGGAAGCCCGACGCGCCGGCGCGCAGCGCCTCGTACACGTAGTCGTCCACGTCGAAGGTGGTCAGCATCAGCACCTTCGGCCGGTGTGTGACCCCGGTCGGCGGGTGGAGGATCTCCCGCGCGGCGGCGAGCCCGTCCAGCTCCGGCATCCGTACGTCCATGAGCACCACGTCCGGGTGCGTCGAGCGGGCCACGTCGACGCCCTGCCGCCCGTCCGGGGCCTCGCCCACGACGTCGATGTCGGGCTGGGCGGCGAGCAGCGCGGCGAAACCGGCCCGCACCATGGCCTGGTCGTCGACGATGATCACGCGGATGGTCACTCGGAGTCCTTGGCGGTCGGGGTCGGGGGCGTGGCCGGGGCCGGGTTCTGGGCCGGGGGCGTCGCCACGGCCGGGATCGGGTCCGGGGTCAGCGGCAGCCGCGCGGCGACCCGGAAGCCGCCGTCCGGCAGCGGCCCGGTGTCGAGCGAGCCGCCCGTCAACCGTACGCGCTCCCGCATGCCGACGAGCCCGTGCCCGGTACCGGACGCGCCCCGCTCGACCGCGGAACGCGCCTCCACGGTGGGCCCGTTGACGACGAGGATCGTCAGCCATCCCCCGTCCGCCCGGATCGACACCCGGGTCGACGCCGCCGGCGCGTGCCGGACGACATTGGCGAGGGCCTCCTGCACGATCCGGTACGCGGACAGGTCCACCGCCTGCGGTACGTCCCCGAGGTCGGCGGCGAGCCGCAGCTCGGCCGGCACCCCCGCCCGTACCGTCGCCTCGACCAGCTGCTGGACCCGGTCGAGGCCCGGCTGCGGGGCCCGCTCGCCCTCGCTGCCGTCACTGCGCAGCACGGAGAGGAGCCGTCGCATCTCGGCCAGCGACTCCCGCGCGCTCGCCGCGATCGAGGTGAACTCCTCGCGGGCCGCGTCCGGGAGTTCGGGGATGCGGTACGGGGCCGAGTCGGCCTGCACGGTGATCACGGACATGTGGTGGGCCACCACGTCGTGCAGTTCGCGCGCGATCCTGGCCCGTTCCTCCAGGAGCGTCCGGCGGGACCGCTCGGCCTCGCTGATGGTCTCCTGCTCCACCAGCCTCCGCTGGGCGTCCCCACGCGCGCGTACCGCCGAGGTGAGGAGCAGCAGCACCCCGCTCAGAACGAGCAGCAGGGTGTGGACGCTGGTGTACCCGGCCGGCCGGAAGGCCTCCAGGACGTATCCGGCCACGCCCGTCGCGAGCCAGACGCCGAACAGTGCCCGGCGGGACTCGCGCAGGCCGAGCGCGACCATCAGCGCGCAGTAGCCGACGACGGCCGGCGGGGTCCAGGGCCACAGATGGGCGCGCGGGCCGTCGGCGGCGAGCAGGACGAGGGCGCCGAGCACATCGGCGGCGAAGATGATCCACCAGGCCTGCAGGGGGCGGGCGACGGCGAGCAGCAGGGGCGCGGTCTGCGCGGTGCCGATGGCCCCGGCGAGGGCGCCGTTGACGCCGTAGTCCCCGGCGAGGAGCTGGACCGTGGTGGGGAGGAGCGAGGCGACGAAGGCGAGGGCGACGACGTACGGCAGCAGCCGCACCCACCGTGAGGCGGCGTCGGCGAGCAGGGGCGCTCCCGGAGTGGTGGGCGTGGTGAGCGCGGTCCCCAGCCCCTGGAACATCTCGCGTGTCCGGGTGGTGAGCCGGCCGAGGGAAGGGCGGTGTCGGGGGGTGAGCGGCTCGTGCCGCGGTTCGGTAGCCATGACCCGCCCAGGGTAGGCAGCGGCCCGGGCCTCCGGCGTCATACCGGGGACCGGGCCGTGGGCTGATACCGGAGTATGACGTCGGCGGGCGGGGAGGGTCGCGGACGCCGTGGATCTCGGGCGCGGTGGGGCGTGGGCGGCCCTGGCCGCGGTGGGATGTGGGCGGCCCTGGCCGCGGTGGGATGTGGGCGCCGCGGGACCTGTGCGTGGGGCCGTCGTGCGGTCACAGCTCCGCGAGGAGCTCCGCCTTCTTCGCCGAGAACTCCTCGTCCGTCACCAGTCCCGCCTGGTGCAGTTCACCCAGGTGCCGAATCCTTTCGGCGACGGCACCGGGAGTGGCGACGCGCGCGGGCACACGGTCCGAGCTCCGGATCGCCGCGAGGACCGCCGCCGCGAAGGGGAGGGACAGGTGCACCGGCCCGTAGCCGAGGCCGAACACGACGGAGGCGGGGTCCCGGTCGGCCTGGGAAGCCCGGGGTTCGCCGCCCCGGGGCACCAGACGCAGATGCCCGTCGAGGACGTCCGGCGAGCGCCATTCGACCCCGCAGAGGTCCCGTACCTGGAAGAACTGGTCACCCGCCTTCCACTTCTCGGAGGACGCCCCCGTCCACGACCAGCGGAACGCCACCTCCGACTGCCCGTCGAAGCTCGCCTTCCCGTCGTACGCCTTGAAGGACTGCGGCCCCTGCGGCGGTGCCACCAGGAAGCGGTCGGCGGGCGTCACGTCCGAGGCGTCCGCGGGGTCCTCGGCGTACGGCGAGCCCGCCGCCCGGGCGGCGAGGAGCGTCCGCAGCTCGTCCCGGTAGTACTCGGCGAGCGTCTCCCGGTCCGCCGGGAGCACCAGACGGTACGGATCGCAGTTCTCCGCGAGCTGCCCGGCGGCCGCCTCCATCAGCGGATCGGCACCCGGCCTCGGCACGGCGTGCAGTACGACGGTGCCCCGCTTGCCGGGCGTGAGCGTCACCGACGCCAGCGCCTCGTGCGGTACTCGTCGTTCGCGCAGCACGTTGAAGAGTCTTGGCGCACGGTTCCCCCGATCGAAGCGGATGACGAGGGCGTCGCTCTCGAACTCCCAGGTGGCATGAATTCCGGCCAGCACATCACCCATACGCCACATCGTAAGCGGCGCGTGCCCGTGCGTCGCCCCTGCGAAAGGTCCCGAAATTACGTGATCTACGCGCGTCAGCGCCCTTCCGCGCCGGATATTCCCTTGTGGCAAGCGCTGTCGGCACGTGCGCAGACGAGGTTCCCGTAGGCGCCGACGCCTATCGCGGCGAAGTTGCCGAGGCTCTCCGTGCCGGGCTCGAAATAGCCGCTGTGGCCGATCGCGCCCTGCGCCGAGAGCAGCCGGGCACCGAACTCCGGGGCCACCGGATCGGCGCCGTGCCCGACGCCGCCCAGCTCCAGGTGCGGCACGTCCTCGATCCAGTCGTCGGCGTCCCGCATCGCCCACACGCGCGCGGGGGTGGCGAGCTCGCTCGCCCGCTCCACCCGCATCCCGGGGCTCCCCGCCACGGCGAGGTCCGTCACCCGGGCGGGCAGCCGGGGCGCCGCGACCCCGCAGAGCACGGAGCCGTAGCTGTGGCAGAACAGCGCCACGCGCGCGTCCCCGGGCAGCGCCTCGGTCAGCCCCACGAGGCGTTCGGCACCGCTCGCCGCGAGCCGGCCGGTCATCGCGTCGACGCCGACCCCGACGGGCGCGGTGTAGTCGGCCCAGGCGATCACCGCGACCCTGGTGCCGGGGGAGGCCCGCCGCTCGGCGGAGTAGAGCGCCTCGGCCATACCGGCGGGCGCCCGGTACCGGCCGTGGGTCTTCTGGAAGGTGAGGAGATTGGTGTCGACGCCGGGCACGATCACCGAGACCCGCCCGGCCCGCTCCAGATCCCCGAGGACCTCGGCCGCCCGCCCCGTACCGGTGGGATCGAAGGCGAGGATCTGCCGGCCGGTCCGCAGCAGCGAGCTGAACCGGTCGAGCCGGCGCCGCGCCTCGTGCCGTCCCTCGGCGGAGAGCCGGGGGTCGTGGATCCTGCTCCGCTCGCTCGTGAGCGCACGGCCGAGGGTGATCCGGTTGGCGCGGTAGCGCAGGGCGACCGGCACGCCGTTGAGATTGCCGACGACGAGCGGGTGCCGCTCGGCGAGCCCGGCCGCACGCGCGCTGCCGAGACCCGCGAAGAAGGCGGCGACGCCCTTGGCGGGGGTGGCCGGACCCGGCAGCGGGCGGTCGTCGATCCGGTCGCGCGCCCAGGCGGCGAGCGCGGCCTCGCGGGACGGGCCCGGCTCGGGGCGGTGCCTGATCGACGTCCACCCGGTGGTCGCGAGCAGCACGAACACGACGGCGAGCGCGAGCAGGGTGCGCACGACGATCAGCGAGGGGGAGGCGGCTTCGACTGAGGTCACGGGCGGTCACCCTACGGGGCGCGGGTGAATTTCCGCAGATCAGGTTTCGCGGGGCGGTGCGGTGACTCGGCGACGGCGCTTCCCGGGCGGCGTGCCGCGGCCTCGCCGAGCGGGTTCTACGGGGCTCCGTGCCCGCTCTCGTCCGGGCGGGTCCGCCAGCGCGGGGCGAGGGCAGGGCCGAGGTGGTCGAGGTACTTCTCGGTGAGGGAGCGGATGGCCTCCAGACTCTGGTCCGTACCCCGGCCCCACAGCTGGCCTGTCACACGCATCACACCGCTGAACGCCGCCACCGCGATCCGGGGACGCGGGTCCACGTCCACGTCGAGGCCCTCGCGGTCGGCGATGATCCCGGCGATCGTCTCCTCCATCTCCGTGGAGCGGCGCAGATGGACGGCGAGCAGCGCGGGCGTCGACTCGATCGTCTGGAGGCTGCGCAGATACAGCTCGACCGGCACGACCTCGGTGATGGCGTCCCCGATGGTGTCCCAGGCGCAGAGCACGGCGTCGCGCAGCGCGTCGAAGGGGCCCTCGCCGGGCGGCCGCTGCCGGAGGGCTTCGAGGAAGCGCTCCTCCACCATCTGCTGGACGGCGAAGGCGACCTCCTCCTTGGAGGAGAAGTACCGGAAGAAGGTGCGCTGGGAGACCTCGACGGCGTCGACGATCTCGTCGACGGTCGTCCGCTCGTACCCCTGGGTCGTGAAGAGCTCCAGGGCCACCCGGGTCAGCGCGTCGCGCGTGCGTTGCTTCTTCCGCTCACGCAGGCCGGGCAGGGTCACGTCGGGATCCTCTTTTCAGGCATTTCGTCCAGCTCAGCGTACCTGTGAGCTACGTGACAGTTACCGACGTGTGAATCGCTTTGTCAATTGTCAGTGACTGTCACTAGCCTCGTTCGCATGACTAGTCAGACCACAGTGGAAAAGGCCCCGCAGGGTCAGGGGGGTGTCCGGGAACCCGTTCCGGTCCCGGCGAAGGGACTGCGCGGCCACCCCTGGCTGACCCTGTTCGGCGTGGCCGTGGGCGTGATGATGGTCGCGCTCGACGGCACGATCGTCGCCATCGCCAACCCCGCCATCAAGAACGACCTCGGCGCCACCCTCGCCCAGGTCCAGTGGATCACCAACGGCTATCTGCTCGCGCTCGCCGTCGCCCTGATCACCGCCGGCAAGCTCGGTGACCGCTTCGGCCACCGGCAGACCTTCCTCATCGGCATCGCCGGCTTCGCCCTCGCCTCCGGCGCCATCGGCCTCTCCGACTCCATCGGGGCCGTGATCGCCTTCCGTGTCCTCCAGGGCCTCTTCGGCGCCCTGCTGATGCCCGCCGCGCTCGGCCTGTTGCGCGCCACCTTCCCCGCCGAGAAGCTGAACATGGCCATCGGCATCTGGGGCATGGTGATCGGCGCGTCGACGGCCGGCGGCCCGATCGTCGGCGGTCTGCTCGTCGAGCACGTCAGCTGGCAGTCCGTCTTCTTCGTCAACGTGCCGGTGGGTGTCGTCGCCCTCGTCCTCGGCCTGATCATCCTCAAGGACCACCGCGCGGAGAACGCGCCGCGTTCCTTCGACGTCTTCGGCATCGTGCTGCTCTCCGGCGCCATGGCCTCCCTCGTCTGGAGCCTCATCAAGGCCGGCGAGTCCTGGGGCTGGTCGAGCGGCAAGACCTGGGGCTGCCTGCTCGGCGCCGTTCTGCTCTTCGCGGTCTTCGCCGTCTGGGAGACCAAGGTCAAGGAGCCGCTCATCCCGCTGGCCATGTTCCGCTCCGTGCCGCTCTCGGCCGGTGTGGTGCTGATGGTCCTGATGGCCTTCGCCTTCATGGGCGGCCTGTTCTTCGTGACCTTCTACCTCCAGGGCGTGAAGGGGCTCAGCCCGGTCGACAGCGGTCTGCACCTGCTGCCGCTGACCGCGATGATGATCGTCTCCTCGCCGCTCGCGGGTGCGCTGATCACCAAGTTCGGCCCGCGTGTGCCGCTGGTCGGCGGCATGGTCTGCACGGCCGTCGCGATGTTCGGCATGATCACGCTCTCCGCCGGGACCGGCACCTTCGTCATGTCCCTCTGGTTCGCCCTGCTCGGCCTCGGGCTCGCCCCGGTCATGGTCGGCGCCACCGAGGTCATCGTCGGCAACGCGCCGCTCGAACTCTCCGGTGTGGCCGGCGGTCTGCAGCAGGCCGCGATGCAGGTCGGCGGCGCGCTCGGTACGGCGGTGCTCGGCGCCGTCATGTCCTCCAAGGTCGCCGACGCCTTCGAGGGGAACTGGCAGGAGGCCGGCATCCAGGCGCCGGTCAACCCGCAGCTGGAGCAGGCCGCCGAGTTCGGCATGGCCCCGCCGGAGCTGGCCCAGGCACCGGGGATGACGCCCGGCGTCCTCCAGCAGATCACCGGCGTGATCCACGACACCTTCCTCGACGGCATGGGCCTGGCCTTCACCGTCGCCGGCGCCGTGGCCGTCGTCGCCGCCCTGGTCGCCATGCTCACCAAGCGCGGCGAGAACGCGGAGGCGGGTGGCATGGGCGGTCACATCTGACGTCCTCGGGGTTCCCGTAGGGGGCCGTCACCCGTTCGCGTGAACGGGGGCGGCCCCTCTTCCGTCGGTGGGTGACCTCCGCCATGCTTTTGATTACAGAGAGTGACCAAGTGGGGGGTTCATCAGCATGTACGCACGGGGGTTCACCAGCATGTACGGCAGCAGGGGTACGAAGACCGCACTGGCCGTCGCGGCCGTCCTGACCGCGCTCCTGGCGGCCCCGGCGGCAGCCGTGCCGTCCGGGACCGCTCTCGGGGCCTGCGGGCCCGGACGGCTCTGTCTCTGGTCCAAGCCGGACTTCAAGGGCCGGGCGCAGACCCACGAGCTGGCCACGACCGACATCGACAGCTGTGTCGCCCTGCCGCCGGGCACCTCGGCCCAGTCCCTCGCCAACCGCACGGGACGGCCGGTCACCACCTACCAGTCGGCCGAGTGCGCGGAGGCGGGGGAGTTCGAGACCTATCCCGGGCGCGGGACCTGGGTGCCGCAGACGCCCTACGAGGTCAGAGCGTTCAAGATCTGGGAGCGGTAGGCGCGGGGGCGCTCCGCGCCTCGTCGGGCGCGGAGACCGGGGCGGGGAGGTCCGGGGCGGGGAGGTCCGGGGAGGGCAGCTCCGGGGCGGGGACGGACGGGCTCGAAGTCTCCGCCGCTCCCGGGGCGGGGGACAGCCGGGCGACCTCGGCGCGCAGTTCCCGGACCTCCCGGGTCAGCGTCTCCAGGAGCTCGGTGTGCCGGCGCTCCACCGCGTCGTCCCGGTCGAAGCGGGAGATGAACCAGGCCGCGATGTTGGCGGTGACGACACCGAGCAGGGCGATGCCCGAGAGCATCAGGCCCACCGCGAGGACCCGGCCGAGGCCCGTGGTCGGGGCGTGGTCTCCGTAGCCGACCGTGGTCATCGTGGTGAAGGACCACCAGACCGCGTCCCCGAGCGTCTTGATGTTGCCGTTCGGGGCGTCCCGCTCGACGTGCAGCACGGCCAGCGAGCCGAACATCATCAGCCCGACGACCGCGCCCGCCACATAGGTGGTCAGCGTTATCTGCGGGGCCATCCGGGCCCGCCGGCCCACCAGGAGGAGCGTGGAGACGACCCGCAGCAGCCTCAGCGGCTGCACCATCGGCAGCAGGACCGCGAGGAGGTCGAGGGGGTGGGAGCGGACGAAGGCCCAGCGCGCCGGGGCGAGCACGAGCCGGACCAGGTAGTCGAGGGCGAAGGCCGCCCAGACCGCCCACTCGACGTGGGTGCACAGCCGGTGCACCCAGGGTGCGGCGCCGGGAGCCACGATCGGCACGGCGTACGCGCCGCCGAACGCCACGGCCAGCACGAGCAGCGGCACCTGTGTGCGTTCTTCCCAGCGATCCTTCATGCGGGGAATCGTAGAGAACGCAGAAGGGCGGCGAGACCGTGGTCCCACCGCCCCTCACCAGGCACTCCGTACCGGCGAAGACCGCCCGGGGGAAACCCGGCGCTGCCGGGGATCCGCCCGGTGGCCGCCGGACCGGACGTCGCCGCCCGGAAGCCACCGGATCACGGGGCGCCGCCCGGGGTCACCCGATCAGGCGTCGCCGCCCGGGGGTCACCCGATCACGCGTCGCCGCCCGCGGGGCCCGGGTCGGCGGCCGCCACGTCGAGCAGCTGGTAGCGGTCCACGGCCTGCTTCAGGGCGGAGCGCTCGACCTTGCCCTCACGGGCGAGCTCGGTCAGCACCGCCAGCACGATCGACGGGGCGTCGATGTGGAAGTAGCGACGGGCCGCGCCCCGCGTGTCCGCGAAGCCGAAGCCGTCCGCGCCCAGCGAGCCGTATGTGCCCGGCACCCAGCGGGAGATCTGGTCCGGCACGGCGCGCATCCAGTCCGAGACCGCCACGAACGGGCCCTCGGAGCCCTGGAGCTTGCGCGTCACGTAGGGGACGCGCTGTTCCTCGTCCGGGTGGAGCAGATTGTGCTCCTCGGCGGCCACGGCCTCGCGGCGCAGCTCGGTCCAGGAGGTCGCGGACCAGACGTCGGCCCGGACGTTCCACTCCTCGGCGAGGATCCGCTGTGCCTCGATCGCCCAGGGGACGGCGACACCGGAGGCCATGATCTGCGCCGGGATCGTGCCCGCCTCGGCCGGCTTGAAGCGGTGGATGCCCTGGAGGATGCCCTCGACGTCCACGTTCTCGGGCTCGGCCGGGTGCTGGATCGGCTCGTTGTAGACGGTCAGGTAGTAGAAGACGTCCTCGGCCTCGGGGCCGTACATGCGGCGCAGACCGTCCTTGACGATGTGCGCGATCTCGAAGCCGTACGCCGGGTCGTAGGCGATACAGGCCGGGTTGGTCGAGGCCAGCAGGTGCGAGTGGCCGTCCGCGTGCTGGAGGCCCTCACCGGTCAGCGTCGTACGGCCGGCGGTGGCGCCGAGCACGAAGCCCCGGGCCAGCTGGTCGGCCATCTGCCAGAACTGGTCGCCGGTCCGCTGGAAACCGAACATCGAGTAGAAGACGTACACCGGGATCAGCGGCTCGCCGTGGGTGGCGTACGCCGAACCCGCGGCAATCAGCGAGGCCGTGCAGCCGGCCTCGGAGATGCCGTCGTGCAGCATCTGGCCGGTCGGCGACTCCTTGTAGGCGAGCAGGAGTTCGCGGTCCACCGCCTCGTACTGCTGGCCCAGCGGGTTGTAGATCTTGGCGCTCGGGAAGAACGCGTCCATGCCGAAGGTGCGGTACTCGTCGGGGGCGATCAGCACGAAGCGCTTGCCGATCTCCTTGTCCCGCATGAGGTCCTTCAGGATGCGGACGAAGGCCATCGTGGTGGCGATCGACTGCTGCCCCGAGCCCTTCCTGGCGGCCGCGTAGGTCTTGTCCTCGGGGAGGACCAGCGGCTTCGCCCGCACGACACGGGTCGGGACGTACCCGCCCAGCGCCTTGCGGCGGTCGTGCATGTACTGGATCTCCTCGGAGTCCCGGCCCGGGTGGTAGTACGGCGGCAGGCCGTCCTCCAACTGGCGGTCGGTCACCGGGATGTGCAGCCGGTCGCGGAAGCGCTTGAGGTCGTCGACCGTCAGCTTCTTCATCTGGTGGGTCGCGTTGCGGCCCTCGAAGTTCGGGCCGAGGGTCCAGCCCTTGACGGTCTGGGCGAGGATCACGGTCGGCTGGCCCGCGTGGCCCTTCGCCGCCGCGTACGCCGCGTAGATCTTCTTGTGGTCGTGACCGCCGCGGCCCAGGTGCAGGACCTGCTGGTCCGTCATGCCCTCGACCATCGCCCGCAGCCGGTGGTCGTCGCCGAAGAAGTGGTCGCGGATGTACCCGCCGGTCTCCGTGGCGTACGTCTGGAACTGGCCGTCCGGGGTGGTGTTCAGCCGGTTGACCAGGATGCCGTCGCGGTCCTGCGCGAGCAGCGGGTCCCAGGAGCGGTCCCAGATCAGCTTGATGACGTTCCAGCCGTTGCCCCGGAAGATCGACTCCAGCTCCTGGATGATCTTGCCGTTGCCGCGCACCGGGCCGTCGAGCCGCTGGAGGTTGCAGTTGACGACGAAGGTGAGGTTGTCCAGGCCCTCGCGGGCGGCGATGGAGAGCTGGCCGAGCGACTCGACCTCGTCCATCTCGCCGTCGCCGAGGAACGCCCAGACGTGCGACTTGGAGGTGTCGGCGATGCCGCGCGCCTCCATGTACCGGTTCATCCGGGCCTGGTAGATCGCGCCGAGCGGGCCGAGGCCCATCGAGACGGTCGGGAACTCCCAGAAGTCCGGCATGAGGCGCGGGTGCGGGTAGGACGAGAGCCCGTTCGGGAACCTCGACTTCTCCTGGCGGAAGCCGTCGAGCTGGGTGTCGTTCAGCCGGTCCAGGAGGTACGCGCGGGCGTAGATGCCGGGGGAGGCGTGTCCCTGGAAGAAGATCTGGTCGCCGCCGTCGCCCTCGTCCTTGCCGCGGAAGAAGTGGTTGAAGCCGACGTCGTACAGCGAGGCGGAGGAGGCGAAGGTCGCGATGTGGCCGCCGACGCCGATGCCCGGACGCTGGGCGCGCGAGACCATGACGGCCGCGTTCCACCGGGTGGCGTTGAGGACCTTGCGCTCGATCTCCTCGTTGCCGGGGAAGAAGGGCTCGTCCTTGGTGGCGATGGTGTTGACGTAGTCCGAGCTGCGCATCTCGGGCACGGCCACGCGCTTCTCGCGGGCCCGCTCGATCAGTCGGAGCATGAGGTAGCGGGCTCGCTCACGGCCCCGCTCGTCGACTGCCGCGTCGAGGGAGTCGAGCCATTCCTGGGTCTCTTCCGGGTCGAAATCCGGGACCTGGCTGGGAAGGCCGCCAATGATGATCGGGTTGCGATCGGATCCGGGAGCCACGCTCTTCCTTCGCTGTTCGGGGGTGCCCACGGGGCCACGAAGTGGTCGGGATGTCCATCGTGTACCCCGCCTGCGCCAGACGTCACACTTACCGAGGGGTAACCCCCGGGGGTGTCCTCCACGTGTCCGGGTACGTGTCTGTTGCGGTCAAATCGCAACCTTACGCTCAACCCGCGCATGCGTTTCGTCCGGGCGTTCGGCAGACTGAAACCTCAGAAGTCCTCAAACCAGGATGATTCGTGTGTGCCCGATCACGGAGCGGGAGCCTACGGCGCCGGAAGTTGCGGCGAGACGGCCCCAAACGTCACCGTTTCGGCGGTCTCCACGGCCGGGTACTTGCGCGATCCACCCCGGCACGTGTGGACTACGGCCAGCGCCGCGCGCTTACGCGCGGCCCAAGCATTTACCGAATGAGCAGGAGGCAAGCCGTGAGCGCGACCGCGGACCACGCGGAGGAGCGGACCAACCCGGCCGTCAGGCTGGGGTTCGAGCCCGGACAGGTGGTCCAGGAGATCGGCTACGACGACGACGTCGACCACGATCTCCGTGAAGGTATCGAGTCCATCATCGGGGCCGAGCTCGTGGACGAGGAGTACGACGACGTCGCTGACGCCGTGGTCCTCTGGTTCCGCGACGAGGACGGCGATCTCACCGACGCCCTGGTGGACGCCATCGGTCTTCTGGAGGACGGCGGCACCATCTGGCTGCTGACGCCGAAGACCGGCCGCGACGGCTACATCGAGCCGAGCGACATCAACGATGCCGCGCAGACAGCTGGTCTCTCCCAGACCAAGAGCATCAGCGTCGCCAAGGACTGGACGGGCACCCGCCTGACCGCCCCCAAGCGCTGACCACCACGCTGCGAGAAGCCCCCGTCGGTTCGCCGGCGGGGGCTTTCGTGCACAGGCCGTAGGGTGGGGTTCACCGGTTCGGCCCAAGGTCAGGGGCCCCGTCGAAGGGATGCGTACGCGATGGCGATCGAGGTCGGAGCCGAGGCCCCGGATTTCGAGCTCAAGGACAATCACGGGCGTACCGTGCGGCTCTCCGACTTCCGCGGCGAGAAGAACGTGGTGCTGCTCTTCTACCCCTTCGCCTTCACCGGCGTCTGCGCGGGTGAGCTCGGCGAGCTGCGCGACCACCTCGCGACGTTCGTCAACGACGACACCCAGCTCCTCGCCGTCTCCAACGACTCCATCCACACCCTGCGCGTCTTCGCCGAGCAGGAGTCCCTGGAGTACCCGCTGCTCTCCGATTTCTGGAAGCACGGCGAGGCCTCCCGCGCGTACGGCGTGTTCGACGAGGAGAAGGGCTGCGCGGTGCGCGGCACCTTCATCATCGACAAGACGGGTGTCGTCCGCTGGACCGTCGTCAACGCCCTGCCGGACGCCCGTGACCTCGGCGAGTACGTCAAGGCCCTCGACGCCATCTGAGCCCCGCGGGGCTCGCCCGGTGAGCCCCGCGGGGCTCACCCGGGACGCCTTTCCGGGCCCGACATCTGGATTCACCGGGCGAATCGACTGTTTCGACCGGGAACCCGTCACTAGGATCCAGACGTTGATCCGATGCCAACGCACGACCGGGGGCGCTGCCCCCGGAAACCTATGGAGGGACTCGTGGGAGTCAGCCTCAGCAAGGGCGGCAACGTCTCGCTGACCAAGGAGGCCCCTGGCCTCACCGCCGTGACCGTCGGTCTGGGCTGGGACGTCCGCACCACCACCGGTACGGACTTCGACCTCGACGCCAGCGCCATCCTGGTGAGCGAGGAGGGCAAGGTCCGCAACGACCAGGACTTCGTCTTCTTCAACAACCTGAAGAGCGCCGACGGCTCCGTCGAGCACACCGGTGACAACACCACCGGCGAGGGCGAGGGCGACGACGAGCAGGTCAAGGTCAGCCTGGCCACCGTGCCGGCCGATGTGGCCAAGATCGTCTTCCCGGTCTCGATCTACGACGCCGAGAACCGCCAGCAGTCCTTCGGCCAGGTGCGCAACGCGTTCATCCGCGTCGTGAACCAGGCCGGCGGCGCCGAGATCGCCCGGTACGACCTCTCCGAGGACGCCTCGACCGAGACCGCCATGGTCTTCGGCGAGCTGTACCGCCACGGAGCCGAGTGGAAGTTCCGCGCCGTCGGCCAGGGCTACGCCTCGGGCCTGCGCGGTATCGCGCAGGACTTCGGCGTCAACGTCTGAGCCGAACCGTTCGAACCGTCCGGCGCCGCACACTCCGTGCGGCGCCGGACGTGCCTCATCACCACCGGGGAGGAACCGCATCATGGGCGTCACGCTCGCCAAGGGAGGCAATGTCTCCCTCTCCAAGGCCGCACCCAACCTCACCCAGGTCCTCGTGGGGCTCGGCTGGGACGCGCGCTCCACCACCGGAGCCCCCTTCGACCTCGACGCCAGCGCGCTGCTGTGCCAGGCCGGACGGGTGCTCGGGGACGAGTACTTCGTCTTCTACAACCAGCTGCGCAGCCCCGAGGGCTCCGTCGAGCACACCGGTGACAACCTCACCGGCGAGGGCGACGGGGACGACGAGTCCCTCGTCGTGGACCTCTCCAAGGTGCCGGCCCACTGCGACAAGATCGTCTTCCCGGTGTCGATCCACGACGCCGACGACCGGAGCCAGAGTTTCGGCCAGGTCAGCAACGCGTTCATTCGCGTGGTGAACCAGACGGACGGCCAGGAACTCGCCCGCTACGACCTCTCCGAGGACGCCTCCACGGAGACCGCGATGATCTTCGGTGAGCTCTACCGCTACAACGGCGAATGGAAGTTCCGTGCGGTCGGTCAGGGGTACGCGTCCGGGCTTCGGGGCATCGCTCTAGACTTCGGGGTCAACGTTTCGTAAAGCCATGTAATTTCACGATGGGGTAGACAGTGGTTCTGAAAACCTTCGGCTGGTCGTTCGCCATCACGGCGCTCGGGCTGGTCGCAGCGGTGTTCTACGGGGGGTGGGAGGCGTTCGGGATCGTCGCGATCCTGTGCATCCTCGAGATCTCGCTGTCCTTCGACAACGCGGTGGTCAACGCCGGAATCCTGAAGAAGATGAATGCCTTCTGGCAGAAGATCTTCCTCACCGTCGGTGTGCTCATCGCCGTCTTCGGCATGCGGCTGGTCTTCCCCGTCGTGATTGTCGCGATCAGTGCCAAGATCGGCCCCATCGAGGCCGTCGATCTCGCGTTCAACCAGCCCGAGCGCTACGAGCAGCTCGTGACCGACGCGCACCCGTCGATCGCGGCCTTCGGCGGAATGTTCCTGCTGATGATCTTCCTCGACTTCATCTTCGAGGACCGTGACATCAAGTGGCTCGCCTGGCTCGAGCGCCCGCTGGCCAAGCTCGGCAAGATCGACATGCTCTCCGTCTGCATCGCCCTGATCGTCCTGCTGGTCTCCGCCATGACCTTCGCGACCGAGGCGCACCAGCACGGCGGCGTGCACGTGGACAAGACGGCGACCGTGCTGCTCTCCGGTGTCGCGGGTCTGATCACGTACCTCGTCGTCGGCGGCCTCTCCGGCTACTTCGAGAACAAGCTGGAGGAGGATGAGGAGCGCGAGCACGAGGTCGAGGAAGAGGCCAAGCGCAGCGGCAAGCAGGTCACCGTCGTGCAGATGGCCGGCAAGGCCGCCTTCTTCATGTTCCTCTACCTGGAGGTCCTCGACGCCTCCTTCTCCTTCGACGGTGTCATCGGCGCCTTCGCCATCACCAACGACATCGTCCTGATGGCGCTCGGCCTCGGCGTCGGTGCCATGTACGTCCGGTCGCTGACGGTCTACCTGGTCCGCCAGGGCACCCTCGACGACTACGTCTACCTGGAGCACGGCGCGCACTACGCGATCGGCGCCCTGGCCGTGATCCTCATGATCAGCATCCGGTACCAGATCCCCGAGGTCGTCACCGGCCTCATCGGTGTCGCCCTGATCGCCTGGTCCTTCTGGTCGTCCGTCCGCCGCAACAAGCGGCTCGCGGTGGCCGAAGGCGGGTCCGGTTCGCCGGGGGGCAAGACCGAGGTGTCGTCCGGGGTGTGACACCCCCGGCAATGAGGAACGCTTCACTGCGGGGCGGTCGGTGTACCCGGCCGCCCCGCAGGCATGTGCGCGGTGTTGGCGATCAGTGGGGGGTGAAGGCGACATGGCCTTCTGGGACAACTTGTTTCCGGCGAGGACGGCACAGTTCGACTCGGGCAACGCCGCGTCGAACACGATCGACCTGACGAGGCGACGCCCGTCGGTGTCGCTGACCAAGCAGGGCGCCGCGACCGGCAACCTCCGGGTGAACCTCTCCTGGCGGATGCGGACCTCCGACCTGGAGGGGCGCTCGCGCCAGAGCGGCCGGCTGCTGCGCAACCCCTCCCAGCTCTTCAAGCCCGAGGTCGTCCAGGCGCACACCCAGGGCATGGTCAACGTCGACCTGGACCTGGGCTGCCTCTACGAGCTCGCCGACGGCAGCAAGGGCGTGGTGCAGCCGCTCGGCGGCTTCTTCGGCGACCTGAACGGCGCGCCGTACGTGAAGCTCAGCGGCGACGACCGCTTCGGGGGGTCCTCCGGAGAGACGGTCTTCGTCAATCTGGACCACAAGGACGAGATCAAACGGCTGCTGTTCTTCGTGTACATCTACGACCAGACGCCGGCCTTCGACCGGACGCACGCCAAGATCACGCTCTATCCGAGCAACGGCCCCCGGATCGAGATCGAGCTCGACGAGCGCGCCCCGCAGGCCCGCTCCTGCGCGGTCTTCTCCGTGGAGAACGCGAAGGGCGAGCTGACGGTCCGCCGCGAGGTGCGCTTCGTGTACGGCTTCCAGGCCGAACTGGACCGGCTGTACGGCTGGGGTCTCCAGTGGGGGCGCGGCTACAAGACCAAGGCGTAGCCGTTGCCCACGTCCTCAGGACCGGACGAACTGGGGTCCCATGGGGGGCATCCGGAAATCCGGCGCCGGGTTCTGCTCGGGGGCGGTCACCTGCTGCGGGTAGCCGTACGCGGGAGCCGGGGCGTTCGCCGGCTGCCCCGCCGGGCCCTGCGGGTAGCCGTAGGCGGGTGCCCGGTCGGGCATGGGCGGCGGCATCGTCGGCTGCGGGGGTACGGGGGCGGGGACGACGGCGGTCAGATCGAGGTCGGGGGAGCCGTTGGCGGGCGTGGGGGCCGCCGCGGCCTCCTGGGGCTCCTGGAAGCCCTCCGGGGCGTCCGGCGTGTCAGGGGTCCGGTGAGGGGCCACCCGGCCGTCCTGGATGCCCTGAGCGTCCTGGGTGTCCTCGTCGACGGAGATGCCGAAGTCGGTGGCGAGGCCGATCAGGCCGGTCGGGTAGCCCTGGCCCACCGCGCGGAACTTCCAGGTGTCCCCGCGCCGGTACAGCTCGCCGCAGATGACCGCGGTCTCCTCGCCCGTCTCCGCGGTCACGGAGAACAGGGCGAGCGGCTCCTGATCGGGCCCGGCCGTGGCGTCGTACAGCAGGATCCGCAGGTCGGAGACGGACCGGAAGGTGCCGCCGTCGGAGGAGGCCGCGATGACCACCCGGTCGATCGAGACGTCCATACCGCCGAGATCGGCCTCCACGGTGTCCGTCAGGCCCTTGGAGTCCCGCTTCTTCGGCAGCCGCCGCACCAGGCCCGAGGGGTGGCGCGGCTGGTTGTAGAAGACGAAGTCCTCGTCGGACCGCACGCGGCCGGTGGGTCCGAGCAGCAGAGCCGAGGCATCCACGTCGGGGACCCCGGGGCCCGGGGTCCAGCGGAGCACGGCCCGTACGGCCGCGGTGTCGAGAGGGACGTTGGAGCCCTTCAGCATCGCGTGCGTCATGACCGTAATCCTGCCCTCCCGGCGGACCCGCGGACAACGCGGGGGCGTCACCGATACCGGGCCGAGACGACGGATGCTGACGAGTTACCTGAATTTCATCCTGGAGGGGAACTGAGGACACCCGCACCTACGTACTATTACCGGCCACATGTCGTCATGGTCCAGAGAGGTAGACGGAGGACTTATATGCGTCATTTCGGGCACATTCCCTCCGCGACACGGACCGGTCTGTTCCTCCGGGAACCGGCCGTGTTCACGGCGGATTCGCCCGCGCGCACGCTCGCCGTGGCTCTCGGGGCCACGCTCTACAGCCCGGCCACCCGGCCGAGGCTGGCCGACGACGTGCGCAAGCAGGCGGCCCGTGGAGTGGTCTCCATGGTGCTCTGCCTGGAGGACTCCATCGGCGACGCCGACGTCGAGGCCGGCGAGGCGAACCTCGTCCGGCAGTTCGCCGACCTCGCGGCCGGGACCGTGACGGACGCCGACACCGCCACGGACACCGCCACCGATGTGCCCCTGCTCTTCATCCGGGTCCGCGATCCGCGCCAGATCACCGACCTCGTCGACCGGCTCGGAGAAACGGTCCGCCTGCTGTCCGGATTCGTACTGCCCAAATTCACCGAGACGCGTGGCCACGCCTTCCTCGAAGCGCTCACCCTGGCCGAGCGGACCAGCGGCCGGCGCCTCTTCGCCATGCCCGTCCTGGAGTCCCCCGAACTCCTCCACCTGGAGACCCGGGCCGAGACCCTCGCCGGCATCGCCTCGATCACCGACAAGTACCGCGACCGCGTCCTCGCCCTCCGCCTCGGCGTGACCGACTTCTGCTCCGCGTACGGACTGCGCCGCTCGCCCGACATGACCGCCTACGACGTCAAGATCGTCGCCAACGTCATCGCCGACGTCGTCAACGTCCTCGGCCGCTCCGACGGCACCGGCTTCACCGTCACCGGACCCGTCTGGGAGTACTTCCGGCCCGGCGAGCGCATGTTCAAGCCACAGCTCCGCCGCAGCCCCTTCCTGGAAGGCCGCGCCGAGGACCTGCGCACGGCCCTCATCGAGCACGACCTCGACGGACTGCTGCGCGAGATCGAGCTCGACCGGGCCAACGGCCTGCTCGGCAAGACCTGCATCCACCCCACCCATGTGGTGCCGGTGCACGCGCTCTCCGTGGTCAGCCACGAGGAGTGGAGCGACGCCCAGGACATCCTGCGGCCCGAACGGGGCGGCGGCGGAGTCCTCCGCTCCGCCTACACGAACAAGATGAACGAAGTGAAGCCGCATCGCGCGTGGGCCGAGCGCACCCTCCTGCGCGCCGAGGTCTTCGGCGTCGCCAACGAGGACGTCGGCTTCGTGGATCTGCTCACCGCCGGACTTGCCGGCTGACGAAGGGACGTCGACGACGTGGTGTGGACCGGAACGTGGGTCGCGGAGCGACTGGGCGTCGAACTGATCGGCGACGAGGAGCTACCTGCCCTGTTGGGCCTCGCACTGCGTCGCAACCCCAAGCGCGCGCATCTGCTGGTCTCCAGCGTGCTCGGCAAGCACGTGCCCCAGCGGCCCTCCGTGGTCTACGGCTCCGGCCTCGACCTCGGCCGGCGCGTCCGGGCCCTCCTCGGTGACGAGGAGGCCGCGCGCTCCGTCGTCCTCGGGTACGCGGAGACCGCCACCGCCCTGGGACACGCCGTCGCCGACGGCCTCGGACTCGCCCCGTACCTCCACTCCACCCGGCGACCGGTGGACGGGGTCGCCCGCGCGGGCGGCTTCGAGGAGTCCCACTCGCACGCCACCTCGCACCTGCTGCTGCCCGAGGACCCCAAGCTCCTCGCCGGCGACGGCCCGCTGGTCCTCGTCGACGACGAGTTCTCCACCGGCAACACCGTCCTCAACACCGTCCGGGCCCTGCACGAGCGCTACCCGCGCGACCGGTACGTCGTCGTCGCCCTCGTCGACATGCGCTCGGCGGCCGACCTCGGCCGCCTGGACGCCTTCGCGGCGGAGATGGGCGCCCGCGTCGACCTGATATCGGGCGCCGCCGGCACCGTACGCCTCCCGGAAGGGGTCCTGGAGAAGGGCCAGGCGCTGGTGGCGGAGCACGAGCGGGCCCACGAAGCGGCGAACGGCGAGGGAACCGCCGCCACCGCCGTGGCCGGGCACGGTTCCGCTTCCGGCTCCGCCGTGGCCGAGCGCCGCTCCGCTTCCGCCGTGCCTGAGCACGGCCCTGCTTCCACCCCCGCCGGGGCCCCGCAGCGGTACGAGCCCGTGCGCGTGGCCCTGGGCTGGCCCGAGGGAGTACCCGACGGCGGGCGGCACGGCTTCGCACCCGACCAGCGGGACCGCCTGGACGCGGCGCTGCCCGCCATGGCGGGCAGGATCGCCGAGGCGCTGCGAGGCCCGGCCGCGGAGGCGCCCGTCACGCGCGCCACGCCGGGCGCCGAGGCGTCGTCCGGCACCTGCGCCACGCCGGCCGCCGAGGAATCGCCCGGCATCCCCGCCACGCCGGCCGCCGAAGAACCGTCCGGCACCCCCGGCACCCCCGGCACCCCCGGCACCCCCCGCACCCCCGCCACGCCGCCCGCAGGGCCCCGCGTGCTCGTCCTCGGTTTCGAGGAGCTGATGTACGCGCCGCTGCGCCTCGGCACCGCCCTGGAGGACGCCGGACACGACGTCCGCTACTCCACCACCACCCGCTCACCCGTCCTCGCCGTCGACGACCCCGGCTACGCGATACGCACCCGGCTCGTCTTCCCGGCCCACGACGACCCCGCCGACGGCCCCGGTGAGCGCTACGCCTACAACGTGGCCGGCGCGGGCTTCGACGCCGTCGTCCTCGTCGTCGACTCCACCGCCGACACCCCGGCCCTGCACGCTCCGGACGGCCTGATCGCCCAGCTCGCCGCGCACATCCCGCGCGTCGTGCTCGCCGTCGTCCCCTCGTACACGCCCACGGCCGCGCCGTACTCCGCGTACGGCGCCACGCCCCAGGTCACCGAAGCTCCCGAAAGGAGCTCCATGCTGCCCGAGCCCCTCCGCGGCCCCGCCTTCTCCTCGTACGCACCCGAAGAGGTCGGCTGGCTGCTCCAGGACCTCTCGGACGTCGAGCTCGAGGCGCCCACCGAGGAACGCGAGGAAGCCATCCAGAGCGGCGGCGCCCACTACGCCGAGTCGCTCCCCGTCGAGTACCAGCCCAGCGACCGCTACCAGGAGCTCTTCCACGCCGCCCTGGAGACCTCCGCCGCCCGGATCGCCCGCGCCGTCGGCACCGTCACCGAGACCGTCCTCGCCGAGCGGCCCGGCCGCCGCCCCGTGCTCGTCTCGCTCGCCCGGGCCGGCACTCCCGTCGGCGTCCTCATGCGGCGCTGGGCGCAGGCCCGCCACGGCCTCGACCTTCCGCACTACGCCGTCTCCATCGTGCGCGGCCGCGGCATCGACGCCAACGCGCTGCGCTGGCTCGCCGCCCATCACGACCCCGCCGACGTCGTGTTCGTCGACGGCTGGACCGGCAAGGGCGCCATCACCCGCGAACTCGCCGACGCCATGAAGGAGTTCGAGGCCGGCGACGGCATCACGGGCTTCGACCCGGAGATCGCGGTCCTCGCCGACCCCGGCTCCTGCGTCCGTACCTACGGCACCCGCGAGGACTTCCTCATCCCCTCCGCCTGCCTCAACTCCACGGTCTCCGGCCTGATCTCCCGCACGGTCCTGCGCGCCGACCTCGTCGGACCCGGTGACTTCCACGGCGGCAAGTTCTACCGCGAGCTCGCCGGCGCCGACGTCTCCCACGACTTCCTCGACGCCGTCGCCGCCCGTTTCGACGAGGTCGGCGGAGCCGTCGACGCCGACGTCAAGGAACTCCTGGCCGCCGACCGCACCCCGACCTGGGAGGGCTGGGCCGCCGTGGAGCGCATCAGCGAGGAGTACGGCATCCACGACGTCAACCTGGTCAAGCCGGGCGTCGGCGAGACCACCCGCGTCCTGCTCCGCCGCGTCCCCTGGAAGATCCTCGCCAAGCGCGGCGCCGACGCCGACCTGGCGCACGTCCGCCTGCTCGCCGAGCAGCGCGGCGTACCCGTCGAGGAGGTCGACGAACTCCCGTACAGCTGTGTCGGCCTGATACACCCTCACTACACCAGGGGTGCGACAGGCTCCGACGGCAAGGCGGTGGTGTCCCAGTGAGTACGCACCCGGTGAGTACGACGACGGCCCCGGCCTCCGTCCTGGTCGCGAGCGACCTCGACCGCACCCTCATCTACTCGTCCGCGGCCCTCGCCCTCGGCATGCCCGACGCCCAGGCGCCCCGGCTGCTCTGCGTCGAGGTCCACGAGTCCAAGCCGCTCTCCTACATGACCGAGGACGCGGCCGACATCCTCGCGCGACTGGCCGACGAGACCGTCTTCGTCCCCACCACGACCCGGACGCGCAAGCAGTACCAGCGCATCCAACTCCCCGGCACCGCGCCGAAGTACGCGATCTGCGCCAACGGCGGACACATCCTCGTCGACGGTGTCACCGACGCCGACTGGCACGCCTCGGTGCTGCGCCGGCTCGCCGAGGAGTGCGCGCCGCTCTCCGAGGTCCGCGCCTACCTCACCGCCACCACCGACCTGTCCTGGGTACGCAAGCACCGCGTCGCCGAGGACCTCTTCGCCTACCTCGTCGTCGAGCGGGAACGCCTCCCCGAGGACTGGCTGGTGCGCTTCGGCGCCTGGGCGGCGGAGCGCGGCTGGACGGTCTCGCTCCAGGGCCGCAAGGTGTACGCCGTACCGAAGCCGCTCACCAAGAGCGCGGCCGTCCGCGAGGTCGCCCGCCGCATCGGCGCCACGCTGACCCTCGCCGCCGGGGACTCCCTCCTCGACGCCGACCTGCTGCTCGCCGCGGACCGGGCATGGCGGCCCGGCCACGGCGAACTCGCCGACAGCGACTGGACCGCCCCCCACCTCGACGTCCTCGCGGAACGCGGAGTCGCGGCGGGGGAGGAGATCCTGCGCCGTTTCCGGGCGGCCGCTCTGGTGTGACGCCGCCTGCGCGCGAGCCCCTCGTGGGACCGAGGGGCTAGCCGCAGCAGCCTCCACCGCAGCAGCCGCCGCCCCCGCCGCCGCTCGGCGCGGGGGCGGCGGACGATCCGCCGACGGCCACGGCCGAGAGCAGCTTCACGGTGTCGTCGTGCCCGGCGGGGCAGGAGGCCGGAGCGGAGGACTCGGCCATGGGACGGCTGAGCTCGAAGGTGTCGCCGCAGGTACGGCAGCGGAATTCGTAACGAGGCATGGGGACAGGCTAGAGCCTGCGGGCACGGACGGGCAGAGGCCCCGGCCGGGCGAAGGCCCGGTCCCACCGGAAGGAGGGCCGCTGGGGGCCCGCTCCCACCAGGAGGAGGGCCAGGGGACAGGCCCCCCACCGCCTCGGCAGAAGGCGGGGAGGCACACCCCGACGCCCCGACCGCCCCGCCCGCCCCGGCTCAATGCGCGGCGCCCCGCTCCTCCCTGATCCGCCCGACGACGTGCGCGGCCGCGGCCCGTACGCCCTCCAGCTCGGTCAGGAAGTGCCAGTAGTCGGGGTGGCGGCCCTCCAGGCTGTCGACCGCCCGGTCGAGCCGGGCGACGGCCTCGTCGAGGGGCCGGGCGTGGCGCGGGTCGGGAGTGTTCCGCCCGTCCATCGCGAGGCGCTGGGCGTCCCGTACCGCGAACCGGGTGCGGTCGATCTCCGCCTTCGGGTCCTCGGCGACGGCGTCCAGGCGGCGCAGCCGGTCCCCGGCGGCCGAGACGGCCTCGTCGGTGGAGTCGAGCAGCGCGCGGACGGTGGAGAGCAGCGAGGTCGCGTCCGGCCAGCGCTGCTCGGCACGCGCCTTCCCCGCCTCGGCGAGCCGCTCCTCGGCCTGCCGGAGCGTGGCGGCGGCCTGCTCCGGGACGTGCTGGAGGTCCTGCCAGCAGGGAGCGGTGAAGCGCCGCCGCAGCTCCGAGAGGATCGGTTCGACGCCACCGGTACGGGTGGTGAGCGCCTCGGTGCGGGTACGGAGGGAGACGAGGCGCCGGTCGATCTCGGCGGCCCGCGCGGGCAGCCGCTCGGCCTCGGCCCGGACGGCCTCGGCGTCGCGCAGCACCTGGTCGGCCCGCTGGAGGGTCTCGGGGACACCGTGCCGTCCCGCGCCCTCGTTGAGCCGGGTGAGCTCGGGCCCGAGGGCGGCGAGCCGGGCGGCGAGGTCGTCGGCGCGCAGCCCGCTGTCCCGTACGGCGTCGAGGGCACCGCTCGCGCCGCGCAGGGCCTGCCGGGCGCGCTCGACGGCGGGGGCGAGGCGGGCGAGCTGAGTCTCGGCGCGACCGAGCAGCGGCCCGAGGCTCTCCTCGAACCGGTCGAGCTCGCCCTTCACCCGGTCCAGCTCGTCCTTGGCGCGGGTGAGTTCGGCGCGCGCCCTGCCGGCGGTCGCGGCGTCGAGCTCGTCGCGGTCGAGGTCGTGCGCGTCGACGGCGCTGATGTAGGTGTGGCTGACCTCGTCGATCCGGCGCCCGAGCGCGTCGAAGCCCTCGACGGCCTGACGTGCCTCGGGGGAGCTGTCGACGGCGGTGATGGTCTCGATGGAGATACGGAGCCCGCGCTGGGCGGTGTCGAGCTCGTAGAAGGCCGCGGCGGCGGCGTCCTTGGCGGCCTGCGCCTCGGCCCGCTGGCTCTCGCCGCGCCCGCCGAACCAGCGGCGGGTGCCGCCGCCGGCGAAGGCGTGCGGCAGCAGGCCGCCGACGAGCAGGGGAAGGGCGAGGGCGAGCCGGAGCCCGGAAGGCGCCCGCCGCGGCCCACCGTCGGATCGGACCTCTCCCGGCCGACCGCCGGATCGGGTCTCTCCCGACCGCGGCCCGCCGTCGGGCCGGGTCTCTCCCCGCCTCGGCGCGTCACGACGCCGAACGCCGCCCGCCCCCCTCGCGTCGCTCGCCGCCACGTACCTCTCCCGTGCTGTGTCCGCCGTGCCCGGTCCGGTTCATTCTCCCACCCGGTAAGGACGAACACACGGGCCGATCAGTTCGCGGTGAGGACGGAGACGTCTCCGTTGTCACTGCGGACGCTCACGGAGTGGCCGCTCCTGTCGCGGCGGGGGACGTCGATCCGGACGTCACCGTTGTCGCTGGCTCCGGTCACCTCGTACTCGGCGGAGGGGACGGAGACGGTCACATCGCCGTTGTCGGTGACGACGTCGACGCTGCGGGGAGCCTGGCCGAGGGCGACCCGTACGTCGCCGTTGTCGGACCGGACGCGGACCTCGGGCGCGGTGGCCCCGCCCTCGACGACGACATCGCCGTTGTCGGTGCCGAGGTCCAGCGGGCCGCCGCTCTTGCGCACCCGTACGTCCCCGTTGTCGGAACGCACCTTCAGCGGGGTGGCGAAGCCCTCGGCCCGCACGCCCCCGTTGTCGTCCTCGACGGTGACGGCGACGTTCCGGGGGACCTGGATCCGGTGGACGGCCTGGCAACTGGCGGCGACACCGTCACAGTCCACCCGCAGGGTGAGCCGCCCGTCGACCAGCTTCCAGCTGGCATCGGGCCCCGACCCCATGAACACCCACCCGTCGACCTGCCGCTCGACGCGCACCTCGTCGATGTCGGCGGGAGTGATCACCAGCTCGGAGTCGTCGGAGTCGACGGTGAGCGCGTCCCCGCCGAACGCGAACGACTTCCGCTCGACGGGAGCCTCCTCGACATCGGCCCCACCGCACCCGGCGAGTGCGAACGAGGCGAGCAGAACCCCGGCGGAGGCGAGCAGCACTCGGGACGGACGACCTACGGCAGCCATGACGTGGAACCCCCACCAGAAACAACGCGGACAGTGCTCCGAAGGTAGGCCCCCACCACCCCACGTCACGATCCGGCGACCCACCGTCCCGGGGGTGGGGCTACCCCCCCCACCGGGGTACCGGTCCGGACCGAAGCCCCCTCCCCACCGGGGTATCGGTTTGCGGCACCCACCGGTGCGCCATGTAGGCTGTTTCCTCTTCCACGGGTGCGTAGCTCAGGGGTAGAGCGCTGCTCTTACAAAGCAGATGTCGGCGGTTCGAAACCGTCCGCGCCCACCAGTGCACAGGCCCCTCGCCGGTCATGGCGAGGGGTCTCTTGCATGATGGCCGGCATGAACACGGAAACCTGTGACTCGGGTGAGCTGGCCGTCCTTCGCGAGATCTTCGCGTCCCGTCCCGGGGCCGTGCCGCCGGCCGGTTGGGGGGCGGTGTGGTCCTTCGAGGCGGAGCACGGTGTCGTGCTTCCGGAGCCGTACCGGACGTTCGTGGCGGAGATCTGCGACGGACTGCGTGCCGGACCGCCGTACTACGGTCTGCTGCCCCTCGCCCAGACGCCCTCGGACTGGGGCTCGCACCGCCCCGAGCGGCTGCTTGCCGAGCCCTTCCCGCTCACGGCGGCATGGCTGTGGGAGGAGGACGAGACGGAGCTGTCGGAGCAGGAGTTCGAGGCCCGGACGGACCCCGTGTTCGACCACGGCTCGCTGCTGCTGGGCACCGACGGCTGCGGCATGTACTGGCACTTGATCGTCACCGGTCCGCAGCGGGGTCACGTCTGGCAGATCGCCGGCGAGGGCGCGATGCCATTCGGTCCCCAGTCGCCCGAGGCCCTGATGCCCGGCACGCCCGGGTTCGCCGGCTGGGCGACCCACTGGTCCCAGGGCCGCTCCTGGTTCGTGGACGCCTGAGGGGCGGTCCGCCGGGGGTTTCGCCGCTGGTCGGGCCTCCGGCCGTGCCCGCCCCTCGGCCGCACGGGGGATTCTTCCGGGCCGTTCGGGGGGTGTGGGGTGTCGGTTCGGCGTGTCTGCCGCGTGGGCGGGGCATCGGTTGCCTTCGGGTGCGGGCGCTTCGGGCCCGGGCCCGTGGGCTGCCGCGGGGCCGGGTGTTCGGCGTGCCGCGCGCGGAGAACAGGAGAGGCCGGATGCTCAAGGGATCTGCTTCTGCCGTGCTGTCGGCGACGGTGCTCGTGGCGACGTCGGGGGCGGTCGCACTGGGCGGGGCGGCGCCGGCCGTGGCCGGCTCGGTCGCTCCGGTGGACTGTCGTGGGAATCCCGCGGCTCTTCGGGCCGCCGTCGGCAGTGCCGTCCCCGGGGCGACGCTCCTCGTGAGCGGGACCTGCACCGGCCCCTTCGTCGTCGAGAAGGACCTGACCCTGATCGGTCTCGGGGCCGCCGTGCTCGACGGTGCCCAGGCCGGTTCCGTCGTGACCGTGAGCGGGGACGTCCGGGTACGGCTGCACAC
The DNA here is from genome assembly GCF_044331325.1 of Streptomyces sp. NPDC017246. Taxonomy (NCBI): domain Bacteria; kingdom Bacillati; phylum Actinomycetota; class Actinomycetes; order Kitasatosporales; family Streptomycetaceae; genus Streptomyces; species Streptomyces sp. NPDC017246. The sequence goes on along the minus strand of NZ_JBIRMW010000001.1, from coordinate 144,838 downwards.
GCTGACCCTCACCAACGGCGCGGGCGGCGACGGCGGCGGCATCTACAACAACTTCGGCGCCACGGTGACGCTGACCGCCTCCACGGTGCGCGACAACACGGCGGCGAGGTCCGGTGGCGGCGTCTTCAACTTCTTCAACAGCACGGTGACGCTGACCGGTTCCTCGGTGAGCGGCAATACGGCGGGTGCCTACGGTGGCGGTATCTGGAACGACATCGGCAGCACCGTGGGGCTGAACGCTTCCACGGTGCGTGACAACACGGCGGGAATCGACGGCGGCGGCGTCCACAACGACGACGGCACGGTGACGCTGACCGGCTCCGCGGTGCGCGGCAACCGTCCGAACAACTGCGGCGGGCTCGTTCCGGTCCCTGGCTGTACCGGCTGATCCTCCCGTGTCCCGTCGCCGTCCCCCGGCCGGTGCGCCATGGCGCACCGGCGGTCCGTCACTTGATGACTTCGGCCTTCCTCTCGCCGGCGCTCTTCGCCTCCGTGACCCACGTGACCGTGCCCGTCTCGCGGCTGCCGGCCTTGACGGCGGACGGGTACGCGGCACGGGTCTGAGCCACGGGAGCCTCCCTTGAATCCTGCGATGCCGCGGTGAGTTGAACCCATCTTGCGGTGGGCTGTGGGGGAATGGGTGACGGGTTGACGGGGGCCTGACGGGGCCGGTCTACTCGGCGTATGGCTGAGGTGGGGGACGCGCCCGAACCCGGGGCGCAGGGTGGCGAGATGACGCCGCAGCGGTACATCGAGACGAGGCTCTCGCAGTACCAGGAGTGGTACGACGTCAAGGCGACCCGGATGAAGGCGATGCATCTGCGGATGCGGACCGTCTCCGTCGTCGGCGGGGCGCTGGTGCCGGTGTTCGTGAATCTGGATCTGGTCTTCGCCCGGGTCACGGCGACCGTCCTGAGCGTGGTCGTCGTCGCCGCCGTGTCGCTGGAGAGCGTCTACCGGTACCGCGAGCAGTGGAAGAACTACCGGTCGACCGAGCAGCTGCTCGGGCACGAGCGCGTGTACTTCGAGGCCAAGGTCGGGCCGTACCAGAACCTGCCGAAGCGGCAGGCGTTCTCGACGCTCGTCGCCCGGGTCGAGAAGGCCATCGCCAACGAGAACTCCGCGACCCTGAACGTGATGACGCTCGGCGGGCAGGTCAGCGCCGATGTGCAGCAGCAGGGGATCCCGGCCGCCCGCGAGCCCGAGTCGAGGACTGCCGCCTCCTCCGAGTCGAGGGAGCCGGACGGGGCCGGCGAGCCGGGAAGGGCCGGAGGGTCGGGAGGGGCTGGCGAGCCGGGAGGGGCTGGACCTTCGGGCGGGGCCGGCGAACCAGGAAGCGCTGGAGCTTCGGGCGGGGCCGGCGAGCCAGGAGGGGCTGGAGCTTCGGGCGAGGTCGGAGTCTCGCGGGAGTCGGGGAAGGCGTGAGAGGGCCCCGGGATCACCCGGGGCCCTCGTCCGCAGTCCTCGTTCGTCGCCCCCGTCAGGCGTGAGGAACGATCAGCACCACTTGTAGTCGACCCGTGTCGAGTTGTACGAGCAGGTGTCGATCCGCGTGCCGTTCGACTTCTTCAGCGTCGCGGTGTCCCGGTCGTTGTTCCAGACGTACGCGCCGCGGTTCTGGTAGACGTTCGCGGCCGTGTTCGTGCCGCGGCCCGTGCGGACCGTCACGATCTTGCCCTTGCCGAGGACGTAGTTGCCGAAGGTGTACTTGTGGTTCGCCGCGTCCGTCAGCGTCCAGCCCTTCAGGTTGACCGCCGCGCCGGTCGTGTTGCGGATCTGCACGTACTCGCCGTTGAGGCTCGCGTTCGAGCGGAGGTCCGAGCCGGGGCTGTCGTAGTAGATCTTGTACAGGTGGACCGAGCCGGCGGCCTGCGCCTGTGTGGGCAGCAGGAGTATGCCGGAGGCGGCGGCCGCGGTCACGGCCGCGAACGTGCGTGCGCGAAGCATGAATGTCCCTCAGTTTCTGCCGGACGCCCGCCGATGGGGCCCGACGAGCACACAGAATACGCACGCCCTTCACCTCTTCCGCACAACTTCCGGCGAGTTGGCGCGGGGGTAATTTAATCTTGTCTCATGTTCGACGTGCCCCTGCGGATCACCGTCCTCGGCTCGGCCACCCCCTTCGCCCGGCCGGGCAACGCCTGCTCCGGCTATCTCGTCGAGGGCGGCGGTGTCCGCCTCTGGGTCGACGCCGGAAGCGGCACCCTCGCCGAACTCCAGCGGTACGTCGCCCTCGGCGACGTGGACGCCGTCTGGATCTCCCATCTGCACGCCGACCACTCCGCCGACCTGCTCACCGCCTACTACGCCCTCCTGTACGCGGGGCTCGACCTTCGGGTGCCGGTGCCGCTGTTCGGGCCTCCCGGCATCGCCGACCGGCTCGCGGGGTTCCTCACCAACGGACCCGAGCGGAGCCCCGTGGAAAGAGCCTTCGCCGTCGAGGAGTTGCACGATGGGCATGTCGTCCGGATCGGTGGGCTGACCCTGACGTCGAGGGCCGTCGAGCACGGTCTGCCCGCCTTCGCGCTGCGCGTCGAGGACGAGGAAGGGCGCTCGCTCGTCTACTCCGGCGACTGCGAGCCCTGCCCCTCCCTCGTCGAACTCGCCCGGGGCTGCGATCTCTTCGTGTGCGAGGCGGACGGCGAGGTGGCCGGGCACCACTCGGCCGCGCAGGCCGGCGGGAGTGCGGCCGAGGCCGGTGCCGGGCGGCTCGTCCTGACCCATGTGGGGTCCGCGGTGACGCCCGAGGAGGCCGTCACGCTGGCCGCCGCCGTGTACCCGGGGGAGGTCGCCCACGCCGATCCCGGACTGCGGTTCGACGTCACGCGTCGAAGTCGTACTCCAGGACGTACGACGACGAGTCCAGCGTCATCTCGTTGAGCTCCACCGCCGTCCCCGGCTCCGTGAACGCCGTACGCCCGATGAGGACCACCGGCGTCCCGAACTCCAGGGCGAGCCGGTCCGACTCGTCCGCCGTCGGCATCCGGCAGCGGATCTCCTCACGGAACCGCACCGGCCGGTGGCCCAGCTCGGTGAGCCGGGCGTAGGTCCCGCCCGGACCCGTGTCCGGCTCGGTGATCGGCGTACCCCGGACCAGCTCCGCCGAGAGGTACGAGACGGAGAGCAGCACCGGCCTGGCGTCCAGGACGAAGCGGCGGCTGCGAACGCACACGGGTGCGCCCGGACTCAGGTTGAGCGCCCCCGCGACCCGTGCGCCGGCCTCCGTCTCGCCCACCTCGATCTGGTCGACGACCAGGTCCCGGTCCTCCACGTCCGCCGACCACACCGAACGTCCGTTGCCCCACTGCTCGCCGGACAGCCGCGGGATGCCCCGGCGGCGCAGCGGCCGGAAGACGCGGACGAAGACCCCGGCGCCCTTGCGGGCCTCGGCCAGACCTTCGGTGCGCAGCACGGAGAGGGCCTGGCGGGCCGTCATCCGGGCCACGGCGTAGGTCGTCATGAGGTCGTTCTCGCCGGGGAGCCGGTCACCCGGCGCGAAGGCGCCTGACTGGATCGCGGTTCTCAACTCGTCCGCGATGCGCTGGTACTTGGGCCGACGAGCGCTGTCCTGGTCGGTCACGGGTGGACCACTCCCTCCATTTGCGGGACACCCTACGGCGCACCCCGAGGTCAGGGTGCACGCGTGTACGCCGTCCCGGCCGGTCGATCCATCCATCGGGGGACATCTCTAGAGATACGTTGACAGGGAGGGGGCGGGGGGCTTCTCTGGTTCTCCCCAGGATTCGGGAACCGGGACGGAGGGGATGCGTGCAGCCATTGCCGGAGGTCGGTGACCTCGTCCGCGACACCGCCACCGGGCGGGTCGGTTTCTATGTGGAGAGCGTCTCCGGGCGCCTTCGGATCCGGGCCGTCCACGGTGGCGCCGAGTGGGAGGCCGAGCCCGCCGACGTCCTGCCGGCCACGCCCCTGCGTGAGCTGCGGGCCCGCGCCGCCGAGATCAACGCGCGAAGCCGGCGCGGTCTGTCCTGAGACCCCGCGAGGGGGATCCGGGCCGGATCAGGGCCGGACCAGGGCTGGATCAGGGCCGGATCCGGGCCGGATCAGGGTTGGACCAGGGTTGGACCAGTGCCGGACCAGGGCCGGACCAGGGTGAGATCCAGGCTGGATCAGGGCTGGTCCCGGGCTGCGTCCGGGCGCTTGTCAGTGGTGCGCGCCACACTGGAGGCATGTGCCGCAGTATCAAGACGCTCCGACCGCCCGCGCTGCCCGAGGAGGCGACCGTGGACGACATCCGCGCCGCCGCCCTGCAGTACGTCCGCAAGGTCTCCGGCTTCCATCACCCCGCCGCTCACAACCGCGAGGTCTTCGAGCGGGCCGTGGACGAGATCGCCGACGCCACCGCGAGACTTCTCGACGGCCTGGAGGTGCGCGGGGCGCACCCCGCCGTCAGGAGGCCGGAGCGGGAGCCGCAGCCGGACGCCGTATGAGGTAGGCGGCGAGGCCGCCCGCCAGGAAGAGCGCGAGGGTCGACACTCCCGCGCTGAACCAGGTCGCGCCCAGCCACTGGCCGCCGAGCCAGCCGAGCCCCACGCTGTACGAGGCCCAGGTCACGCCCGCCAGCGCCGACCACGGCAGGAACTCCTCGATCCGCCGCTTCGCCGCGCCCGCGCCGATCGAGACCACGGAGCGGCCCGCCGGGGCGAAGCGTGCGAGGACCACGAGCAGCCCGCCGCCGCGGACCAGCGCGGTGCCGAGACGTTCCTGCGCGACGGACAGGCGCTTCGAGCGGGCGATCGCCCGGTCGAGCCTGGCGCCGCCCCGGAGCGCGACTCGGTACGCGAGGAAGTCGCCGAGCACCGAGGCGGTGGCCGCGCAGAGGAGCAGGAGCAGGAGGGACGGTACGTCGGGGGTGGCCGCGGTGGCGGAGGCCGCCGCGGTGGCGGCGGTGATGACCAGGAAGCCGCTCGGCAGCACGGGCAGGAAGACGTCGAGAAGGATCGACGTCGCCACCACCGGGTAGATCCATGGACCGGCGGTGAGCGACCGCAGCGAGCCCAGGCTGTCGAGCAGATTCACAGGGCCAGAGCCTACGCGGGGGCGGGGTGCCGCCCGCCGGGTGGGTGCCGGGGCCTGCCGGACCCCGCGCGAACCTGTGCGACTTTGCGGGAAAGTGCACGAGCGAGGGGCCGGTTCCGGGTGGTTGGGGGGATGAGAAAGGGCCGGAACGCGCGCTGCGCACTCCGGCCCCTTCCTGTAAGCGACTGAGGCGTCTCGGGCGCCCGGGGGGACTTGGGCGCCCGAGGAGGCCGGGGCGAGCGAGGTGACGGGGCGGCCCGGGGGATTCGGACGGCCCGGTCGGCTCGGCTCGCCGGCGCCACGGCTCAGGCCGTGACCGGCGCGCCCTTCTCCTCGTGTTCCTCGCTCGTCCTGCGCGTCGTGGCGCCCGCGCCGACCCGGCTCCCGAAGAGCCGGTCGAGAGCCAGCGCGCCCGGGCCGGTGAACACGAGCAGGGCGAAGGCCCAGCAGAAGAGGACCGCGGTCTCGCCGCCGTTCTGCAGCGGGAAGAGGGACTCCGGCTGGTGGACCTTGAAGTACGCGTACGCCATCGAGCCCGAGGCGAGGAACGCGGCGCTCCGGGTGCCCAGACCTGCGAGGACGAGGCCGCCGGCGCCGAGCTGGATCACGGCCGCGTACCAGCCCGGCCAGGTGCCGGCCGGGATCGTGCCGCCGCCCATCGAGCCGCCGAGGACGCCGAAGAGCGAGGCGGCGCCGTGGCAGGCGAAGAGCAGGCCGACGACGATGCGGAAGAGACCGAGCGCGTACGGCTGGGCCTGGTTGAGGCGGCCCGTGAAAACGCTCGCGCCGCCGGGGCCGCTCGTACCGCTCGGATCGTGCTGATGGTTCGGGGTGTTCATGGGGGGACTCCTTCGGCCTGGCCCCGTCCGTGGGGTGGACGGGGAGTGGGGACGGAAACCGATGAGGCCGCAAGGTTAGGCACCCCTCACTAGTGCTTGCAAGTTCAACATTTGGCCACCGGGAAGTGTGTGGTGAGGTTCACTTCCCGGTGGCCGTTGTTGACGTGATGTCAGTGGTGGAGTCCTCAGCAGCCGTTGAGCACGGACTGGAGGGCGCTCTTCTCGGCGGAGTCGACGCTGAGGTTCCAGTAGTACTTCACGTGCACCCACGCGCGGGCGTACGTGCAGCGGTACGCGGTCCGCGAGGGCAGCCACGTGGCGGGGTCCTGGTCGCCCTTCGACTGGTTGACGTTGTCCGTCACGGCTATCAGCTGCGGCCGGGTCAGGTCGTTCGCGAAGGACTGGCGCTGCGAGGTGGTCCACGCGTTCGCGCCCGAACGCCAGGCCTCGGCGAGCGGGACCATGTGGTCGATGTCGAGGTCGGAGGCGACGGTCCAGGTGGCGCCGTCGTACTCCGAGTACCAGCTGCCGCTGGTCGCGGCACAGCTGGAGTCCGTGACGACGTTCACGCCGTCGCGCTTGAGGACGGTCTCGCGGGTGTTGCAGGCGCCGGACTGGGTGATCCAGTGCGGGAAGAGGTCCCGGCTGTAGCCCGAGGAGGAACCTTCCGCCTTCACGGTGAGCGCGGCCAGGTAGGTGCGGGCGGTGGCGGCGCTGACCGGGGTGGGCATGGCGGCCTGGGCGGCCGGGGCGGTGGCGAGGAGGCCGGTGACGGTGAGGGTGGCGGAGGTGGCGAGCACAGCGAGTCGACGCGCGTAGACGTTGCCGAGGGGCATGGGAACTCCCTTGAGTGGGGGGACCTTGGCGGGTGCCGTCCCCGTGGGGTGCCGGGCGACGGCCCGGTCATCGTGGCGGCACCAGGTTTCGGTGGGGGGTGCGCCAGGTAACAGGGTGGCGACATGAGCACGTCACATCAAGGGGTGTGACACACCTGATGGAGCGCCAGGTTCCGCCCGGCGTCCTAGGGTTGGCGCGTGCTTCTCGAAGTGGACGTCACTTTCGGGGCGGTCCTCGCCGTGCTCCTCGCCCTCGCCGCGGGCGTCGTCGCCGTCACCCGCCTGGGCCGGGCCCGCGACACGCTGCTCGCCGGCGCCCGCGCCGCCGTCCAGCTCGTCGCGGTCTCGCTCGTCATCGGGTGGGTGGTGCGCTCCGTACCGCTGCTGCTCTGCTTCCTGCTCCTCATGTACGCGGTGGCGGTACGCACGGCCGGGCGCCGGGTCGTCCCGGCCCCGGGGCGCGGCTGGTGGTGGGCGGGCGTGCCGATCGCCGCCGCCGTGGCGCCGGTCGTGCTCGCGCTCGTCCTCACCGGCCTCGTACCGGTGAAGGGCGTCACGCTCGTCCCCGTGACCGGCATCCTGGTCGGCGGCGCGCTCACCGCCACCGTCCTCGCCGGGCGGCGCGCCCTCGACGAGCTGGAGACGCGCCGGGGCGAGGTGGAGGCGGGGCTCGCGATCGGGCTCGTCGAGCGCGACGCCCGGCTCGAAGTGGCACGGCCGGCGGCGGCCGACGCGCTGCTCCCCGGCATGGACCAGACGCGCACGGTCGGGCTCGTCACGCTGCCGGGGGCCTTCGTGGGCATGCTGCTCGGGGGCGCGTCACCCCTGCACGCCGGGGCCGTTCAGCTCTTCGTGCTCATCGCCCTGCTCATGGTCCAGGCGGTGGCCGCGGCGGCCACCCTGGAACTGGTGGCACTGGGCAGGATCGTCCGGCCGCGGGTGGGGGGAGGGGGGGACGCCGAGGGTGAGGGGCCGGCGGCGGGCCCGGGTGCGGGGCTATCCCGGGTGCGGGTGCGGGTGCGGTCAGGCTTCGGGGAGCGGGTGCAGGGGATCTCCCGGCGCGGGTACGGCGAGACCCCCGGGTGCGGGTACGGCGAGACCCCGGGCCGTATCCGGTCCGGGGTCTCGCCGTGGTGAAGTCCGGGGTCCCGGCGTCCGGGGTCCTACGGGAGGACGGTCAGCGTGATCGAGCCGTCGGCCGCGGGCTCGACCCGCAGACGGGTCAGATCGGCGATGTGGACGTCCGGTGCGAAGGCCGCCGCGCGCGGGCCCACGCCCACGATCCGCATGCCGGCCGCGCGGCCCGCCTGGATGCCGGCCTCGGAGTCCTCGAAGACGATGCAGTCCGCCGGCTCGAAGCCCAGCTCGGCCGCGCCCTTGAGGAAGCCCTCGGGGTCCGGCTTGCTGGCGCTGACTCCCTCGGCGGTGACCCGGGTCTCCGGCACGGGGAGCGCCGCCGCACCCATCCGGGCCTGCGCGAGCGCCTCGTCGGCCGAGGTCACCAGGGCGTGCGGCAGATTCGCGAGGGCGGCCATGAAGGCGGGGGCGCCGGGGACGGGCACGACGCCGTCGAGGTCCGCGGTCTCCTCGGCGAGCATGACCCGGTTGTCGGCGTAGTTCTCGTCCATCGGGCGGTCCGGGAGGAGGACGGCCATCGTCGCGTACCCCTGGCGGCCGTGGACCACCTTGAGGACGGCGTCCCCGTCGAGGCCCTGCCGTTCCGCCCAGCGTCGCCAGCAGCGCTCGACGACGGCGTCCGAGTTGACGAGGGTGCCGTCCATGTCGAGAAGGAGGGCGCGGGCGGTGAGCGTTGCCGGGGTGGTGGCAGGCATCGGGTCTCCAGAGAGGGTGGCGCGGAGAACGAAGCGGTCCCGCCCACCGGTCAGGGATTGCGGGCGGGGCCACTTTGTTTTTCTACGATACAAAACCGAGGGCCGTCTTGGCCAACCGGTCCGCATGCCGGAACCCGGGCGGGACCTGGAAGGGGACCTTGGCGGGACCTGGAAGGGGACCTTGGCGGTACCCGGGCGGTACCTGGGCGGTACCTGGGCGGCGCCTGGGCGGAACCCGGACGGGGACCGGGTGGGGCCTTGACGGGGCCTTGGCGGGGCCTTGGCGGGGCCTGGGCGGGGTCGCCCACGGCTCAGATGTCGGGAGTGTTCTCCTCCAGGATCCGACGCGTGTCGGGGCCGTAGACGCCCACCGGATCGCCGGGGATGTACCGCCACGACTGGTAGAGGGCCACCGCGTCCCGGACCTCCTCGTCGTACCGCCCGTCGATGCGGCCGTCGTAGACCCACACCGCGGCGAGTCGCCGCTGGAGCTCCCGCACCTCGTGCCCGGAGGAGCCCAGACTCAGGGTGACCCCCGCGTCCACGCCCTCCTCCGGGGACTCGGCCGGGGGTGTCTTCGTGGCCGGCGGAGCGGTCGTCGGCGCGGCCGTCGACGACGAGGCGGAGGGGTCGGCCGCGGGCGCCGACGTTCCGGTCGTGCTCGCCGAGGCGCTCGGCGACGCGGTCGTGCCGGTCGCGGAGGGAGTGGGCGACGGGGACGCGGACGTGGCGGTCTCGCGCGGGGTGGGCGACGACGAGGTCGGCTCCGGGTTCTCCGACGAGGGGGACGGCGCCTCCGAGACGGCGAGGTTCAGGGACGCGCTCGTCGTCACCTCGGGTACGGCCGCCCGGTCGTCGGAGTCGTCCCCGCCGCCGAGTACGGCAGCCGCCAGGGCCGCGGTGCCCGCCACGGCGACGGCGGCGACGGCCGCGACCACCATGCCCCGCCTGCGGCCCCGGCCCCGCCCCTGCCCGCGCTCGTGGCCCGGCGGCGGGGGGATGTCGCCGACGCCGCGGAGCAGCAGCGGCATGGTCTCGGACGGGTCGCCCCCGGGGTGGAACTCACCCGGATACGACTCCGCCGCGTACATCCCGGCTTCGGTCCCCGCCCCGGCCTCGGCCCTGGCCCCTGACCCGGACCCTGACCCGACTCCGACTCCGACTCCGACTCCGGCTCCGGCCCCGCCCCCAGGGCCGGCGGTGGCGTCGCCCGGACGCCCGTCCGGCCGGATCGCCGCCAGCTGAGCCGTCGGCGGATCGTCCGCCCCGTACGAGCCCGTCGCTCCCGCCCCGTACGAGCCCGTTCCCCCCGCCCCGTACGAGCCCGGCGCGAGGCCGTCCGCGTCCCCCGTCGCGTCCAGCGTCACGTACGGCCTGATCCGCAGCGGATCGAAGTCCTCGGCCGCCGCTATCTCCGCCCGGGTGCAGGCGCAGCCAGGTCTTTGTACACCGCATTCAGGACAGGCATGTCCGGTCATGATGGGTCCCCTCCCCGAGACAACTGCGAGCGATTATGCAGCCCACCCCCTTCGGGTGGGCGAACAGCCGTGCCCTTCCGCAGGCCATAACCGGACATTCGGACCAGGATGGAGGGGCCCGCCCCCCTGGGCCGTCCGGCGGGACGCCCGACGAGACGCCCCGAGGAGTCGCCCATGGCCCAGGAAGTCAGCCCCTCCCCGCCCGGCGGCGCCGCCCCCGCGCCCGGGGAGGGCCAGAGCCACCGCACCGTCCTCGTCGCGATCGGCGCGCTGCTGCTCGGCATGCTGCTCGCGGCCCTCGACCAGACCATCGTCTCCACCGCCTTGCCGACCATCGTCAGCGAGCTCGGCGGCATGGAGCACCTGTCCTGGGTGGTCACCGCCTACATGCTGGCGTCCACGGCGGCCACCCCGCTGTGGGGCAAGCTGGGCGACCAGTACGGGCGGAAGAAACTCTTCCAGGCGGCGATCGTCCTCTTCCTGATCGGCTCCGCCCTCTGCGGCATCTCCCAGAACATGCCGCAGCTCATCGCCTTCCGCGCGGTCCAGGGCCTCGGCGGCGGCGGACTCATGGTCCTGTCGATGGCGATCGTCGGCGACCTGGTGTCCCCCCGGGAACGCGGCAAGTACCAGGGCCTCTTCGGCGCCGTCTTCGGCGCCACCAGCGTCCTCGGACCGCTGCTCGGCGGGCTCTTCACCCAGCACCTCTCCTGGCGCTGGGTCTTCTACATCAACCTGCCGATCGGCGTCGTCGCCCTGTTCGTGATCGCCGCCGTGCTCCACATCCCGGTGCGCTCCACCCGGCACACCATCGACTACCTCGGCACCTTCCTCATCGCCTCGGTCGCCACCTGTCTGGTCCTCGTGGCCTCCCTCGGCGGCACGACGTGGGCGTGGGGTTCGCCGCAGATCATCGGCCTCGCCGTCCTCGGGGTCGTCCTCCTCGTCTGGTTCGTGTACGTCGAGCGGCGGGCCGTCGAACCCGTCCTGCCGCTCGCGCTGTTCAGGATCCGGACGTTCAGCCTGGTCGCGGTCATCAGCTTCGTCGTGGGCTTCGCGATGTTCGGCGCGATGACCTATCTGCCGACCTTCCTCCAGGTCGTGCAGGGCGTCACCCCGACCATGTCCGGCGTGCACATGCTGCCCATGGTCGCGGGCCTGCTGATCTCCTCGACGGTCTCCGGACAGATCGTCTCCCGCACCGGCCGCTGGAAGGTCTTCCCGATCGCCGGCACGGCCCTCACCGCCCTCGGCCTGCTGCTGCTCCACCAGCTGACGGAGACCAGCCCCACCTGGGAGATGAGCGTCTACTTCTTCGTCTTCGGCGCCGGACTCGGTCTGGTCATGCAGGTCCTCGTCCTGGTCGTGCAGAACGCCGTCCCGTACGAGGACCTCGGCGTCGCCACCTCCGGAGCCACCTTCTTCCGCTCCATCGGGGCCTCCTTCGGTGTCGCCGTCTTCGGCACGATCTTCACCAGCCGGCTCACCCACAAACTCGACGAGGTGTTCGCGGGAGCGGCCGCAGCGGGCCAGGAGCTCCCGCCCGGCGTCGGCGCCGAGCAGGTCGCCGCCGACCCGCGCACCGTCGCCGCACTCCCGGCCGAGCTGCGCCCCTCCGTCCTGCACGCCTACGCCACGTCCATCACCGACGTCTTCCTGTACGCGGCCCCCGTCGTCCTCGTCGCCTTCGTCGTCGCCTGGTTCCTCAAGGAGGACAAGCTGCGGGGTTCGGTCACCGCGCCCGACACCAGCCAGACGCTCGCCTCCAACCCGGTCGAACGCTCCTCGTACGAGGAATGCGCCCGCGCCCTGTCCCTCCTCGGCTCCCGCGAGGGCCGCAGGGCGGTCTATGTGAAGATCACCGCCCGCGCCGGGTTGGACCTGCTGCCCGCCGCGAGCTGGCTGCTGCTGCGCGTCCGCCGCCACGGCACCGTCGAACCGGTCCGGCTCGCCGAGACCGTGCCCGTACCGCTGCGGGTGATCACGGAAGCCGCCCGGCAGGTGGAGGAACGGCAGCTCGCCACCCGGGAGGGAGCGCAGCTGATCCTCACCGAGGAGGGCGTACACGTGGCGACACGGCTCGCCGAGGCCCGCGAGGAATCGCTCGCCGAGCTGCTCGGCGACTGGTGGGGGCCGGACCGGCCCACCGACCTGGTGAAACTGGTGGAGGAACTCACGGCCGAACTGAGCGGCTCGGACGCGGAGCGGCCCCAGGACCCGGAGCCGCCCCGAGGCCACCAGATCTAGCGGGAGGGCGGGGCGGGGGTAACTCGGCTACCACACGCCCGGTATGACAATCACTCAGAACTGCTCAGTACGCTGTCCCCTCCAAGATCGCATCACAGGGGGAATGGGCAGGATGAACAGCGAAGAGCCACGCCAGGGCCGGCCGACGCCTCCGGCGTACCCGCCGGCCGGTCAGGGGCGGGGCGGGTACGACGGATACGACGGGTACGGCGGTGGATACGGCGCACCCGCCCCGACCGCCCCGGTGGTCCAGGTGCGGACGAGCTCGCACCGAGGAGCCTGGATCGGCGCGGGCGCCACGATGGTCGCGGCGGTGATCGGCGTCGTCGGTACGTACATGGTGAGCGGCAACAACGCCGCACCGCCGCAGGCACAGACCCCGGTGACCTCGGCCACGCCCTCCGCCACGGAGGCCGGGGGCGGTGACGACGCTCCGGCGGACTCCTCGCGGGGCACCGACTCCGCGCAGAGCACGGCCACGCCGGGCACGGACTCCACGCGGTCCCCGGAGCCGCAGGCGCCCCGGAGCCCCGCAGGGAAGCCGGCCGGCACGATCGAGTGGCAGGGCGCCCTGGCGATCACGTTCACGGACTCCAAGGACCTGGACTCCGCACCGCCCGTGGAGTCCGAGATCAGGGAGGAGAACGACTTCTCCATCTACCCGTTCGGCAGCATCATGCTGCGGCCCGAGGGAGGAGCCAAGGCGCTGGTGTGGAAGGACACGGCGAAGGCCCCCTCGTACGCGGACTGCGCCGGCGTCATCGAGACCCTGGGCACCTCCGGGGAAATCAAGGTGAAGACCGGCATGGTCCTCTGCGCCTCCACGAACGACGGCCGCGTCGCCCGACTGACCGTCAAGGAACTGAACGCCCAGTCCTCCGACACCCGAGGCGTCTTCGACGTCGTCGTCTGGAGCCACTGACCGGCACCCCCGGGCGGTGCCGTGCCGCCCGGGCCGGATCAAGGGACGGGCAGGGCCCGCGTCAGAGGTCCTTGCCGTACCAGATGTCCATGTACGGGCCCGTGCAGTACGCCGGGATCTCCTCGTAGCCGTGGCGTGTGTAGAGGGTGCGGGCCTCGATCAGGTCGAGGCGGGTGTTCAGGACCATGCGGCGGGAGCCGAGCCCGCGGGCCGCGTGTTCCAGCTCGGTGAGCAGGGACCCGGCTCCGCCCAGGCCCCGGAAGGCGTGGCGCAGGAAGACCCGGGTCAGCTCGGCGCGGTCCCCGTCGAGGAGGAGCACCCCGCCGCAGCCCGCCGCCCTGCCCTCGTACCGCGCGACCAGGAACTGACCGGTGGGCGGGGCCAGCAGTTCGACCCCGTCGTCGGCCAGGCCCTCGTCGATCTCCGTCTTCGTCGCGGGGCGCTTCCAGTAGCGGCTCGCGACGTCGTCGTAGTAGTCGCGGCGCAGGGCGGCGGCGTCCCGGGTGTCGACGCGCTCGGGGGAGAAGGTCCAGGTCATGCGCGCCATTGTGCGGCGCGCACGGCCCGGGACGCAGCCGGGTTTCGGGCGCGCGGCGGTGGGCCGCGCCGGCGGGGTTCCGCGCGTACGGCCCGGGCCCCGGGCCGGCTCTGTCCGTACGGCCCGGGGCCCGGCCCGGTCTCGCTCGTCCGACGAGGAGGTCAGTTCTTCGGGGACGCCTGCTGGACGACCTCGAAGGACCAGAGGGTGGAGCCGGAGGCGGCGGGCTTCGGCCGCTCGGCACCCTCGCCGCCGCCCCCGTGGGCGGCCTTCATGGAACCGTTCATCCACGCCTGGAAGTCTTCCTCGCTGCGCCAGCGGGTGTACACCAGGTACTGGTCGGTGCCCTCGACGGGACGCAGCAGCTCGAACCACTCGAAGCCGTCGGAGCCTTCCACGGACCCGGCGCGGGAGGCGAATCGCTGCTCCAGGACCTCGCGCTGCTCGGCCGGCACGGTCAGGACGTTGATCTTCACGATGCTCATGAAAGGCAGGATATGACTCCCGGTCCCGCCGCCTTCGAGGCGGCCGCGGTACAGACCCTCGCGGCGCGCTGGCTGCCCTGTCTGGGCGACGACGACTTCGTCTGCTCCCCGGTGGGGCTGTGGCTGGCGCTCGCCGCCGTGGCGTCCGGGGCGCGCGGCCGGACGGCCGGGGAGCTGCGGGAGCTGCTCGGGGTCGACGGGGAGGCGGCCGCCGAGGCGGTGACCGTCGCCGGGCGCCGGCTCGGGGCGACGGACGGGGTGGTGTCGGCGACGGGCGTGTGGAGCCGGGTGCCGGTGCTCGGCGGCTTCCGGCGCGGGCTGCCCGGTGTGCGGTTCGGCGTGCTGCCGGGGGCGGTCCTGTTCGCGCTGCCCGACGAGGTGTTCGGAGCGACGGACGACATGTCCCTCGGTGAGGTCCCCGACGCCCAGGACGAACTCGACGACTGGGTACGGGAGGCCACCGGCGGCCGGATCGACGGCCTGCCGCTCGATCTGGACGGCTCCGAGGACCTGGTCCTGCTCAACGCCCTCGCCCTGAAGGCCTCCTGGTCGACCGCCTTCCCCGCGCACCTCACCCGCGACGAGCCCTTCACCGACGGCTGCGGCGACACCCGGCCCGTACCGACCATGCGGAGGCTGATCCCCGCCTCCTGGGTCTGGTCGGTGGCCGGGGTCACCGTCGTGGAGCTGCCCTGCGCGGGCGACGAGGCCCCTCGGGTGCGGTTCGTGCTCGGCCCGGAGGGCACCGGGCCGGCCGGGGTGCTGCCCGCCGCCTGGGCGGGACCGGCGGCGCGGAAGCCGCTCGCGGCCGACTCGGCCGACCTCACCCTGCCGCGTTTCTCCCTCCGTACGAGGTCCGAGGTCGACGGGGCTCTGACGGCGCTCGGGGTCACCGGGGCGCTGCGCCCCGGGGCCGACTTCTCGGGCCTCTCCGCGGCGGATCTCTTCATCTCCAAGGTGGTGCAGGAGGTCATGGTCGAGGTGGCGGAGGAGGGGGTCGAGGCGGCTGCCGTCACGCAGGTGACGATGAGCCGCAGCGCGGCCGCGCCTCGCCGCCGGGTGGTGGAACGGGTCGCCTACGACCGTCCGTTCGGCGTGGTCGTGCTCGACGCGTCGGGCGAGGTGCCGCTCTTCGCGGGCTGGCGGCAGAGCGCGCCCGGCTCCTGACGGGCCGGGTGTGTGGATAGGGTCGGCTGAACCGACGATCACGGGGGTCCCATGTTCAGGTCCAAGGCCGCGTCCATGTCCATGTCCACGTCCATGTCCGCGTTCACGTCCTCGGCCACGTCCGAGTCGACGCCCGGGTCCGCGCCCATGGCCCGGGTGCGGGGCGTGGCCGTCGCCGTCCTCCTTCTCGGTGCGCTCAGCGTCTCCTGCGGCGCGTCCGACAAGGGCGACGACCGGTCGGCCGGCTCGACGGGCAGCTCGGGAGCCACCGTCACCGCGACCGCCACAGCGGATGCGACCGCGGAACCGACCGCCACCGACGCTCCGACCGGGGCCGGTACGACCGCGCCCGCGCCCGCGACCCCGGGCGCCACGCCCTCGGAGACCGACTCGGAGCCGGTCTCCCTGGTCCGTGACGCCTTCGCGGGACTTCAGGCGACCCTGAACGACTCGTGCACCCCGAGCGACTGCGCGTACTTCCTCGGGCGGGTCTACGACGAACTCCACCGTCTGGACCGGGCCATGAAGGCGGACGCCAAGGGGCCCGGCCACTTCCCCGAGCCCCTCAGGCTCATCGCGAAGCTCGACACGGAGCTCGGTGGCGACCGGTCCTTCGAGAACCTGAAGAAGCACCAGCCCCTGCTCCTCGGCACCCGCGACAAGATCAACACCTGGATGCAGGGCCACCCCGACGACTACCGCTGACGGCCGGCCCCCGGCGCGTCAGCCCGGTCAGCCGATCACGCGGGCGAGCAGCAGGCCGTCGTAGCCCTTCGTGCCGACCGTCTGGACGGCCGTGGCGTCCAGACGGGGTTCGGCGGCGACCAGCTCGAACAGCTCGCGGGTGCCGGTGATCGCCGGGTCGTCCGGCTGCGGGGTGGTGATCCTCCCGCCGCGCACCACGTTGTCGACGATGATCACGGTGCCGGGGCGGGAGAGCTTCAGGGCCCACTCCACATAGCGCGGGTTGTTGACCTTGTCGGCGTCGATGAAGACGAGGTCGAAGGGGCCCGCGCCCTCCGCCTCCAGCAGCGGCAGGCTGTCCAGGGCCGCGCCCGTACGGACCTCGACGATCTTGTCCAGGCCGGCGCGGGCGAGGTTGGCGCGGGCGACGTCCGCGTGCGCCGGGTCGTATTCGAGGGTGATCAGCCGGCCGTCGGTGGGCAGGGCGCGGGCCAGCCAGATCGTGCTGTAGCCGCCGAGGGTGCCGATCTCCAGGATGTTCCGCGCGCCCTGCATCCGGGCGAGCAGGTGGAGCAGTTTGCCCTGGTTGGGGGCGACGGCGATCTCGGGCAGTCCGGCCGCCGCGGAGTCGGCGAGCGCCGCGGTGAGCGCCTCGTCGGCCGGGGCGATGGTCTCGGTGAAGTAGGCGTCGACTGCGGTCCACTGAGGGTTCGTCATACGGCCGAACGTACACCGGGGCCGGTCTCCGGGCGGCGCCTTGAGGCCCGTACGGCCAGGAGCGTCGCGAGGGCGCCGAGCAGCAGCCCGCCGCCGACCGTCAGCAGCCAGACGGGGATCCCGTCGCCCACGGTCAGCAGCCGGTCGGTGTACTCGACCCGGCGGTACGGGGTGTCGGCGACGTTCCGCAGATGGTGGTCGTCGTCGATCCGCTCCGGGTGCGGGAACTCCTGTTCAAGGACCGTCAGATGGACGGGCCGCTCTCCGGCGAGCCCGGCGACGGCGCCCTCGGGGCGCTCGATCCGCCCGGCGAAGGTGACCTCGGGCCGGTCGCCGCCGATGGGGGAGCGGGGTTCCATGCGGTGCTCGGCCAGGATGTAGAGGCCGAGGCTCTGGGAGGTCGCCGCGAGCCGGGAGAGCCGCATGGGGTAGACGAGTTCGGGTGAGCCGAAGGTGATGCGCAGCGGGGTCAGCTCGCCCTGGAGGACGGCGTCCTTCTCCTGGGGAGCGAGGCGGACGGCGACGTACTCCCACTTCCGGTCGACATACGGCTGGAGCGCGCCCGTCAGCCGTTCGGGCAGCTCGAAGCCGTGGGTGCGCAGCCAGTCGCCGAGGGCCGCGGGGTCGGTGGCGGTCAGCCGGGCCACGTCGAAGGGGCCGAGCCGCTCACGGCCGACGACCCCGACACCGCCCCGGCCGGGGGCCGGTGCCCCCGCCGCGTCCCCGTGGTCGAGGTCGAAGGGCCAGTCGCCCTCGCGCGGCCAGAAGTGGAAGCGGTCGCGCTGCTCGGGCTCGGTGAGCCGTTCGAGCGCGTCGAAGAGCTCGGGGTCCCCGAGGGTGACGTCGGCGCGGCTCGGCACCGGCATGATCCAGGCGGCGTGCCGGGCGTCGCCGTGGACGCTGAAGCGCATGACGACGGTCTCGGTCCGCCCGTCCCAGCGGACGGCCGACTCCTCGCGGTCGACGCCGATGCGCTGGTCCTTGCTCGGGATCATGGCGCCGCAGCCGCAGGCGTACGCCGGTGCGACGAGCGAGCCGAGCTGGAGCGCGAGCAGCGCGACGATGGTGGTCAGAATTCTGTGTGTCCCCCGCATGCGGGGTGGGACGTACGGGGTGAGGTTCCGGTTCCGCATACGGGGGACGGTGCGAGGGAGAGGGAGAGGGAGAGGGAGCGGGGGAGGGAGCCGGGGCGGGAGTGCGGCGTGGTCCGGGCGGGGCTCGCGCCGGTTCACGCCGAGGCGCGGACCCGGAGTTCCTTCACGCCGTTCAGCCAGGCCGCCCGCAGCCGGCGCGGCTCGCCCACGAGGGTGAGGTCGGGCAGGGCGTCCGCGAGCGCGTTGAAGATCAGCTCGATCTCCTTGATGGCGAGGGACTTGCCCAGGCAGAAGTGGGGTCCGCCGCCGCCGAAGCCGAGGTGCGGGTTGGGGTCGCGGGTGATGTCGAAGCGTTCGGGGTCGGTGAAGACCTCGGGGTCGTTGTTGGCGGAGGAGTAGAAGAGGCCGACCCGGTCGCCCTTGGCGATCTTCTGGCCGCCGATTTCGGTGTCCTGGGTCGCGGTCCGCTGGAAGGAGACCACGGGGGTCGCCCAGCGCACGATCTCCTCGGCGGTGGTCGCCGGCCGTTCCCGCTTGAAGAGTTCCCACTCGTCGGGGTGGGTGAGGAAGGCGTGCATGCCGTGGCTGATGGCGTTGCGGGTGGTCTCGTTGCCGGCGACGGCGAGCAGCAGGACGAAGAAGCCGAACTCGTCGGAGGAGAGGTTGCCCTGGCCCTCGGCGGCGACGAGCTGGCTGACGATGTCGGAGGCCGGGCATTCCTTGCGGGCGGCGGCCATGTTCATCGAGTAGCCGATGAGTTCCATGGCGGCCTCGGCGCCGATCTCCTCGGTGATGGCGTACTCGGGGTCGTCGTAGGCGACCATCTTGTTCGACCAGTCGAAGATCCGGGAGCGGTCGCCCTGGGGGACGCCGATGAGTTCGGCGATGGCCTGGAGGGGGAGTTCGACGGCGACCCGGGTGACGAAGTCGAAGGTGCCGTCCGCGTCCGCGCCGTGCTTGGCCTCGGCGACGATGGCGTGGGCGCGGTCGCGCAGGGCGGTCTCCAGGTTCCGGATCGCCCGGGGGGTGAAGCCGCGCTGGACGATCTGGCGGACCCGGGTGTGCTCGGGCGGGTCCATGTTGAGCATGATCAGTTTCTGGACCTCGATCTGGTCCCGGGTGATGTGCTCGTTGAAGCGGATGACGGCCGTGTTCTCGTTCGAGGAGAACAACTCCGGGTGGGTGGAGACGTATCTGACGTCCGCGTGGCGCGTGACGGCCCAGTACCCGCCGTCGGCGAAGCCCGTGACGCCGGGCTGCTGGGGACACCACCACACGGGCGCGGTCTGCCGCAGCCGGGCGAACTCCGGGAAGGGGATGCGGTCGCGGAGCAGATCGGGGTCGGTGGCGTCGAACCCTTCGGGGAGATGGGGGCAGGGCATCGGCAACACACTCCGCATCTGAGGGGATCCGACAAAAGGATCTGATGGGCCGTCAGGAGTTGCCGGGAAAGTTAGTAACGAGTTCTACAAGTAGCAAGGGGCGGAACGGGAACTGTTGCCTCCCGGACCCTTGCGTACCCGCGGTAGCAGTCATAAGACTGCACTCAGAACTAGAACGCGTACTAGTTCCCCCGTGACGCCGACCGACGGGATGCCGGGACGCCCCGTCCGGTCGAGGAGAGGACGAGCTCATGGCCGCGGAACCCGTCATCGTCGAAGCCGTACGCACCCCCATCGGCAAGCGCGGAGGCGCGCTCGCCAACCTCCACCCCGCCTACCTCCTGGGCGAGACCTACCGAGAACTCCTCGGCCGCACCGGCATCCACGCCGACTGCGTCGAACAGATCGTCGGCGGCACGGTCACCCACGCCGGCGAACAGTCCATGAACCCGGCGCGCACCGCCTGGCTCACCATGGGCCTCCCCTACGAGACGGCCGCCACCACCGTCGACTGTCAGTGCGGCTCCTCGCAGCAGGCCAGCCACATGGTCGCCAACATGGTCGCCGCCGGGGTCATCGACATCGGGATCAGCTGCGGCGTCGAGGCCATGTCCCGCGTTCCGCTCGGCTCCGGATCCAAGCACGGCCCCGGAAAGCCCTTCCCCGACGAGTGGAACGTCGACCTGCCCAACCAGTTCGAGGCCGCCGAGCGCATCGCCCGCCACCGCGGCCTCACCCGCGAACGCGTCGACTCCCTCGGCCTGCTCTCCCAGGAACGGGCCGCGAACGCCTGGGCCGAGGAGCGCTTCAAGCGCGAGACCTTCGCCGTCCAGGTTCCCACCACCGAGGAGGAGCAGGCCGCCGGACAGGGCATGTGGCGGCTCGTCGACCGGGACGAAGGCCTGCGCGACACCACCATGGAGGGCCTCGCCCGGCTCAAGCCCGTCATGCCGACCGCCGTCCACACCGCCGGGAACTCCTCCCAGATCTCCGACGGCGCCGCCGCCATCATGTGGGCCTCCAAGCGCATGGCCCGCGCCCTCAAGCTCAAGCCCCGCGCCCGGATCGTCGCCCAGGCCCTGGTCGGCGCCGACCCGCACTTCCACCTCGACGGACCGGTCGACGCCACCCGGGCCGTCCTCGGCAAGGCCGGGATGTCGCTCAGGGACATCGACCTCGTCGAGATCAACGAGGCCTTCGCGTCGGTGGTGCTGAGCTGGGCGCAGGTCTTCGACCAGGACCTGGAGAAGGTGAACGTCAACGGCGGAGCCATCGCCCTCGGCCACCCCGTGGGGGCCACCGGGGCACGGCTGATCGCCACCGCCCTGCACGAGCTGGAGCGCGGTGACAAGGAGTTCGCGCTGATCACGATGTGTGCGGGCGGTGCCGTGGCGACCGGGACGATCATTCAGCGGCTGTAGCCGCCCCGTCCCCGCCCGCCCGGGCCGTGGTCGTCTCGGCCTCCGCGGTGCCGGAAGGCGCCGCGGGTCCGCCCACCCGGGCCGTCTTCGTCTCGGCCTCCACGGTCCCGGAAACGCCGCAGGCCCCGCCCTCCCTGACGGGAGGCGGGGCCTTGCGGGTGCGCTGTGCGGCGGTGACTCTTAGTACCAGCCGTTGGCCTGCCAGAACGCCCAAGCGGCGTTCGGGGAGCCGTAGCGCTCGTTCATGTAGTCGAGACCCCACTTGATCTGGGTGGCGGGGTTCGTCTTCCAGTCGGAACCGGCCGAGGACATCTTCGAGGCCGGCAGGGCCTGGACCAGGCCGTACGCGCCACTGGAGGAGTTGGTCGCGGTGTGGTTCCAGTGCGACTCGTGCTCGACGATCTTGCTGAAGGACGCGTACTGCGAAGCAGGCACGATCTTACGAGCAAGGTCCTGCGGGCTGGCGGCGGACGCCGAGCCCGTCGTGCCGAGCACCGCTCCCGAAGCGGCCAGCAGGACGGCTGCGGTGCCGGCGAGGGACTTCTTGCGGGCGACGACACGAGTGGTGAGCGAGCGGATCAAGGTTTCGACCTAACGTCGGGGACAAAGGGCGTGTCAGGCGTTTTCGGCAAGCCGGAACCAGAGCCCGGGAGACCCGGAAACTGGGGGAACCGGCCGACCGAGGCGCTGTGGTGAGCACCGGCTGCCTGGCGACGTCCACCAGACAACCAGGGCCGGAACGCCGATGCAACGACCCCCTGTACGAGGAAGGTTCGGACCCGAGGGGAAGGCCCCGGGGGCGGGTGTGAGAGGTTTCCGCAGGTCATGCCCTGTTGTGGGCGGTTTGGGCGGGTACCGCCCGGCTACTATTCCACGTCGTACGTGACGTGGGTCCTGTGGGGCGCCTCACCCGTGGAGGCCCTCTCGGACCCCTCGAATGTGACCTGGGCCTCGAAGTTCGCCCGCCGCGTGGCCCGTCGAAGCGCCTTCAGGAGCGTGCCGCCGACGGTGAGGGTGAGGACGACGGTGAGAACGGCGCGGCCGAGGTCCCAGCCGAGGGAGGTGGCGACGACATAGGCGAGGAAACGGACCAGGTTCTCGTCGAGAGGGGCACCCGGCTGGAACGAGATCCCGCTGCTCAGGCCCTGGAGCAGCACCCAGCCCTGGAGATTCATGATCGTGCCGTACGCGAACGCCGCCACGAACCCGTACGCCGAGAGCATCAGCAGCTCGGCCCGGCCCCGCAGCCCGCTCGGCCCCGGCAGCAGCCCGGCCCCCATCGTGAACCAGCCCATCGACAGCATCTGGAACGGCATCCAGGGCCCCACACCGCCCGTGAGCAGGGCCGACGCGAACATCGTCACCGCCCCGAGGACGAAACCGAAGCCCGGCCCGAGGACCCGGCCGCTCAGCACCATCAGGAAGAACATCGGCTCCAGGCCGGCCGTCCCCGCCCCCAGCGGCCGCAGGGCCGCGCCCACGGCGGCGAGCACCCCCAGCATCGCCACCGCCTTGGCGTCCATCCCGCAGTCGGCGATCGTCGCCACGACCACCGCGACCAGGAGCGGCAGCAGCGCGGCGAACAGCCACGGGGCGTCACCGGCGTGCGACGTCACGGCGGAGCCGGCGTCCGCGAAGAGGGGCCAGCAGAAGGCGATCGATCCGGTCACGGAGACCAGGACGAGCGCGGTCACGGAACGCGGGCCCAGCCGGACCGGGCGGGAACTCGCCGTACTCACAGCGCCTCCTCCACCTGTTCGACCGTGAGCCAGGGCTGCGGGGCGAGGATCTTCGCCACCTGCGGCGAGAACGCGGGGGAGGAGACGACCACCTCGGCCGTCGGCCCGTCCGCGACCACCTCGCCGTCCGCGATGATCACCACCCGGTGCGCCAGCTCCGCCGCCAGCTCCACGTCGTGCGTGGCGAGCACGATCGCGTGCCCGTCCGCCGCGAGGGCCCGGAGGTGGGCGACCAGCCGGGCCTTCGCCGCGTAGTCCAGGCCGCGGGTCGGTTCGTCCAGGAGGAGCAGGGGCGGGCGGCCGGTCAGCACCACGGCGAGCGCGAGCGCCAGCCGCTGTCCCTCGGACAGGTCCCGGGGGTGAATGCCGTCCGCGACACCCGGCAGCAGCTCGGACACCAGCGCCCGGCAGGTCCCGGGCGCCACGCCCGCGTCCGTGTCCGCCGCCGCGCACTCGGCGGCGACGGTGTCCGCGTACAGCAGGTCACGGGGCTCCTGCGGGACCAGACCGACCTGGCGGATCAGCTCGCGCGGGGCGGTGGTGTGCGGGGCGCGGCCCGCGACGTGGACGGTGCCGGAGGTCGGGGCGATCATGCCGACGAGGGTGGAGAGGAGGGTGGACTTGCCGGCGCCGTTGCGGCCCATGAGCGCGATGGTCTCGCCCGGGGTGACGGTCAGGTCGATACGGCGGAGGGCTTCGACGCGGCCGCGGCGGACGGCGAGGGCGTCGACGAGCGCGAGGGGGGCGGGGGCAGGGGGTGCCGGTGTTTCGGTGCGGCGGCGCTTGAAGGGGTTGATTCCCCCGCGCCACGCCTTCCCGGACCCGGGAATCCGCCCCGGACCCCGGTCCTCGAACGCCGGACGGTCCGAAAGGTCCGGACCCGCGGGGACCTGGCCCTCAGGCGGCGCCTTCGGCGATCCCGCGGGGACCTGCCCCTCAAGCCGTGCCTTCGGCGATCCCGCGGGGACCCGCCCCGCGAGCCGCTCCTTCAGCGAGCCCGCCCGCCTCCGCGCGTCCCGCACCGTCAGCGGCAGCGGCTCCCACCCGGCGAGCCGCCCGAGACCCACCACCGGCGGATGCACCGGTGAGACGGCCATGATCTCGGCGGGGGAGCCCATCACACCCTCCGGCAGCAGCAGCACCTGGTCCGCGTACTGCACCACCCGCTCCAGGCGGTGCTCCGCGAGCAGCACCGTCGTCCCCAGGTCGTGGACCAGCCGCTGGAGGACCGCGAGGACGTCCTCCGCCGCCGACGGGTCCAGCGCCGAGGTCGGCTCGTCGAGGACGAGGACCTTCGGGTGCGGGGTCAGGACGGAGCCGATCGCGACACGCTGGCGCTGGCCGCCGGAGAGCGTGGCGATCGGGCGGTCGCGGAGTTCGGCGAGGCCCAGGAGGTCGAGGGTCTCCTCGACGCGGCGCCGCATGACGCCCGGCGCGAGGCCCAGGGACTCCATCCCGTACGCCAGCTCGTCCTCGACCGTGTCGGTGACGAAGTGCGCGGACGGGTCCTGACCGACGGTGCCGACCAGGTCCGCGAGCTCGCGCGGCGGATGCGTGCGGGTGTCGCGGCCGTCGACCGTGACCCGGCCGTTCAGGGTGCCGCCGGTGAAGTGGGGGACGAGGCCGGAGACCGCGCCGAGGAGGGTCGACTTGCCGACGCCCGAGGGGCCGACGAGCAGCACCAGCTCGCCCTCGGGGACGGTGAGGTGCACATCGCGCAGGGTGGGCTGGTGCTGCTCGTCGGCCCCCTCGTAGGTCACCGAGACGTTCTCGAAGCGGATCACGCGTTCTCCTTGGGAACGGGGGCCACGAACGCGGGCACCAGGCCCACCAGGATCGACAGGGCCGGCCAGAGCGGGAGCTGCGGCGCCTCCAGGGGGACGACCCCGGGGTGCAGAGCCTCCGGCGCGTACGTGTTCGCCCAGATCATCAGGACCGCGACCGTCACTCCGGAGCCCGCGACCAGCCAGGCCCGGACCCCCCAGCGGTCCGGCCGGTACCGGGTGCGGACGGTCCGCCGCCCGCCGAGCCGCAGCCCGGCCATGGCGGCGAGGAGCCCGGCGCCCAGCAGCGGCAGCCCGTACCCCGCGCCCTCCGCCGCGAGCAGCCCGTACGAACCGGCGCAGATCCCGAGCAGACCGCCCAGGGTCAGCAGATTCGTGGTGCGTCGGACGGCGGCGGGGACCTGTGCCGTCCGCCCGTACCCGCGCGCGTCCATCGAGGCCGCGACCGCGATCGACCGTTCGAGGGCGCCCTCCAGGACGGGCAGGCCGATCTGGAGCACCGCCCGCACCCCGCCGGTGGGGCGGCCGCGCAGGCGTCGGGCGGTCCGCAGCCGGACCACGTCCGCGACCATGTTCGGCGCGAAGGTCATGGCGACGACGACGGCGACCCCGGCCTCGTACAGCGCGCCCGGCAGCGACTTGAGCAGCCGCGCCGGGTTGGCCAGGGCGTTCGCCGCGCCGACGCAGATCAGCAGGGTCGCCAGCTTGAGACCGTCGTACACCGCGAACACCAGTTGTTCGGCCGTCACCCGCCCACCGATCCGTACCCCCTGCGCCCAGTCGGGCAGCGGCACCTCGGGCAGGGTGAACAGCTCGTGCGTGCCGGGGATCGGGGAGCCGAGCAGCAGCGAGAAGACGACCCGCAGGAAGACGACGAACAGGCCGAGCTTCACGAAGGCGCCGTACGAACGGGCCCAGGGCGCGTCCGTACGGCGGGCCGCCACGACGTAACCGGCCACTCCGACGAGCAGACCGAGCAGGAGCGGGTTGGTGGTGCGGGAGGCGGCGACGGCCAGGCCGAGCGCCCACAGCCACCAGGCACCGGCGTGCAGGGCATTGGCCCGGCTCGCCTCCGGGGCGCGGAGAACGGCGGGCGGCATCAGCGGCGTCCTGCGGGACTCGTCGTACGGGAGGTACGGGAGGTACGGGCTGCATGGGCCGCGCGGGAGACGCGGGCCATAGAAGAGGTACCGGACGCACGGGAGCCGCGGGCCGTACAAGAGGTGCGGGTCATACGGGGCTCATCCGCGACGGCGGGCCTTCCAGACCGCCGCCCCGCCCAGGGCCAGGACGGCCGCCCCGCCGACGAGCACGCCCAGCGACGGGCCCCCGCCGTGCTCGCCGGCCGAGGCCGGCGCGGTGGGCGCCGCCGACGCCGGGGCGTTCTCCGCGACCTGCTCGCCGCAGCCCCGCGCCGGGTAGCCGGCGATCCCGCACAGCATGGCGGCGCTGTCGTACCGCAGCGGCTTCGCCACCGTGGCGAGCGCCTCCGCGCTCGTCGCGTCCTCGCGGACCTGCGCGCAGCCGGCCTTGACCGGCTTCTCCGGCGGGGTGTCGCCGGGCGGCGCGTCCGCGGGGCCGCCGAAGTCGACGACGACCGCGACCCGCTTG
The DNA here is from genome assembly GCF_044331325.1 of Streptomyces sp. NPDC017246. Classification (NCBI taxonomy): domain Bacteria; kingdom Bacillati; phylum Actinomycetota; class Actinomycetes; order Kitasatosporales; family Streptomycetaceae; genus Streptomyces; species Streptomyces sp. NPDC017246. The sequence continues at coordinate 119,025 of NZ_JBIRMW010000001.1, read as the reverse complement.
GTGCCGTCCTTCTTCTCCACGCCTCCGCAGATCCTCGCGAAGTCGGGGGCGGCGGAGGGCAGCGAGGTGTCGTCCGTGCCGTTGCTGATCGCGAAGCGGAAGCCGATCGCGTCGCCGTCGGCGGGGCGGGCGGTCGCCGGCCCCTGGGTGGCGTACGCCCAGGGCTTTCCGCCGTCGCTCTCCCAGAACGACCAGTAGCGGTAGCCCGCGGCCTGCGCGGGAGCGGCCGCGACGGCGGTCAGGGTGAGCAGCGCCCCGGCCGCGGCGCCCGCGAGCCGGGCGCCGTTCCTCGCCGCCGCGGTCACTTCTTGCGGCCGCTCACGAGGAAGCCGATGCCGACGCCGACCACCATGCCGATCCCGATGATCCACCACACGTCGAAGCCCGACTCGTCGTCGTCACTCGTCGAGGAGGCCGAGGTGTCCGGGGTCTTGGGCGCGGGACCGGTGGCGTTGAGCTGCTCCACCAGGTCCGCCGTGCCGAACTCGCGGGGGTCGGTGTCCGTCGCGCGGGCGGCCAGGATCAGCTGTGCGTACGCCGCCGGTCCGCTCTCCTTCGCCCAGGCGGCGGAGTTCTTCTCCAGCCACTCCAGGGCGGGCTTCGCCTCCTTCGCGGCACCGGACGCGGCGAGCGCGACGACGGCGTCGGCGGTGTTGCCGATGTCGGGCTGCTCGGTCGTGTCGGTGGCACCCGGCATCGGGGGCAGGGTCAGGTGGCCGGTCTTCGCGAGGGCCTTCGCCAGGTACGAGGCGCCGTTGAGCGCGGCCCGCTCGACCGTCGGCTTCGACAGGTCGGTGCAGGCCGGCGGTTGCTCGGGGGAGGCCTTGGTGGCGACGATGCTCTTGCCGAGCCCGGCGAGGGTGGCGGCGGCGGTGGCGTCGGCGTTCGCGAGCAGCTTGCCGGTCTTGTCCGGCTGGTACGCGAAGGAGCCCGCGCCGGCCTTGTCGGAGCAGGGCAGTGCGAAGGTGAGGAGCGCGTCGTAGGGCGTACGGCCCTCGGCGGAGGTGAACGAGCCGGGCTTCACGCTCGTCGCGGCGAGCGCGCCGACGACGACCGAGGTGGAGTTGGCGTCGCTGGCGCCGCCGGAGCTGTAGCCCCAGCCGCCGTCCTTGTTCTGTACGTTCCGCAGCCAGCCGGCGCCCGCCTTGACGGCCTTGTCGATCTGCTCGGGGTCGGTGGCCTGGCGGCGGACCGAGCCGAGCGCCTGCACGGCGAGGGCGGTGGCGTTGGTGTCCCGCATGGTCTTCGCGTCGCAGGGCTTCGTGGCGTCGGCGCGGTACGAGCTGAACGAGCCGTCCTCGCACTGCTGGCCGAGCAGCCAGTCCACGGACTGGTCGGCGGGCTGGTAGCCGGTGGCACGCTGGGCGAGGAAGGCGAGCGACTGACGCCAGACACCGTCGTACGTCGGGTCCTTCGTGCCGTACAGACCGGGCGGGATCGTGACGGCCGACGGCGACGGGGAGGGCGCGGCGGTGGCCGCTCCGGCTGCTCCGGTGCCGAGCAGGACGGTGGCGGCGGCGAGCGCGGCTGCGCCGCGGCGGACGGTGTTCATGGGGCCCTCTCCTGCGGCCGGGCACCGGCACGCCTCAGGGCACCAGGCTCGGCTCCGTATTCCTCGACGGTGCCGGCGGTCACGTCCCGGACGGGCAGTCCGACTCGCCGTTCCCCCGAGGGGAGACGGCTCACGGTTGCGGGGTCAGTGCCGGATTCGCACCGGCTTTCCCCGTACGGGCATGATGACGACCGGCTCAGTCTACCGGCCCGTAGGCCCTCCGCCCGGTGGGTGCGAGGCGCCTCACACCGGGACCGGAGACCGCCCCGCGCGGGCGTCCGGAGACCTCCTCGCGTGCGCGTGAGGAGTGACGTCGTGGCGGCGGGGTCTCCCCGGTGGACCTGATCGCGCAGGTCGTCCGTCCGGTGCGGGGCCGAGGCCTCAGACGGCGACGAACTCCACCGGGTCCGTGCCGGGAACCGCCTCCGCGCGGCCCAGCTTCACCAGGCGGCGGACATGGGCCTCGGCCTCGCTGACGGCGATGTTCCGGGAACCGAAGGGGATCTGTTCCCAGGGGCGGTTCCACTCCATCCGCTCGGCGAGCTGCCACGGGGTGAGCGGGACGGCGAGGAGCCCGAGGAGCCCGGTGAGCCGTTCCTCGTGGTGGTCGAGGAGTTCACGGACCCGCCCGGCGGCGTCGGGGAAGGCGTGCTGGTGGGCGGGGAGGACCTCGGCGACGCCGAGGCGGCCGATGCGTTCGAGGGAGTCGAGGTAGTCGCCGAGGGGATCGGCCCCGGTGGCGTCGTCGGGGTCCTCGTACAGCCCGATGTGCGGGGAGATCCCGGGCAGCAGGTGGTCGCCGGAGAAGAGCCGGCCGTGGCCGGGCAGCCGGGAGGGGTGCTCCTCCTCCAGATGGAGGCAGACGTGGCCGGGGGTGTGGCCGGGGGTCCAGATCGCCCGGAGCCGCCGACCGGAGAGGTCGAGGAGTTCGCCGGGGACGATCTCCCGGTCGGGGAGGGCGGAGCGCAGACCGGGGAGGGTACGCATCCGGCCCGAGGAGCGCGCGGCCCGCAGCGGGGCGAGATGCTCCTCGGGGGCGCCGGCGGTGGCGAGCTTGCGGGCGAGGTAGTCGAGCCAGGTGCCGGGGTCGGCCTCGCGGGTGCGGCGGACGACGGCGGTGTCGGCGGCGTGCATGGCGATCCAGGCCCCGGACTCCTCACGGACCCGGCCGGACAGCCCGTGGTGGTCGGGATGGTGATGGGTGATGACGACCCCGTGGACCTCGCGCACGGAGAGCCCCAGCGCGTCGAGCCCACCGACGAGTTCGCTCCAGGAGGCGGGGTCGTCCCACCCGGTGTCGACGAGGACCGGGCCGCGGCCGGTGTCGAGGACGTGGACCAGGGTGTGGCCGAGTGGATTGTCGGGGATGGGCACCCGGAGCGACCAGACGCCTCCGCCGTGCTCGGTCACCTGGGGCAGGGGTCCTTGCATGGATCCTCATCTCTCCACGGCGGTACGGAAGCCCTCCACGACATCGCGGAGGCCCTCCGCGGCGGTACGGAGTGTGCTCGACCGTTGCCCATCATAACTAGAACTGGTATCAGTTCTGAGGCATCGTCAGGAAATCATCTCCTCGTGAAGGCGGCGGTCATGACCGAGCTTGTGGAGCACGCGAAGCTGTTCATCGGTGGAGAGTTGACCGATCCGCTCGGCGAGGAGGTCATCGAGGTCGTCTCCCCGCACACCGAGGAGGTCATCGGTCGTGTCCCGCACGCCTCCGCCGCCGATGTCGACCGGGCCGTGGCCGCCGCCCGGCGGGCCTTCGACGAGGGGCCCTGGCCGCGGATGTCCGTGGAGGAGCGGATCGCCGTCGTCAGCCGTATCAAGGACGCGATCGCCGTCCGCCACGAGGAGATCGCCCGCTCCATCAGCGCGCAGAACGGCTCCCCGTACTCCTGGTCCGTCCTCGCGCAGGCGCTCGGCGCGATGATGGTCTGGGACGCGGCGATCACCGTCGCCCGTGACTTCACCTACGAGGAGCGGCGCGGCGGCGTGCTCGGGCCGCTGCTCGTCCGGCGTGAGCCGGTGGGTGTGGTCGCGGCCGTCATCCCGTGGAACGTGCCGCAGTTCACCGCCGCCGCCAAGCTGGGGCCCGCGCTGCTGGCCGGCTGCACGGTGGTCCTCAAGCCCTCGCCGGAGTCGCCCCTCGACTCGTACATCCTGGCCGACATCGCCACCGAGGCCGGGCTGCCCGAGGGTGTGCTCAGCATCCTGCCCGCCGACCGCGAGGTCAGCGAGTACCTCGTGGGGCACCCCGGGGTCGACAAGGTCTCCTTCACCGGGTCCGTCGCCGCCGGCAGGCGGGTCATGGAGGTCGCCTCCCGCAACCTCACCCGCGTCACCCTCGAACTCGGCGGGAAGTCGGCCGCCGTGATCCTGCCCGACGCCGACACGGCGACCGCCGTCGCCGGGATCGTGCCGGCCGCCTGGATGAACAACGGCCAGGCGTGTGTGGCCCAGACGCGGATCCTCGTCCCCCGCGCCCGGTACGAGGAGACCGCCGAGGCCTTCGCCGCGGCGGCCGGCGCGCTCGTCGTCGGCGACCCGCTCGACCCGGCCACCCAGGTCGGCCCGCTCGTCGCCCGCCGTCAGCAGCAGCGCTCCCTCGACTACATCCGGATCGGCCAGGAGGAGGGCGCCAAGGTGCTTGCCGGCGGCGGGCGTCCGGCCGGTCTCGACCGCGGCTGGTACGTCGAGCCGACCCTCTTCGGCGGGGTCGACAACTCCATGCGGATCGCCCGCGAGGAGATCTTCGGCCCGGTGATCTGTCTCCTGCCGTACGGGGACGAGGCCGAGGCCCTGCGGCTCGCGAACGACTCCGAGTTCGGGCTCAGCGGCAGCGTCTGGACCGCGGACGTGGAGCGCGGTATCGACTTCGCCCGGGGTGTGCGCACCGGCACCTTCAACGTCAACACCTTCAGCCTGGACATGCTCGGCCCGTTCGGCGGCTACAAGAACTCCGGTCTGGGGCGGGAGTTCGGCCCCGAGGGCTTCGGCGAGTACCTGGAGCACAAGATGATCCACCTGCCGGCCGGTTACGACGGCGGCGCCTGATGGGCGACCGCTGGCACGTAGAGGTCGACCGGAGCGTGTGCATCGGCTCCGGCATGTGCGTCAACCACGCCCCTGACGGCTTCCGGCTCGACACCGCCCGGCAGTCCCACGCGCGGGAACCGGAGTCGGACGCGGGCGAGAAGCTGCTCGCGGCGGCCGAGGGCTGTCCGGTGGAGGCCATCATGATCACGCTCGCGGACGGCGGGGAGCCGGTCTTTCCGCCGGAGGAGTAGCCGGTCCGGAGGAGTGGCCGGTCCGGAGGACACCGGATCCTGGCCGACGGGGCCCCGGATCGTGGCCGCGGGCCCCGGTCCCGCCCGGGTCCGCGGCCCCCCGCCCCGACCGTCCGAACCGCTGTGACCTGTGCGTACCGCGTGTGTGAGACTCCTCCGGCACACGTACGTACACGCAGGGAGCGGGGCAGACATGCGGGGTCGGGACAGCCGATGGGCGACGGTCGCGGGAGCGACGGCGGTGGTGCTTCTCGGGGCGGGGTGCGGGCCCGGCGCGGGGTCCGGGGGAGGGGGCTCGGCCTTCGGCCGTGAGGCGGCGCACGCCGAGATCGTCGCCGCCGTCGAGAAGGCGGGGCTGCCGAAGTCCGACCTTCCGGGGCTCGGCGGGGCGACCCCCACGGGTTCCACGCCGCTCCCCACCCCGTCCACGGAGCGGGAGCGGCTCGCGGAGCGTGCCGCCGCCTGCACCGCCGCGTGGCAGTACATCGGCCCTCCCGTCGACGGATCGCGCGGCGGCTTCGACAAGGCGGTCGCCGCCCTCGTCGGCGAGGAGTGGGTCCAGGGGCAGCGTCAGGTGGAGAAGCTCGACGAGAAGGGGGGCACCCTGGTTCAGGTCACCCTCAGGAAGCGCGGCTGGACGATGTTCGCCCGCCACACCGGCGTACAGCAGTCGCTGACCATGGAGATGATCTCCCTGCAGGCGACCGAGAACGCGTGCATGGGCCGGTTCACCGAGCAGGAGAGGAAGTCCTTGTTCGGGGAGGACGGCGAACAGGGGTGACGACAGGTGTCTTTGCGTACGCCGTCCGTTTCCACGTGCAAAACTAAGCCCTTGAAAACGGGGGCAAGGGGCCTTCGTGCATGCGTATTTCGGGAGTGCTGTGCGCAAGGTGATGGGGGTGGCCGCGGCCGCCTGTGTGGTGCTGCTGGTCGCGGGCTGCGGGAGCGAGGGCGGCGGCACGGACAAGGGCGGTTCGTCCTCGGCCGGTTCGGCCGCGACGGGCGGCTCGGGTACGGGCGGTTCGGGCGGTTCGGACGGCGAGCGGCTCTCCGGTGCGGCGGTCACCAAGGAGCTCACCGACGCGGCGACGGGGGCCGGCTTCGCGCAGGACTCCTCGGGCGAGCAGATTCCGGCCGAGGCCGAGGACTGCATGGTCAGCTGGACGGCCGACGCCGAGAAGGCCGCGGACCCGGCGAAGTCCTACACGGACACCGTCGCGACCCTGACCAAGGGCGGCTGGACCGAGGAGCGGAGCTCCGGGCAGGGCGGCTCGGTGATCAAGTCCCTGAAGAAGAGCGGCTGGCAGCTCCAGGCCAGCAACCACTCCGCGGGCCCGCTGAAGCTCGTCATGTTCGTCGCCGTCGACGGCACCCCGGAGTGCGCCCCGATCCTCGCGAAGGCCAACGCGAAGACCTCGTCCTGAGCCGCCGCCGCCCGTATCCCCGGTGCGTCGGGCGCCCGGGGTGCGAGCGGCGCTCCTCGGTCCGCCGGGGTGTGAGCGTCAGCGGTTCGGCCCGCCGGGACGTGAGCGGCCGCGACTCGACGCACCGGGGCAGGCATGGCGGCGACTCGGTCCGCCGGGGCCCGCGTGGCAGCGGCTCAGCGTGCCTGTGTCTCCGGGGCCGTCAGGTCGATCAGCCGGCAGACCGTCTCGATGTCGATCTTCACCTGTGCGATCGAGGCGCGTCCCGAGAGCCAGGTGATCAGTGCCGAGTGCCAGGTGTGCTCGATGACCCGGACCGCCGAGAGCTGCTGCGGGGTCGGGTGTTCGGCGCCCATCGCGTCCAGGATGATCGCCGTCGTCAGCCGGGAGACCGTGTCGACCTCGGGGCTCACCCCGCGGTCCGCGAAGGTCAGCGCCCGCACCATCGCGTCGGCGAGCTGCGGCTCCCGCTGGAGCGCGCGGAAGGCCCGCATCAGGGTCTCCGCGACCCGCTCCGCCGGATCGGCGCCGGCGGGCGGCCGCTTCCGCAGGGTGGTGTGCATGTGCTGGAGCTGGTCCTGCATGGTCGCGACCAGCAGATGGATCTTGGAGGGGAAGTAGCGGTACAGCGTTCCCAGCGCCACCCCGGCCGCCTCGGCCACCTCCCGCATCTGCACGGCGTCGAAGCCGCCCCGCGCCGCGAGCTGGGCGCTGGCGTTCAGGATGCGGCGGCGCCGCGCCTCCTGGCGCTCCGTGAGGGGCGGCGACGCGGGTCTGTGGTCCGCTCTGATGTCTGCGGTCATGAGGTCCCGTTCCGTGCGGTGGGGAGCGACAGTATGGCGGTGCGGGCGCCGTGGCGCGAATCACCTGTTCCGGCTCTCACCACAGAGCTACCTGCCGGTAGATTCTGTCCTCCTTGAAGGATCAAGAAGATCAGGCCAGAAGATCAAGAACGATCAAGTCTGTAACTTGTTCTAGATTAGCGCGAGCGGTTACGCTCCGGCGAAACCACGCTCGAAGGGGGTCGCGCATGACCGCTGAGGCCATAGAGGCAAGCCCCCGACAGGGCGTCACCGCAGCCGGTGACAGACCGTTGCGGATCGCTCTCCTCACGTACAAGGGAAACCCCTTCTGCGGCGGTCAGGGCGTCTACGTCCGGCATCTCTCCCGCGAGCTCGCCCGCCTCGGTCACAGCGTCGAGGTCATCGGCTCCCAGCCGTACCCCGTCCTCGACGAGGGGGAGGACCTGGCCGGGCTCACGCTCACCGAGATCGCCAGCCTCGACCTCTACCGCTCACCGGATCCCTTCCGGACGCCGAAGCGGGACGAGTACCGCGACTGGATCGACGCGCTCGAGGTCGCCACCATGTGGACCGGCGGCTTCCCCGAGCCGCTCACCTTCTCCCTGCGGGCCCGGCGCACACTCGCCGCCCGCCGCGGGGACTTCGACGTCGTCCACGACAACCAGACCCTCGGGTACGGGCTCCTCGGCGGCCCGCGTGCGATCGGCGCCCCGCTCGTCACCACGATCCACCACCCCATCACCGTCGACCGGCAGCTGGAGATCGACGCCGCCGCCGACTGGAAGCGCCGCGCCTCCGTCCGCCGCTGGTACGCCTTCACCCGCATGCAGAAGCGCGTCGCCCGCCGGCTGCCGTCCGTGCTCACCGTCTCCGGGACCTCCCGGCAGGAGATCGTCGACCACCTCGGCGTCCGTGACGACCGCATCCGCGTCGTCCACATCGGCGCCGACACCGACCTGTGGTCGCCCGACCCGTCCGTCGCCGAGATCCCCGGCCGGATCGTCACGACCTCCAGCGCCGACGTCCCCCTCAAGGGCCTCATCCACCTGATCGAGGCGCTCGCCAAGCTCCGTACCGAGAACCCCGACGCGCACCTCGTCGTCGTCGGCAAGCGCGCCGAGGACGGCCCGGTCGCCGCCGCCATCGAGCGGTACGGGCTCGACGGCGCCGTCGAGTTCGTCAAGGGCATCAGCGACGCGGAGCTCGTCGACCTGGTGCGGTCCGCGCAGGTCGCCTGCGTGCCGTCGCTGTACGAGGGGTTCTCGCTGCCGGCCGCCGAGGCCATGGCCACCGGGACGCCGCTGGTCGCCACGACCGGCGGGGCGATTCCCGAGGTGGCCGGGGCCGACGGCGAGACGTGTCTCGCGGTGCCGCCGGGGGACGCGGGAGCACTGGCCGCGGCGCTGGGGCGGGTGCTGGGTGACCCCGGGCTCCGGACGCGGCTCGGCGCGGCCGGGCGTGCCCGGGTCCTGGAGCGGTTCACCTGGGCGCGCGCCGCGCAGGGCACGGCCGAGCTGTACCGCGAGGCGGTCGCCCGCCAGGGAACCGGAGCCCGCCGGTGACATCCCGCCGTTGTTCCCGGGCGCGGCCCGGTACCGGCCCCCAACGACTCTTCAACCGCGAAAGCAGGACCTCGTGCTGACCGTCGACTTCACCCGCTTCCCGCTCGCCCCCGGCGACCGTGTGCTCGATCTGGGCTGTGGTGCGGGCCGGCACGCCTTCGAGTGCTACCGGCGTGGCGCCCAGGTCGTGGCGCTCGACCAGAACGGCGAGGAGATCCGCGAGGTCGCCAAGTGGTTCGCGGCGATGAAGGAGGCCGGGGAGGCCCCCGCGGGCGCGACCGCCACGGCGATGGAGGGCGACGCGCTCAACCTGCCCTTCCCCGACGAGTCCTTCGACGTCGTCATCATCTCCGAGGTCATGGAGCACATCCCGGACGACAAGGGTGTGCTCGCCGAGATGGTCCGTGTCCTCAAGCCGGGCGGCCGGATCGCGATCACCGTGCCCCGGTACGGCCCCGAGAAGATCTGCTGGACGCTCTCCGACGCGTACCACGAGGTCGAGGGCGGCCACATCCGCATCTACAAGGCCGACGAGCTCCTCGGCAAGATCCGGCAGGCCGGCCTCAAGCCGTACGGCACCCACCACGCGCACGCGCTGCACGCGCCGTACTGGTGGCTGAAGTGCGCCTTCGGTGTCGACAACGACAAGGCGCTGCCGGTCCGCGCGTACCACAAGCTCCTGGTCTGGGACATCATGAGGAAGCCCGCCCTGACCCGGGTCGCCGAGCAGCTGCTCAACCCGGTCGTCGGCAAGAGCTTCGTGGCGTACGCGACCAAGCCCCACCTGCCCAAGGCCGACACCCAGTGACCTCTCCCGAGCGGATCGCGGAACACCTCGTCCTGCCCGGGGTGCTCACCGCGGAGCAGGCCGCCGAGACCGTCACCGGGATACTCGCGGTGCAGCGCGAGGACGGCGCCCTGCCCTGGTTCCGGGGCCACCACCTCGACCCGTGGGACCACACCGAGGCCGCCATGGCCCTGGACGCGGCCGGTGAGCACGCCGCCGCGACCCGCGCCTACGAGTGGCTCGCCCGGCACCAGAACGACGACGGCTCCTGGTACGCGGCCTACCACGACGGCGAGCCCGACCGGGTCACCGACCACAGCCGGGAGTCCAACTTCGTCGCGTACATAGCCGTCGGCGTCTGGCACCACTACCTGTCGACCGGCGACGACGCCTTCCTCGACCGGATGTGGCCCGTCGTCTACGCGGCCGTCGAGTTCGTCCTCGGGCTCCAGCAGCCGGGCGGCCAGATCGGCTGGAAGCGCGAGGCCGACGGCACCCCGGTGAACGACGCGCTGCTCACCGGCAGCTCCTCGATCCACCAGGCGCTCCGCTGCGCCCTCGCCATCGCCGAGGAGCGCGAGGAGCCGCAGCCCGACTGGGAGCTGGCGGCCGGGGCGCTCGGTCACGCGATCCGCCGGCACCCCGAGCGTTTCCTCGACAAGTCCCGCTACTCGATGGACTGGTACTACCCGGTCCTCGGCGGCGCGATCACCGGACCGCAGGCGAAGACCCGGATCGAGGCCGACTGGGACACCTTCGTCGTGCCCGGTCTCGGTGTGCGGTGTGTGGTCCCCAACCCCTGGGTCACCGGCGGCGAGAGCTGTGAGCTCGCCCTCGCCCTCTGGGTGATGGGGGAGTCGGACCGGGCGCTCACGATCCTCCAGGACATCCAGCACCTGCGGGCCGCGAACGGCATGTACTGGACGGGGTACGTCTTCGAGGGCGAGACGGAGAGCGACAAGGCGATGTGGCCGGAGGAGCAGACCAGTTGGACGGCCGGCTCGCTGCTGCTCGCGGTGGCGGCCCTGGGCGGCGAGGAGGCGACCGTGGCCGTCTTCGGCGGCGAACGCCTGCCGACGGGCCTCGAACCGGACTGCTGTGCCTGAAAACCCGGCGGATTCCGGCCTGATGGGTGCTTGACACACGTACATCCGGTTGCGTGGAGCACCCCTGACGGCGCTCTAGGATATGCACGTTCATGACTGGCATGGACATGCATATCGGGGGGAATCGGTCACAGATGGACCGTGCGGGGTCGGTCAAGGACCTGGCGGGCGAGCTGCTCGCGTTGAAGAAGGCGTCGGGTGCGAGCTTCGTCCAGCTCAGCGAGAAGACGCACTACGCCAAGTCGTCGTGGGAACGCTGGGTCAACGGCAAGCAGTTCCCGCCGCGCGACGCCGTGGAGCGGCTCGCCCGGCTCTGCGACACCGATCCGGCCCCGCTGCTCGCGCTCTGGGCCGAGGAGGACGCCCGGCGCACGGCACCGGAATCCGGGGCCGAATCCGGGGCCGGGGATGAATCCGGGGCCGGAACGGAGCTCGGGCCGGCGACGCTCCGAAAGCGACGCGTCCAGTGGGCGTCGCTCGTGCTCGCCCTCCTCCTGGCGGTGGGCGCGATCTCCTACGCCGCCCTCTCCGGCTCCGACGAACCGCCGGCCGACCCTCGCCCGAAGCCCGTCGTGACGGTCGCGGGACCGGCCACCGGCTGCACCCTCACGGCGTGCGAGGGCCGCGACCCGAAGAAGATGAACTGCGGCGCCGACGCCGTCACCGTGCGGACCGGCTCCATCCCCAAGGACCTCGTCATCGAGCTCCGTTACAGCCAGGCCTGCCGGGCCGCCTGGGGCCGGATCTCCTTCGCGCAGGTCGGTGCCACCGTCGTCGTCAACAACTCCGACGGCGCCGCCCAGGCCGACGTCGTGCACTACGACCGGGACGTCTACACACCGCTGATCGCGGCGCCCGACGACGGTTCGGTGTGGGTGTGCGCGGCCCTCCCGAAGGACGTCCGGCGCAGCTGCACCGGCCGCTTCATTCCGAGCGAGGAGAAGGCGCAGCAGCCCTGAGGGGTGTCCTGCCGATCAGGCCGGGCCCGCGGGCCCGCCACGTCACCCCTTGGTCGCGAGCACCTCGCGCGCGGCCCCGTCCTGGCGGGCCAGCAGCGCGGTCCAGTCCTTGGCGACGGCCGGGTTGCGGTCCAGCCAGTCCTGCTGGACGGCGGCGAGCCGGGTGTAGGCGATGCTCAGATAGCCGGTCTCGCTCTTGCAGTGCAGATCGGCCCGCAGGACGTCGCGGCCGCCGAGCCGGGCCCGCTGGGTGGGCAGGGTCTTCAACAGCGTCGTCGGGTCGGTCTGCCCCGGGAAGCCCGCCCGGTCCATGCACTGCTGCCAGCGGCCGGTCGCGTCCCGGAACCGGGGGTCCTTCTCCAGGGCCGAGCGGGCCTGTTCCTGCCCCTCGAAGTGCAGGATCCGCGTCCGGAGCCAGCGCGTCCGGCCGTCGCCGAGCATGCGCGTCTCGGCCTCGGCGAGACAGCCGTTCCCCGGCCGGGACACGCTCGTGCCCTGCGTGCCCTTGACCGTCACCCGCTTGTTCTCGTCGCCGAAGAGTGCCTTCGCGTACGCGGGGGAGGCTTCGGGACTGCCGGGCTTCGGGGGCGTCTCGCCGGCCTGCGCCGGTGCGGGCGTGGCTGAGGAAGGGGGCGTCTCCAGGCCGAAGGGGCGGGGTCGTTCGTCCTCGCCGGAGCCCGCCGGGGGAGTGGCCTTCGGGGCGTAGCGGAAGCCCTTGCGTGCCATGCAGTCGATGGAGTACCGGCGTTGGGCCTCGGCGCTGCGGGCCTGGGTGTCGGTCCAGGCGAAGAGGCGGTCGGTCACGGGCGGCAGCCGGTGCAGCCGCTCCAGGGCGGCCGTCGACGCGTAGGCCTCGTCGGAGACCGGAGGCGCGCCTTCGGCGGAGGCCAGCAGTGTGCCGCCGACGACGGCCGCTCCGCCCGCCAGGACGGCGGTGAAGGTGAGCAGGACACGGCGGGGGCGGCGGGTGCCGGGCATGGTGACGGATGCCTTTCGTCGGCGGTGGGGTGGGCGGGGCCCGGTGCACCCCAGTAGCACCGGGCCCCGTTCACGCGCGGTGCGCGGGGTGGCTCAGAAGCAGTGCACGGTCGTCGACGGGCGCAGCTGGAGCGAGCTGGCGGAGTCCCTCTGCGCGGCGCTGAGGCTGCCCATGAAGACCTGGCTGCCCGGGTTCACGCAGAACAGCAGGCCGCCGCCGTAGTTGATGTCCCGGTAGTAGTGGCTCTCGTAGCCGCCGGTGCTGGAGTTGCTCGCGGACGAGACGTTGTCGTTGACGACTTCACCGGAGCCGGGCGCCGGGTTGTTGTCGTTGAAGTAGTCGTTGGTGAAGTTGGTGTCGCTGTTGTAGAAGTCGTGCGAGCCGCTGTCGCCCAGGTTGCCCCAGTACGCACAGTGGTAGCCGGCGCCGCACATGTAGCCCGCGGAGGCCGAGGTGGCGGTGACGACACCACCGCCGACGAGCAGCGCGGTGGTGGCGGCGACGATCGCGGCCTTCTTGCGGAGCCCCGTGGCCATGCTCATGCTTCGTTCCTTCTGTCCGTGTCGACGTTGCGTACGCGACCGCACGCGGGCGTAAGACTTCCGTCCGGCGCCCCGTCCCGTATTGGAGAAAACCGCCGGATCCGCAGGGCTCAGCCCGCGATCCAGGTGCTCGACGTCTCCCGGTCCGCGAGGAAGCGGCCGGGAGGCATCCCGGTCATCGCCTTGAATTCGAGGCTGAGATGGGCCTGGTCGTAGTAGCCGCACCGGGCGGCCGTGTCGGCGGGCCCGTCGCCCGCCGAGAGCAGCCGGATCGCGCGGTTCAGGCGCAGGATCCGCGCGAGCCGTTTCGGGCTGAGGCCGATCTGTTCCCGGAAGCGGCGCTCCAGGTGCCGCAGGCTGCTGCCGGTGGCCGCCGCGACCTCGCGGATCTGCAGGGACCCGGCGGACCGCTCCAGGAGCCGCCATGCCTCCAGGACGGCCGGGGAGGGCCCGCCGTCCGCGTCCGCCTCGGCCGCCCAGCGCAGCAGCGTCTCGTCGAGCAGGGCGAAGCGCTCGGCCCAGCCCGGGGCGTCCGCCAGGGCCTCGCACAGGCTTCGGGCGCGGTCGCCCAGCACCTCGGCGGGGTCGGCGAGGACGTCGGCGAGCTCCCCGAGCGGGGTGCCGCCGAAGAACCGGTGCGCCGCCCAGGGGGCGAGGGCGAGCTCCACGCCGTGGACGTCGCCGCCGTGCCCGAGGACCCGTGCCCGGGTGTGCAGCCCCGACACCAGGGAGGCGTGCCGGCCCGCGCCGCGCACCCGCAGCTCGCCGCTGAAACCGATGAGCAGGGACACCCGCCCGCTCGGCACCACCAGCCGCTCCTGCGGCACGCCCGCCGTCGAGCGGAACCCCCGGTACGTGCCGATGCCGGGCCCCAGCCGGGCGTCCGGTCTCCCGTAGTACCAGTGGCAGCGGCCGCCCCCCGTACAGACGCGGCGTCTCACCATCGACTCCTCGTACCTCTCGCGCCCGGGTCCTTCCCGGGCCGGGATCCACTGTCGGGAGGGTGGGGAGGCGGTGCCAGGGGTGGCGGCGTCCCAGGGACGTCGAGGGATGTCCCTCGGTCCTGACCTGCGGAGATGTCGAGCGACGGGGATGGCGGAACCCGTACGGGGTCACACCGGTGGCGGGCCGGAGGGCCGCGGGCGAGGCTGGCGGCACTGTCCCCAGGGAGGTCCTGTCGTGCCCAGAAGTCTTTCGCGCGGTGTCGTGGCGCTGCTGCTGTCCTGCACCCTGCTCATGACCGCCGCCGCCTGCGGCGACGACGACGGGCAGAGCGCGAGTGGTGCCGCGACCCCGACGGGTTCGGCGAGCTTCGAGCAGCAGAAGCTGGCGAAGACCCGGTTCGTGGCCAACGCGGGCCTGGCCGCGGGTGCCACGTACCAGTGGATCGTGAAGCCGTACCGCGCGGGCAGGTTCCAGAAGGGCGCGGACGGGCGCACCCTCGCGCTGGTGAAGGCGGGGCTCGCGGGCGCGTTCACGTACAACCGGCTCAAGGCGGCCGTGAACAACGCCAAGGGCGACCCGCTGCTCTCGAAGGCGGTCGTGCCGCTCACGGCCGGGATCGAGTCGCTCAAGGACCTGGGGACGAAGCTCCGCAAGGGCGAGGCGGGCGCCGCGGACGTGGGCGCCTTCGAGGGCATCATCAACAGCGTCAAGGACGCGGGGAAGAGCGCCGGCGCCGAGGTCGTCGAGAAGGTGCCCAGCGCCTCGCAGCTCGGCGGCGGGTGACCCGCCGGTCAGCTGTTGAGCTCGGCCAGCAGGCGGAGCGTGGCGGGGTCCGGTGAGGTGACGAGGAGGTCCGTCACCGGGCCCCGCCGCCATGTCTCCAGGCGTGCGGCGATCCGCTTCCGGGGGCCGACGAGCGAGATCTCGTCCGCGAAGGCGTCCGGCACGGCGAGGACGGCCTCGTCGCGCCGTCCGGCGGCGAACAGCTCCTGGACGCGCCTCGCCTCCTTCTCGTACCCCATCCGCCCCATCAGGTCGGCGTGGAAGTTGCGGGCCGCGTGGCCCATGCCGCCGATGTAGAAGCCGAGCATCGCCTTGACCGGCAGCAGTCCGGCCGTCACGTCCTCGCAGAGCTGGGCGCGGACCATGGGGGCGACGAGGAAGCCCTCGGGGAGGCGCTCGGGGAGCGCGTACACCTGGGACCAGCGCTCGGGGGTCCAGTAGAGCGGCAGCCAGCCGTCGGCGACCGTGAGGGTCTGCGCGATGTTCTTCGGCCCCTCGGCGCCGAGGAGGATCGGGAGCCCGGCGCGGAGCGGGTGGGTGATCGGTTTGAGCGCCTTGCCGAGTCCGGTGCCGTCGGGGCCGGTGTACGGGTGGGAGTGGTGGCGTCCTTCGAGCCGGACGGGGGCCTCGCGGCGCAGGACCTGGCGGACGATGTCGACGTACTCGCGGGTCGCGGTCAGCGGGGAGCGGGGGAAGGGGCGTCCGTACCAGCCCTCGACGACCTGCGGCCCGGACAGGCCGAGCCCGAGCATGACCCGCCCGCCGGAGAGGTGGTCGAGGGTGAGCGCGTGCATCGCGGTGGTGGTGGGGGCGCGGGCGGCCATCTGCGCGACGGCGGTGCCGAGGGTGATCCGGCTGGTGTGGGCGGCGATCCAGGTGAGTGCGGTGAAGGCGTCGGAGCCCCAGGCCTCGGCCGTCCACACGGAGTCGTAGCCGAGCCGTTCGGCCTCGCGGGCGAGGTCGAGATGGGCGGGGGAGGGGCCGCGGCCCCAGTAGCCGAGGGCGAGTCCGAGTCGCATGCCCGCATCCTTTCTGACGATCCGTCAGGTATTGCGATGCGGGGGACTGTACGCCAACGGCCCCTCGCCCGGAAGGGATTCCGGGCGAGGGGCCGTCGAAGTACCGCGAGGTGCTCGGCTCGGTCGGTCAGCCGCGCTGGATGCTCGTGGTGTCCTGGAGGACACCGCGGCGGCCGTCCTGCGTCTGGGCCACCAGGGCGGCACCGCGCTGCTCGACCGCCAGGTACCAGGTACCCGGGGCCAGTTCGGCGATCGGCGCCTGCGAGCCGTCCTCCGCGTACAGCGGACGGGCGACCGGAACCGCGAACCAGAACGGCGTGAAGTCCGAGGCCGCCTGGCCCTGCGGGGCCTGGGCCTGCGGCTCGGGCTGCTGCGGGGCCTGCGGCTGCTGCTGGGCGGCCGCCTGCGCGCCGAACGGCTGGCCCGCACCCTGCGAGGGGTCCTGCGGCCCGCCGTACTGCGGGTGCTGCGCGCCCGGGTAGCCGTAGCCGCCGGGGACGCCCTGCTGGCCGGGCTGACCCGGCTGCATGCCGTACGGCTGCGGGGCCTGCGGGCTCGGCGCGCTCATCAGCGGGGCCTTGAGGGCGGGCACCAGCGGACCGGCCACGGCGGCACCGGCCAGGACCAGGGAGGCGATCAGGCCGAGGACCAGGCCTCCGCCGGCGTTCGTCGCCTCGAAGATCCACATCAGCAGGGTCCACGCGGCGGCGACGGTGAAGGCGGCACCGACCTGGCCGAGCTCCAGGCCGACCACCTTGCGCTGCTGCGGCAGGCCGCGGGAGACGACCACGAGGGCGGCACCGGCGATGCCGAGGAAGAAGGAGCCCCAGCCGAGGTAGGAGATCTCCCAGGAGTTGGTGGACGGGACCTGGTCACAGATCGCCGCGGGGCCGTCGCAGCCGCTGATGTCGAGGAACGAGGCGATGAACAGCACCACCGCTGCACCGATCAGCACGCCATCGCCTCGGGTGAGGGAGCGGATATTCACGTAAGAAGTCCTTCGTCGGGTCGTCGCGTCGGGGTGGCGCTCAGGTCATGGCACGGGGGATGGCACGGAGCTGCCCCATCGTACGGAGCGAATCTATCGCCCGCGGGTTCTACCCCTTGAGGTAGGTCGCGATGCCGTCCGCGATCCCCTGGGCCGCCTTCTGTCGCCACGTCGCCGACGTGAGCAGCTGTGCGTCCTTCGGATCACGCATATTGCCGCATTCGACGAAGACCTTGGGGACGGTTGAGAGATTGAGTCCGCCCAGATCGTCGCGGACGTCCAACCCCGTACCGGAGCCGAGGTAGTTGGAGGGTGCCGTTCCGGTGGCACGGGCGAACCGGTCGGCGATGTGCTCGCCCAGCTCGCGGGAGGGGCCCACGATCTTCGCGGTGTCGGCGGATCCGCCGCGCACGGATGCGGGCAGGATCACATGGAATCCGCGGTTGCCGACGGCGGAGCCGTCCGCGTGGACGGAGACGACGGCGTCGGCGCGGGCCGCGTTGCCGATCCTGGCCCGCTCGTCGATGCACGGGCCCCAGGGGCGGTCGGCGTCGTGGGTGAGGACCACCTTCGCGCCGCGCGCGGTGAGGAGGTCCCGCAGCCGGTGGGAGACGTCGAGGGTGAACGAGGCCTCGGTGTATCCGGCGTTCGTCGAGGTGCCGGTGGTGTCGCACTCCTTGCGAGTGGTCCCGATGTTCACCTTCTGGTTGATTTCCGAGGAATGGCGGAAATTGCCGGAGTTGTGGCCGGGGTCGACGACGACGGTCCGCCCGGCGAGGGACCGGCCCGCCGGGTTCGCCCCGCTCGCGTCGACGGTCCCGGTCGCGTCGCCGCCACCGTTCGCGCCGCCGGCCCCGGTCGACCCGCCCGCCCCGCCGGCCTCCGCGGAAGGGGCCTGGGCGGAGGGGGCAGCGGAGCGGGTCGGCTGCCCGTCGGAGGCGGACGGCGGGCTCGGCCGCTTCCCGCTCTCCGGCTGCGAGGCCTGCGAGGCTCCGCAGCCCGTGAGCACGGCGCAGCAGCCCGTCGCGGCGAGGACGAGGGCGAGAGTACGGCGGGCGGTCTTCCGGTGGTCGTACGGCACCCCGCGACTTTAGGCCCTGTCCGGTGCGAAATGCGGCAGCGGGTACGTCGCAGGTTGGTCACCGGTTCGCGGAACGGTGGACGCGTGTGAGGAGACCGTGAAGGGTAGGTGCCTTGAGGCGACGGTGGGGTGTCACCGCGCATGGACCCACGAGGGGGAACCGTGGTGGGGGAAGAACCGAACGACGCACGTCCCGAGCCGTCCGACCGACCTGTCGGGGACGGCGGGTTAGACCGACAGGCTCCGACGGCACCGTGGGAGGCGCCTCCCGCGCCGCCCGCGGCGCCGCCCGCACAGGGCTTCGGCCCGCCGCCGGGTGCGGCGGCGGCCGGAGCCGATTCCGGTGCCCCCTCGGGCGCCGGCCCCGCTCCGGGCCCGGCTCCGGCCGCCGGACCCGCCGCGGCTCCCGGCTGGGGCGGAGACGGGACGCCTCCGCCGCCGCCCGGCGCCCCGCCCGGCTACGGTCCGCCGCCGGGCTACGGTCCGCCGGGCTACGGTCCGCCCCCCGGCGCCGGCGGACAGCCGCCCGCGCAGCCGCCCGGCGAGGCGAACGGGGCCCAGGCCGCCATGATCGGCCTGCTCAACCTCTCCTGCCTGGGCCTCGGTTACGTCCTGCTGCGCAACTGGATCGGCGCCGCGCTCTGCTGGATCGCCACCGTCGCCCTGCTCGTGCTGGCCCTCCCCGCCGACGTCGACGGCGTGCCCCTCGGGCTCCTCGTCGGCTACGGCGTCTTCCTGCTGCTCGCCGCCGCCGACGGCGCGAGACGCGGACTGCGCGCGAACCTCCGGATCGGCGCCTCCTTCCGCCGCCTCGCCCTGCCGCTCGCCCTCGTGCTGCTCGCCGTGCCCGCGGGCGGTTCGCTCGCCTACGGGGCGGCCCGCGACGAGGCGAAGGAGCAGGCGCTGCTCGAACGCCTCGCGGCGGCGGACACGCTGGTCGAGACCGCCGACGACGGCCTGACCTTCGACAAGGCCGAGCCGATCTACCGCAAGGCGCTCGCCACCTACCAGGAACTCGGCACGAAGCACGCCGGTTCGCGGGCCGGGAAGCTCGTCCCCGCGCGCCTCGACACGTACTACGAGACGGTCTCCCGCCCGTACGCGAAGAAGGCGTTCTGCGAGGCCGTCGCGCCGCTCAAGCACCTGCGCGGACTCGCCGGCACCGTCGACAAGGAACTGCTCGGCGTCCGGCCCGCCAAGACCGACGAACCGCTGGCCGAGTCCCTCTTCAAGTGCGGGACGGACGCGCTCGGCGTCGAGGCGGCCGACCCGCCGGCCAGCGAGAGCCTCAACGCGCTGTACGACACCTTCCCGAAGTCGTCCCAGGCGACCCGGGTCGAGCCGGCCGTCCGGGCGGCGATCAAGACCCGGACGACCGCCCTCAGCGGCGGCGCCACCCCGTGCGAGACCACCGACGAGCTGCGCGCGCTCCACTCCTCGCTCGACAACATGACGGACCCGGCCGTCGAGGACGCGACGAAGGAGGCCGCGGGCGCCGTCCAGAAGGGCGACTTCGCCTGTGGCAGCTCGCAGTTCCGGAGCAAGGAGTACGACGACGCGATCAAGACCATGACCCAGTACGCCAAGGACTACCCGAGCAGCCCGGACGCGGCGCACGCCCGCTCCATCGCCATCGCCGCCGAGATCGCCGACGAGGAGCCCGCGGCGGGCAAGAAGCTGCCCCCGGCCGAGGTGCCCGGCGGTTCGCGGATGGTGCTGGTGGTGAGCAACGACGGCCCGGGCGAGGTCGAGCTGCTCTACACCGGCCCGATGACCGGCAAGGTCACCCTGAAGGCGTGCGCGACCTGCACGAAGTACCCGAGCCCGATCTTCGCGGGCTCCAAGAAGATCGAGGCCTGCAAGGGCCCGTCCTCGAAGTACCCGAAGGCGACCCTGCTGCTGCCCGCCGGCGACTACCACTTCCTCCAGAAGCGGGCCTCGACGGGCACGTCAACGGCCGGGGACACCAAGACGAGCAAGGTGAAGATCGAACCGGGCTACAGCTACACCAACTGCCTGTACGTGACCTCGGGGTTCTGACCCCGAGGCGAGGCGCGACACGGCGGCCGTCCCCTTCCGAGGGGGCGGCCGCCGGTGTGTTCCGTACGGTGCCGGGGTCGGCGGCGGCGTGTTCCGTACGGCGCCGGGGTCAGCGGCGGCGCAGGACCCGCAGCGAGTCGGTGACCGAGATCTCCTCGAAGTCGCCCGACTCCAGCGCCCGGAGGTAGATCCGGTACGGGGCCTGGCCACCGTCCTCCGGGTCCGGGAAGACGTCGTGGATGAGGAGCAGGCCCCCGGGAGCGACCTTGGGCGCCCAGCCCTCGTAGTCGTTGCCGGCGTGCTCGTCGGTGTGCCCGCCGTCGACGAACACGAGGCCCAGCTGCCCGCCCCACACCTTCGCGACCTGCGGCGACCGCCCGACCACGGCGATCACATACTCCTCAAGACCCGCCTTGCGCAGCGTCCGGCGGAAGGTCGGCAGGGTGTCCATGAGCCCCACCTCCGGGTCGACCACGCTCTCGTCGTGGTACTCCCAGCCCGGCTGCTGCTCCTCGCTGCCCCGGTGGTGGTCCACGGTCACCGCGACCGTCCCCGCCTGCCGGGCCACGTCGGCGAGCAGGATCGTGGACCGCCCGCAGTACGTCCCGACCTCCAGGAGCGGCAGCCCGAGCTTCGCGGCCTCCGTGGCCGCCTCGTACAGCGCGAGCCCCTCCACGACGGGCATGAAGCCCTTGGCCGCCTCGAAGGCGGCAAGGATCTCGGGAGTGGGCTCGGCGGGCATGGGCAGGTCCTCCTACTGGCGGGTACGCGGGTACGGGCGCCCATCGTGCCCTACGCGTCGCACTCGAACCACACCGTCTTCCCGTCGGCCGTCCCGACGACCCCCCACCGGTCCGTCACCGCCTCCACCAGGACCAGTCCCCGCCCGCCCTCGTCCAGCGGACCGCCCGCCTTCGCGTGCACGGCCCCGGGCACCGCGTCCGCGACCTCGACCCGGAGCCCGTACGGCTCCCGCAGGATCAGCACCGAGCACCGGCGGCCCGGCACGTGCCGGACGACGTTGGCGACGAGCTCGGTGAGCGCGAGGGCGGCCGGGTCGGACAGATGGCCGAGCTCCCACCGCGTGAGCTTGGGGGTGACCTCGCCTTGGTCAACATCCGCAGCCTGGATCCCAGCGCGTCGCCGCTGGACTACTACGGATACGAACTCCGCCGTCTGAGAGAGGCTGCTGAGCTCAGCCAGTCGCAGCTCGGCGACATCCTCTTCTGCACCGGCTCGCTCGTGGGGCAGATCGAGACGGCGAAGAAGGTGAGATCGGCGGCCGCGCGGTCATGCGGAATCAACTACGCCATCTGTTGGCGATGCAGGAGCGTGAGTGGGTGAAGATCCAGATCCTGCCGTTCGAGGTCGGGGCGCATGCGGGGCTGATGGGTTCGTTCAACCTGTTGCGCTTCGAGGACGACCCCGATCTCGTGTACACCGAGGACTTCGTCCAAGGGCATATGACCGCCTTTCCGCCCGCGTTCAGGGAGAGGTCGCTCCGTTACGATCACCTCCGGGCCGCTGCCCTCTCCGTGGAGGAATCGGCCTCACTGATCGCCCGTGTCATGGAGGAGCACTATGGGGACCAACCAGTACCTGGCGGGCGCGAACTGGCGTAAGTCCTCCTTCAGCGGGGACAACGGCGGTGACTGCATCGAGTGCGCCCCGCTCGGACCCGCCGCCTGGCGTAAGTCGTCCTACAGCGGCCCCAACGGCGGCGAGTGCATCGAAATCGCCGACCTCTCCGCGCACGTTGCCGTCCGCGACTCCAAGGACCCCCAGGGCCCCGCCCTCCTCGCCACCCCCGCCGCCTTCACGGCCTTCGTGGTCGCCGCCGCCGAGGGACGTATCGGCGGTCGCTGATCATGGCGACCCTCATAGGGACGATGATCCTCGCCATCGGCCTGCCGGCCTGGGCGGGGGTCACCTGCGTCGGGCTGGTCCGGGCCCGGCGGGGCGACGAACTGCCCCAGCCCCGTCCGCCCCGGCTCCGCCGTTCGCCCGCGAAGAAGGCCGCCTGGATCGCAGGGCTTGCCTACCTCGTGGGCGGCGCCCTGCACGTGTACGGGCTGTCGTACATGCCGTTCCTCGATCCGAGGGACGCGTGCTGGTTCAACGCGGGGATGCTGGCCTACCCCGACTCCAGCAGCGCGCTCCCCGTGAGCCTGGTGTGCCACGGCATCGAGGTCGTGCCGTGGTGGGTCAACCCCGGTCTCCTCGTGCTCGCGGTGACCGCCGTCGGTGCGACGGTCACGAGTGCCGTCCTCGCGTTCAGAGGGCGCCGGTAGCGGGTCTGCCCGTCCGGTCAGCTCACACTGCCCGTCCGTACCGGCGCCGGTCGAGGCCGACTCGTCCACCACGACCGGCACCGTCCCGTGCTTGGCCCTCCGCGTCGCGAACAGCACGCGGAGCCTGGGTACGGTCAGAATTGGTTGCCCAAGTTTTCGACCTGCTCCAGAGTGGTCTTGCTGCTCGCCTCCGAGAACGTGGAGGCGGCCTGGTTCAGGGCCTTGTCACGGGCTTCCCGGAGTTTCGCGTAGGTGTCGGGGCTGGCCTCTTCGACCTGCTTGAGGACGTCCGCGACCTGGCCGGCTTTCTGCGCAGTCGCCACGCCTCCGAGGACCGTCGAGGTAACCTTGGCCGCCACCTTGGCGCCAGGGTGCGGGATGAAATTCGCGGCCTGGCCGATCGCCGCACCCACCACCCCGGAGCCGATGACGGACCCCTCCAATTCCTGCTTCTTCGCCTCCAGTGATTCATTGAACTGAGCGAGAAGTTTCGTTCCCTCCTCCGGACTCACACGCTTTGCGGCATCTTCCACCTTCCGGCGCACCGCGTCCTCGCCTTCAAGCATGACCCAGGCACCCCAACGTGCCACTTCCGACAAGTTGTCCGCGCTTGGCATAGGCCCGGAGAGCGCGCCGACACGGTCGGTGACAGCCGACTGCATTCCGGTCCCCAGCCCGGTCAGGAACGGGCTTTCCGGCGTCCTTTCGGCCATCTCCTGCCGGGCGAACTTCGACAGCGCGTCGGTGACGGGCGCGCGCCCGGGGCCGCCCGGGGTCTGTCCGAAACCACCGGCCTTCGGCTGCTGCTGGTTCATCTGCCGCAGCATCTCGGTCGGAGTGGGGCGAGCGGACTGCCCCGGTGTCCCCGAGAGCGATTCGATGACTCGCATGCAGATGACGTGGGCCAAATTCTCCGCGCCGGCCTTGCTGTCCTCGTAGGAGAGTTCTTCTCCACTGTCTATGAGTGTTGATATCACGCCGGTGGCTTTGAACTCCACGCTGGCCGCTGCCATCATGCTGAGGGGCCCACGCAGAAGAGTTTCGACGGTTTTGGTTATCGAGACACCGTACTTTCCGAGGAATTCCCGGACGCTCTGATCAGTGCCCAACTCCCGCTTGCTCTCCGGATTCTGCGCGTCCCTGAGGCTCACCCGCCGCTGGACCGCGCCCTCGACCGGGCCGCCGCCGCTTTCGGCGGGTGCCTCGGCGTGCTGCGGAAGTGACGTGCTGCTCCGCATCACCCGCGTCGCGTTGGCCTCCGCCTCGCGTTCGAAACGGTCACCGGGGTCGCTGACGGAAAGGCCCTGGCCGTTGTCGGTCCCCGCGACCGGGCCCTGACGCTGCTGGATGACGTGGGTGAGTTCATGGGCCAGGGTGTGCTTGTCGCCACCGCCCTCACCGATGACCACGTGGTTCCCGCTGGTGTAGGCGCGAGCGCCGACCTCGGCGGCGGAGGCGCGGGCCGCGCCGCCCTGGTGGATCCGGACGTCGGAGAAGTCCGCGCCGAGCCGGGCCTCCATGTCCGTGCGGGTGGCCTGGTCGAGCGGGCTGCCACCGGTGCTCAGCACGTCGTGGACGGCGGAGCGCTGCACGGCGGGCGCCTCCCCCTGATGACCGCAAGCGGCGGAGTGCTGGTGCTGCTCGGGCTGAGCCCATGAGTGGCCGGACTGACGGAGCAGTTGCACGACCGCCGCGTTGCCGGCCGCCCGCTGAAGGCCGAGCAGGCCCTGTAGTTGTCCGGGAAGGGCCGGCCCGGACCGCTGCGGTGAACGCGCGGCCTTCTCGGCCCTGCCCGTCTTGGCTTTTTCGTGACTGTACAAGGAAGTTCCTCCGATGACGTGGGCCACGAACTTCCTACACGCCGACTTCCCTCAGCCGCCAGGTACTCCCGGGTACCACCGGCTGCTCGAACGGGCAACCGAGGCAGGGCGGATGGCGGTCGACCCGGACCGGAGACCGGGATCGGTCGTGACCGGCGCGTCAGACGTCCGTCCCGGCGTCCGCGCCCGCACCGGCCAGGACGCCGCGGAGCTTGCGTACCCCCGCCTTCCACTCCTCGCCGTCCGACTCCTCCCAGAGTTCGAGCAGTTCGGACGGCTCGGTGAGAATCCGGTCCAGGGCCGTCACGGCCTCCGGGCGGAGTGCGGCGGGGAGTTCGGGCAGCGGGTCCTTCGGGGCGTACGAGGTGGTGACCGGGTCGCCGCCCGGGCACCGCGCCGCGAGCAGGGCCGCCGAAGCGATGGCCACGACCGCCAGGTACGCGTCCAGGTCGTCGTCGCCGGTCTCGATCACCTCGCGGAAGGTCGCGCCCAGCACCTCCGCCTTCTTCTCCGCCGGGGCCTCGTCCACCCGGTACGAGAAGTCGGCGGCGGTGTCGTTGTCGAAGGGGCCGATGTCCCAGGTGCCCATGGTGTGCTCGCTCTCTCCGTGCTCGGTCGTTCCGCTGTACCGACAGCGTGGCAGGCACCACTGACAACGCCGTTCCGCCGTCAGGGTGCTGTGCTTCGATCCCGGTCGTGCCGAAGGACGACGACACGCACTGCCCTTTGACCCGCTCGACGCCGATGGGGTCGTCCTACGCGGACGTCGCGGACCTCACCGATTCCGCCCCTTGGCGCGCGGCCGCTTCAGCGCAGTCGCGCGGGCCAGTGCGGGTCCTCCCAGCGGGCCGGGCCGGTCAGTCCCATGAGCCTGATCCGGTGGAGCAGTTCCTCGTGACCGTCCTCGGGCCGAAGCCGTGCGGGGGCGTGGCGGACCAGCCAGCGGGTGAGTTCGATGCGCTTGCTGTCCGCGTCCTCGCTCCGGGGGTCCCAGGGGAGTTCGTCGCGCAGGAGGTCGAACTCCCAGTCGTCGGCGGCTGTGGCCAGGTGCCGGTCGGCCGTTTCGTCGTCCAGGGCCTCCCAGACCGCGAGCCACGGGCCGGGCGTGCCGGACGCCTCCGTACACAGGGCGAGCAGCTCATGGACGGGGTGGACGGGATCCGGGTCCGTGAGGCTCAGGCCCCACCAGGCGTGCAGGAACTCGCGTACCGCCGCGGCCTGGTGCGCGGGCCATTGCCGCCAGTGGCCACGGGCGAACGACTGCCCCACCTCGTACGGGCCGAACAGGGGCTCCACGCGGCCGGCGGCCAGCGCGCCGGCGAACTGGGGCAGGATGCGGCGCAGTACAGCGCCGTGGTCGGACCAGTCGACGGCGGTCCACGTGCGGTGCAGGAGGTCCGGGTCGAGCTCGACGTCGGGGACCTTCAGCAGCGCGACTTCCTCGCTGCTGCCCCAGTGGCAGTCGCACTGGACCTCGTCGCTCCGGGCGGTCGCCCCGCGGAAGGCGACGGCCAGGCCGTCCAGGGCCAGGTCGAGTCGGAGGCGTGCGGGAGTGTCGTCGATGTTCGTCATGGTCGGTGCGGCCTCAGGGGGACTCCGGGGCGTGTCCGCCGACCGAAGACTCACACTTTACGGGGCGGTCGCGGCCGTTGTCATGCGGGGGCGGTGAGACTTCCCACCCGTTTCCCACCTCGTATCTGACCTTCCGTCAGAATGGAACGTGTTCTAGTCTGCCGCGCATGGGCATCGCCATCACGCACGAACAGCGGGAGCTCGCCCGATCCGTCCGGGGCTGGCTCACCCGCGCCGTACCGCCCGAGGAGGTCCGCAAGCACCTGGACGTCCCCGACACCGCCACCGGACGGCCCTCGTACTGGGACGCCGCCGCCGAACAGGGACTCCTCGGCCTCCATCTCCCCGAGGAGTACGGGGGAGGGGGCGGCGACCTCGGCGACCTCGTCGTCGTCGTGGAGGAGGCCGCCCGGGCCCTGCTCCCGGGGCCGTACCTGCCCTCCGTCCTCGCCGCCGAACTGCTGCGCCGGGCCGGACAGGGAGAGCTGGCCGGCGCCCTCGCGCGCGGGGAGCGCATCGGAGCCGTCGCCCTCGGCAGCGGGCCGGGGACCGGGACCGGCACCCTCGCCGCCGTCCGCACCGCGAGCGGATACCTCCTCGACGGCGCCGCACCCCCCGTCCTCGGCGGCGCCCAGGCCGACCTCGTCCTCCTGCGGGCCGCCACCGCCGACGGCAGCGTCTGGCTCGCCGTCGACACCGACGGGCTCGCCGTCCGGCCCCACGAGAGCGCCGACCCGACCCGCCCCACCGCCGAGATCACCGCCCGCGCCGCGCACGTGCCCGCCGCCCGCGCACTCGCCCCCACCACCGTCACCACCCCCACCGGCGCGGCCGCCACCGGGTCCGCCGCCTTCACCGCGCTCGTCCACGACATCGCCGCCGTCCTCTTCGCCGCCGACGCCTGCGGCACCGCCGCCCGCGCCGTCGAGACGGCCGCCGAACACGCCCGCACCCGCGAACAGTTCGGCCGCCCCATCGGACAGTTCCAGGGCGTCAAACACCTCTGCGCCGACATGCTCGTCCGGCTCGAACAGGCCCGCGCCCTCACCTGGGACGCCGCCCGCAGCGGCGACGACGAGGCCCGCCCCCTCACCGCAGCCCTCGCCGCCGCCACCGCCCTCGACACCGCCCACAGCTGCGCCAAGGACTGCATCCAGATCCTCGGCGGCACCGGCTTCACCTGGGAACACGACGCCCACCTGCTGCTCCGCCGCGCCCTCGTCGCCCGCCAGCTCCTCGGCACCGGCGACCGCCACCGCCTCGCCGCCCTCCGCCACGCCACCGCCGGCGTCCGGCGCGGCCTCCGCCTCGACCTGCCGCCCGAGGCCGACGCGTACCGCAGAGAGGCCCGCGCGGCCGTCGCCCCCGCCACCGGACTCGACCCGGCCGCCGCCCGGCGCGCCCTCGCCGCCACCGGCTACGCGGCCCCGCACCTCCCGGAGCCGTACGGACTCGGCGCGGGCCCCCTCCAGCAGCTCGCCGTCCAGCGCGCACTGGACGAGGCCGGGATCACCGTCGCCGGGCTGGGCATCGCCACCTGGGTCGTCCCCTCGCTCCTTGCCCACGGCACCCCCGCCCAGCAGGCCGAACACCTCGGCCCGACCCTGCGCGGCGAACGCCTCTGGTGCCAGCTCTTCTCCGAGCCCGGCGCCGGCTCCGACCTCGCCTCCCTCCGCACCCGCGCCGAACGCACCGAGGACGGGCGCTGGCGGATCAACGGCCAGAAGGTGTGGACGAGCGCCGCCCAGTGGGCCCACCACGGCATCCTGCTCGCCCGGACGAACCCGGCCGCCCCCAAGCACCGGGGCCTCACCTACTTCCTCGTCGACATGCGGAACACCCCCGGCATCGACATCCGGCCGCTCAAGGAGATCACCGGGGACTCCCTCTTCAACGAGGTCTGGTTCGACGACGCGATCCTCCCGGCCGACGCCGTCGTCGGAGAGGTCGACGACGGCTGGCGGGTCGCCCGCAACACCCTCGGCAACGAACGCGTCCACATGGCCGACCAGGTCGCCTTCGACACCGGCCTCGAAGCCGTCATCGACCGGGCCGCGGGACAGGACAGCTCCGTCCGCGTCCGGATCGGGGCCCTCCTCGCCGAGGCGCACGCGCTCGCGTGCATCGGCCTGCGCACCACCCTGCTCCAGGTGTCCGGGCTCGAACCGGGCGCGGGCGCCAGCGTCCGCAAGCTCGTCCAGACCCTCCACCAGCAGAAACTCGCCGAACTCACCCTCGAACTCCTCGGCCCCGAAGGCGCCGTGCGCGAGGGCCCCGGCGAACGCGCCGTCCACGGACTGCTCATGTCCCGCTGCCTCACCATCGCGGGCGGCACCACACAGGTACAGCTCAATGTCGTCGCCGAGCGCCTGCTCGGCCTGCCGCGAGACTGAGGGGGAACAGCGATGACCAGGGAAACGACCGCCAAGGCGTATGTCGTCGGGGTCGGGATGACCACGTTCGAGAAGCCCGAGACCCGCGACTGGCAGTACTGGGACATGGCCAGGGAGGCCGGCACCGCGGCCCTCGCCGACGCCGGCGTCCCCTACGCGCGCGTGGAGCAGGCCGCCGTCGGCTACTGCTTCCAGGCCTCCACCGCCGGACAGCGCGCCGTGTACGAACTGGGCCTGTCCGGCATCCCCGTCTACAACCTCAACAACAACTGCGCGACCGGCTCCACCGCCCTCATGACCGCCCGCCAGTTCGTCGAGGGCGGCATCGCCGACTGCGTCCTCGCCCTCGGCTTCGAGAAGATGAGCAGGGGCTCGCTCGGCGGCGGGTCGGGCGCCGGAGCCGCTGCTGTCGGGGGCGCGACCTCACCCGTCGCCCGGCACTACGGCGTCATGGCCGCCTCCCACGGCTTCGAGGCGTCCCCGCCCACCGCGCAGATCTTCGGCAACGCGGCCCGGGAGCACATGGAGCGGTACGGCACGACCGAGGTGCAGCTCGCGGCCGTCGGCGCCAAGAACCACCAGCACTCGGCGAACAACCCCCGCGCCCAGTTCCAGGACGTCTACACCGTCGACGAGATCCTCGCCGCGAAGACCGTCCACCGGCCCCTCACCAGACTCCAGTGCTCGCCGACCTCGGACGGCGCGGCGGCGGCCCTCGTCGTGTCGGAACGCTTCGTCGACGAGCACGGGCTGCGGGGACGGGCGGTGGAGATCGCCGCACAGGCGATGACCACCGACACCGAGGAGTCCTTCGCCTCGGGCTCCTGCATCGACGCCGTCGGCCGCCCGATGTCCCGGGCCGCCGCCCGGCAGGTGTACGAGCGCTCCGGGCTCGGCATCGAGGACGTCGACGTGATCGAACTCCACGACTGCTTCTCCATCAACGAACTCCTCACCTACGAGGCGCTCGGCATGTGCGAGGAGGGCGCGTCCGGCAAGCTCGTCGAGTCCGGCGCCACCACGTACGGCGGCCGCTGGATCGTGAACCCCTCCGGCGGCCTCATCTCCAAGGGCCACCCGCTCGGCGCGACGGGCCTCGCACAGGCGGCCGAACTCGTCTGGCAGCTGCGGGGCGAGGCCGGCGCACGGCAGGTGACGGGTGCCCGCGTCGGGCTCGCCCACAACATCGGCCTGGGCGGCGCCGCCGTGGTGACCCTGCTCCGCAAGGCGTAGGACCTTATCCCCATGTACGGGGCGGATGCGGTCTGCGACCATCACACTCATGCCGCAGACCGACTCCGACTCCGTACGGACGACCCCCGCCACCTCCCTGCCCGCGCCCCGCGCCTGGGCGGTCGTCCTGACCGCCTGCGCGGGACAGTTCCTCGTCGTCCTCGACGTCTCCGTCGTGAACGTGGCACTGCCGTCGATGCGGACCGACCTCGGACTCTCGGCCCTCGGCCTGCAATGGGTGCTCAACGCGTACGCGATCGCCTTCGCCGGCTTCATGCTGCTCGGCGGGCGGGCCTCCGACATCTACGGCCGCAAGGCGATGTTCCTGCTCGGGCTCGGGCTCTTCACCGCCGCCTCGGTCGCGGGCGGCCTCGCCCAGGAAGGCTGGCAACTCGTCGCCGCCCGCGCCGTCCAGGGCCTCGGCGCCGCCGTCCTCTCACCCGCCACCCTGACCCTGGTCACCGGCGCCGTCCCGGCCGGCGCCGCCCGGACCCGGGCCATCGGCACCTGGACGGCGGTCGGCGCGGCCGGCGGCGCGGCGGGCGGCTTCGTCGGCGGAATCCTCGTCGACCTGCTGTCCTGGCGCTGGGTCCTCCTCATCAACGTGCCCGTCGGCGTCCTGGTCCTCGCGGGCGCCCTGCTGTGGCTCCGCGAGTCCCGCACCGGCGCGGGCCGCCGCCTCGACCTGCCGGGCGCCGTCCTCGTCACCGCCGGCCTGGCCACCCTCGCGTACGGCATCGTCCAGACCGAGGAGGCGGGCTGGACCGCCCCGGCGACGCTGCTCACCCTCCTCGGCGGGCTGGCGCTCCTCACCGTCTTCGTGGTGGTGGAGGCCCGCACGGCGGAGCCGCTGACGCCCCTGAAGATCTTCCGCACGCGCGCGGTGACAGCGGCCAACGTGGCGATCCTGCTGTGCGGTTCGAGCTCCTTCGGCATGTGGTTCTTCATGACCAACTACGCGCAGAGCGTCCTCGGCTACACCCCGCTCCAGGCCGGCCTCGCCCTGGTCCCCAGCTCCCTCAGCGTCATCGTCGGCTCCAAGGCGGCCCCGCACCTGATGCCGGCCCTCGGCGCGCGGAACGTCGCCGTCCTCGGCGCCCTCGTCGGGGCGGCGGGCTTCGCCTGGCAGTCGACCCTCACGGCCGACGGCACCTTCCTCGGAACGATCCTGGGCCCCGGCATCCTGATGATGGCGGGCCTCGGCCTGGCCACCACGCCCCTGGCCACGCTCGCCACCTCCAGCGCGGCCCCGTCCGACGCGGGCCTCGTCTCGGGCCTGGTCAACACCTCCCGCACGATGGGCGGCGCCCTCGGCCTCGCGATCCTCTCCACGATCGCCGCGGCGGCCACCCCCACCCTCGCCACCTCCGGCGCGGCGGACCCGTCGTCCCTGGTCCCGGGGTACGCGACGGCCTTCCGCGTGGCTACGGGCGTCCTGGTCGGGGCGGCGGCGCTGATGCTGCTCTGGCTGCCGAAGCCGGACGGGCGCGTGGCCCGCCGCGGGTGACAATGCCCGCGTGATATCGATCAAGAGCAAGTTCAGAACCGCCGTGACCGCGCTGGCCGTCGGCGCCTCCCTCACGGTCGCGCCCTCGGCGTCGGCGGAGCCGGTCCTCGCCGTGACCACCGGAGCCGTGTTCAACGAGCCGTCGAGCGCGGACGCCGCCGCCAGGGGACGGATCCTCTTCCACCTGGCGGACCTCGTCGACGGCGCCGAGACCGGGTCGTCCGTCCGGATCTCCCTCTACCTGTTCCAGTCCCAGTACCTGGCCGACAAGCTGGGCGCCGCCCACCGCAGGGGTGTCACCGTCCAGGTCGTCCTGGACCACGACAGCAAGTCCGGCGCGGCCGACAGCCTCACGAGCCAGCTGGCGGCGCCGGGCGCCGCGGACTCCTGGGTGCGCAGCTGCAAGGACCGGGAGGCCTGTCTGGCCCTCGATCCGGGCACCTCGGAGGGCGACCCCGACGGCTGGTACGACAACGTCAACCACAACAAGTTCTTCCTGTTCTCCCGCACCAGGGGCAAGGGCACCGTCGCGGTCGACAACGTCGTGGTGCAGTCCTCGGGCAACCTCACGGGCCAGGACCTCGGTTCCTGGTGGAACGACGCGCTGACGGTCGCCGGCAACAAGGAGCTGTCCGACGCGTACACCGGGTACTTCACCGACCAGGCCGCCGCCGCGATCGGGCAGACGCCGCAGGTCGCCGACTACGCGCACGACACCCAGGCCGGCAAGGCCAAGGTCTACTTCTTCCCCCGCTCGGGCTCCGACACCGTGGTCAACATCCTCAAGACGGTGGCGCCGGCCGGCACCGCGACGCCCTGCCAGGGCAACGGCCCCGGATTCGGCACCTCGGACGGGCGGACGAGGATCCGCATCGCCCAGGGCCACATCACCCGCCCCGAGGTGGCCCGTCAGCTGTGGGAGCTCGCCGAGGCGGGCTGCCACATCGAGATCGTCTACCGGTCGCTCGACAACTGGGCACCCGACAACACCCCCATGTCGCAGGTGGCCAACTGGCTGACCAGGCCCACGACCGGGAAGGGCCGCATCGTCCTGCACCAGCTCGACAACGACGGCCGCGGCGGTACCGACTCCCACACGAAGTACCTGCTGATCGAGGGCACGTACCTCAACGGAGTCAACAAGAAGATCGTCTTCACCGGCAGCCACACCTACACGGTGACGGCGCTCAGGTACAACGACGAGGCGCTGCTCAAGTACGAGGACAACCAGGACACGGCGGTCTTCGACGCGTACGTACGGAACTTCGACGCCCAGCGGACGGCGGCGCAGTCCGAGGGCCTGTAGCACCGGCCCGCCGCCTCCCGCTCACAGCCACCCCTGCCGACGGGCGGCCCGGACCGCCTCCATGCGGTTGCGGGTGCCCGTCTTGCCGATGGCGGAGGAGAGGTAGTTGCGGACCGTGGACTCCGAGAGGTGGAGGGCCGCCGCGATGTCCGCGATCGTCGCCCCGTCCACCGCGGCCGCGAGCGCGTCCCGCTCACGGGCCGTCAGCGGGTTGGGGCCCGCGCCCAGGGCCGCCGCCGCGAGGGCCGGGTCGATGACCGTCTCCCCGCGCAGGACCTGACGGATCGACTCGGCCAGCTCCTCCACCGGGCCGTCCTTCACCAGGAAGCCCGCCGCACCCGCCTCCATCGCCCGGCGGAGGTACCCCGGGCGGCCGAAGGTCGTCAGGATCAGCACCCGGCAGTCCGGGGCCTCGGACCGCAGGTCCGCCGCCGCGTCCAGGCCCGAGCGGCCCGGCAGCTCGATGTCGAGGAGGGCCACGTCGGGTCGGGAGAGCAGGGCCGCGTCCACGATCTCGTCACCCCGGCCCACCTGCGCGACGACCTCCATGTCGTGCTCCATCCCGAGCAGCAGGGCCAGCGCCCCGCGCATCATCCCCTGGTCCTCCGCCAGCAGCAGTCGGATCATCTCGTCGGCTCCCCCTCGCACTCGTGCGGGCCGGGGGTCTCCACGGGGAGCTCCGCGGCGACCCGGAACCCGCCCCGCGGAGCCGGTCCCGAGTCAAGAGTGCCGCCTGCCGCCGCGAGCCGCTCGCGCAGGCCCCGCAGGCCGCTCCCCGGGGTGGTGCCGGCGGCGCCGACCGGGCCCCGGCCGTCGTCGGTGACCGTGAGGCGGACCCGGTCGGCGGTGCCGTCGAGGGCGATCACACAGCGGGACGCGCCGCTGTGCCGTACCGCGTTCGTCGCGGACTCCCGTACGACCCAGCTGAGGAGTGCTTCCGTCTGGGGTTCCAGGAGCGGGCCCGAGCGGCGTACCACCGGCTCGATGCCGGCCGAGGTGAGCGCGTCGCGCGCCCGGTCCAGCTCCGTGGCGAGACTGCCCTCGCGGTAGCCGGTCACCGCCTCCCTGATCTCCGTGAGCGCCTGACGGCCCACCGACTCGATGTCCGCGACCTGTGCCAGGGCCGCGTCCAGGTCGCGCGGGGCGAGCCGGCGGACGACCTCCGACTTCACCACGATCACCGAGAGGGTGTGGCCCAGCAGGTCGTGCAGGTCGCGGGAGAACCGCAGACGCTCCTTCTCGACGGCCGCCGTGGCCAGTTCCTCCCGGGTCGCCCGCAGCTGCCGGACCGTCTCGTCGAGCGCGAGGATCGCCGCCGTCACCATGATCGAGATGAACGTGCCGTACACGATCCCGACGGAGTTCCAGCCGTCCCTCCAGAAGGTCACCACCCCGACCGCGAGGACCAGCGGGAACGCGATCACGGGCAGGAGCGGGCCGCGCCGCACCACCGCGCCGACCCCGAGGCCGAGGAGCGGGAAGAGGAGCAGCCACTCCCGGCCGTACCCGATGGCGAGACCGAAGGTGAGCGCCCCGAGGCCGAGGAGGAGTCCCCAGGTGAGGGGGGTCTCCCGGCTGCGCGGGTCGAAGGCCCGGAACACGATCGCGATGTACACCGTGTTGAAGGCGAGCAGGCCGAGGCCGCCGATCCAGGGGTTGGGCGCCTGACCGCCGAGGAGGTGGGAGAGCGCGCCCAGGCCCATCAGGAGCCAGGGGAGGAGGCTCAGTCCGCTCGGACCCCGCTCGCCGCGTGCCCTCGACCTCGTTCGCCACCGCTGCCGGATCGTCATGCCCACTCCCTACACCGTCCTCGCCGAACGACGGTACGAGACCGCCGCGTACGTGCCGAACAGGGCCGCCCAGCAGGCGATGACCGCGAGCGCCGCCGCGCCCGGGGCGTGGCCGCCGGCGACCGAGACGCCGAGCTCGGCGAAGCGGTTGGTCGGGGTGTACGCGGAGAGGGAGCGCAGCCATTCGGGGAAGAGGCTCACCGGGAACCACAGACCGCCGAGGACCGCGAGGCCCAGGTTGCAGGCGATGTTCACGACCCCGGTCGTCTGCGCGGTGAGCCGGTAGCCGTTGCCGATGCCGAGGAGGGTGAAGGGGAGCGAGCCGAGCCAGAGGGTGAGAGCGACCACGGCCCACTCCCAGGCCGCCAGACGGACGCCGTTGACGAGGCCGCCGGCGAGGAGCACTCCGACGATCGACGGCAGCACGACCACCGAGCCGGTGAGGGCGCGGCCGGTGACGACCTGGCGCGGGCTCATCGGGGTGATCCGCAGCTGCCGCAGCCAGCCGGTTCCCTTGTCCTCGGCGACGCCCGTGCCGATCGACAGGGCGGCGCCGAGCGCCCCGTACGCCGCCATGCCGACCATGGAGGCGGTCTTCCACTCCTCTTCGTTCTGGCCGCCGAGGTTGGTGAAGAGGAGGTACATCATCACCGGGACGGCGATGGTGCCGATGGCGAAGCCGGTGTCGCGCAGGGTGCGGCGTACTTCGAGGCGTACGTACTCGGTGATCATCGGGCCGTCTCCAGAGGGCGGGCGTGCGTGGTGAGGGCGAGGAAGGCGTCGTTGAGGGACACGGGGGCGACTTCGAGGCCCCGGATCGCGTTCCGTTCGGCGAGGGCGCGGACGGTCGCGTCGGAGTCGTCGGTGCGGAGCCGGGCGCGGTCGCCGCGGATCTCCACGGAGGTCACTCCGGGGAGCCGGTCCAGGCCCTCGCTGGGGCCGCCGGCCAGGTCGAAGGCGACGAAGCTGCCGCCGGCCGCGCGCTTGAGCTCCTCGCCGGTGCCGTCGGCGAGGACGCGGCCGGAGTCGAGGACGACGATCCGGTCGGCGTGGGTGTCGGCCTCCTCCAGGTAGTGGGTGGAGAACAGGACGGTGTTGCCCCGGCGGGCGTAGCCGCGCATCGAGTCCCAGAACTCCTGCCGGGCCTCGACGTCGAGGGCGGCCGTCGGCTCGTCCAGGACGATCAGTTCCGGGTTCCCGGCGAGGGCGACGGCGAACCGGACCCGCTGGGTCTGGCCGCCGGAGAGCCGGTCGACGCGGCGGCCGGCCAGTTCGGTGAGGCCGGCGAGGGCCAGGGCCTCCGCGACCGGCATCGGCGCCGGGTAGGTGCGGGCGACGAAGCCGACGAGCTCGCGCACGGTGACCCGGGGGACGGCGCGCCCCTCCTGGAGCATCGCCCCGATCCGGCCGGCC
The DNA here is from genome assembly GCF_044331325.1 of Streptomyces sp. NPDC017246. Taxonomy (NCBI): domain Bacteria; kingdom Bacillati; phylum Actinomycetota; class Actinomycetes; order Kitasatosporales; family Streptomycetaceae; genus Streptomyces; species Streptomyces sp. NPDC017246. The sequence continues at coordinate 83,843 of NZ_JBIRMW010000001.1, read as the reverse complement.
GCGACGGCGCGGTCCGGGGAGTCGCCGAAGAGGGCGACCCGGCCCGTGTCGGGCTCGTCGAGGCCGAGGAGCAGGCTGATGGTGGTGGACTTCCCGGCGCCGTTCCGCCCGAGCAGGGCGACGGTCTCGCCGCGCGGGACGGTGAGGTCGATGCCGTCCACGGCACGGACCGGTCCGAAGGACCGGGTGACCCCGGTGAAGGCGACCGCTGTCTCGTTCGTCATGGGTACGACGCTACGAATCGGGGGCGGGGTCCGGCAGGCGTGGATGTACGGACCTGGCCGTGACAAATGTCCCGGGTCCCTTTTCTGACGTACCGTCAGTTGAGCCTATCCGGGAGGGTTCACAACTCCCCCCGCCTCGGCTATACATGGGGATCACCGACCTAGAACGCGTTCTAGAACGGCCGCGTACGGGACGGTCCCCGCACGGCCTCGGTGCGGCCGACGGTGCGGACGGCCGCGCCGAGGTCTTCCCCGCCACGAGGAGCAACAGCCCGATGCCCATCGACCCCGCCAAGGCCGTCGCCGCCGAACCCCGCAGCGCCGAGATCTCCTGGGACCACAAGGACGTCCAGCTCTACCACCTGGGACTGGGCGCCGGCACCCCGGCGACCGACCCCGACGAGCTCCGCTACACCCTCGAATCCAGGCTCCACGTCCTGCCCAGCTTCGCCACCGTCGCGGGCGCCGGAATGGGCGTCGTCGGCGGGCTCTCCGCCCCCGGCATCGACATCGACCTCGCCTCCGTCCTGCACGGCGGCCAGTCGATCACCCTCCACCGGCCCGTCCCCGCGGCCGGCCGGGCCGTCACCACCTCCCGCGTCGCCGCCGTGTACGACAAGGGCAAGGCCGCCGTCCTCGTCCTGCGCTCCGAGGTCACCGACGACGACGGCCCGCTGTGGACGAGCGACGCGCAGATCTTCGTCCGGGGAGAGGGCGGCTGGGGCGGCGACCGCGGCCCCTCCGAGCGCCTCGAACTCCCCGGCCGCGACCCCGACAAGACCGTCGAGCGGGCCGTACGCGAGGACCAGGCACTCCTCTACCGCCTCTCCGGCGACTGGAATCCCCTCCACGCCGACCCCGAGTTCGCCGCACTCGCCGGCTTCGACCGGCCGATCCTGCACGGACTGTGCACCTACGGCATGACCCTCAAGGCGGTGGTGGACACGATGCTCGGCGGAGACGTCGCCCGCGTCCGCTCGTACCGCACCCGATTCGCCGGGATCGTCTTCCCCGGCGAGACCCTGCGCATCCGGATGTGGGCCGACGAGGGCCGCGTCCAGGTGACCGTGACGGCCGTGGAGCGCGACGACGCCCCCGTGCTCGCCGACACCCTCGTCACACATTCGTAGCCCAGCCCGGCACTCGTAGAACCCTTCCGGAGGGAGCCGCACCATGCGCGCAGCCGTACTGCACGAGATCGGCCAGGACAAACTCGAAGTCGTCGACGACGTCGAGGCGGTGGGCTTCGGCCCCGGCAAGGTGAAGATCCGGGTCCGGGCCACCGGTCTCTGCCACTCCGACGTCTCCGCGATGAGCGGCGTCCTCCCGCAGCCCGCCCCCTTCATCCCCGGCCACGAGGGCGCGGGCGAGATCATCGACGTCGGCGACGGCGTCACCGGACTCGGCCAGGGCCAGCGGGTGCTGCTCTGCTGGCTGCCCGCCTGCGGGAGCTGCCCCGCCTGCAGGCGCGGCCAGACCCAGCTCTGTCTGGCCGGCTTCATGAACGCCGGCACGCCCAACTTCAAGCGCCCCGGCGGCGACGTCTTCGGCTTCGCCGGCACCGGCACCTTCACCGAGGAGGTCGTCGTCGACGCGGGCTGCGCCGTCCCGATCCCCGACGACGTGCCCTTCGACATCGCCGCCCTCATCGGCTGCGGCGTCACGACCGGACTCGGCGCGGCCATCAACACCGCCAAGGTGGAGGCCGGTTCGTCGGTCGCCGTCATCGGCTGCGGCGGCGTCGGCATCTCCGCGATCCAGGGCGCCAAGCTCCAGGGAGCCGCCCAGATCATCGCCGTCGACCCGGTCGAGTCCCGGCGCGAGGCCGCGCTGCGCTTCGGCGCCACCGAGGCCGTCGCCCCGGACGCGCTCGCCGACGCCAAGCAGCGGATCACCGGCGGAGAGGGCTTCGACTACGTCTTCGAGGTCGTCGGACGCTCCGCCACCGCCCGCACCGCGTACGAGACCACCCGGCGCGGCGGCACCCTCTGCGTCGTCGGCGCGGGCGCCCTCGACGACCACCTCCAGCTCAGCATGTTCGAGCTGTTCTTCGACGAGAAGCGGATCCTGCCCTCCATGTACGGCGGCGGGGACGTGCTCCGCTCGTACGAGCGGGCCATCGCGCTCTGGCGGGCCGGCCGCATCGACCTGGAGTCGCTCATCACCCACCGGGTCCCGCTCGCGGGCATCAACGAGGCCCTGGAGCAGATGCGCACGGGTGCCGCCCTCCGCACCTGCATCGAGATCTGAGAGGACCCGACCCATGTCACTCCCGCTTGAGGGACTGAGTGCGATCGTCACCGGCGCCGGGCGGGGGCTCGGCCGCGCCGAGGCCCTGGAACTGGCCCGCCTCGGTGCCGCCGTCGTCGTCAACGACTACGGACAGCCCGGCCGCGACGGCTCGGGAACGGCCTCCGCCGCGCCCGCCGAGAAGGTCGTGGCGGAGATCCGCGCCGCGGGCGGCCGGGCGGTCGCCCACCTCGGAGACGTCTCCGACTTCGAGTCGGCGCGGGCCCTCGTCGACCTGGCCGTCGCGGAGTTCGGCAAGCTGGACATCCTGGTCAACAACGCGGGCATCCTCCGCGACCGGATGGTGTTCTCGATGAGCGAGGACGAGTGGGACTCGGTCGTACGCGTCCACCTCAAGGGCCACTTCAACACCACCCACTTCGCCGCCGTGCACTGGCGGGGCCGGGCCAAGGCCGGGGAGACCGGTGTGTACGGCCGGATCGTCAACACCTCGTCCGAGGCCTTCCTCGCCGGCTCGGCCGGCCAGCCCAACTACGCGGCGGCCAAGGGCGGCATCGTGGGCCTGACCACCTCGACGGCGCTCGCGCTCGCCCGGTACGGGGTGACGGCCAACGCCATCTGCCCCCGGGCCAGGACCCGGATGACCGAGGACGTCTTCGCCGGCTTCGCCGAGCCGACGGCCGAGGGCGAGCTCGACCCGCTGTCCCCGGAGCACGTGGCACCCCTCGTCGGCTATCTCGCCTCCCCGGCGGCGGCCGGCGTCAACGGCCAGCTGCTCGTCGTGCACGGCGGGATGGTGGCGGTCGTGGACCGGCCGCGGGTGTCGGCCAAGTTCGACACGGCCAAGGAGGCGTTCACGTACGAGGAGCTGGACGGCCTGCTGACCCCGCACTACGCCTCCCGCCCGGCGGGCGAGACGTTCGCGGCGTCGGAGGTGCTCGGCCTGAAGAAGGGCTGAGGACCGGGCCCGGGGGCCCCGGCGGGCGACTTCCCGGCGGCCGGGGTGCGGCCCGGCCGGAGGGGGAGGGTGGGGAGGACGAAGGGCCCCGGGGTGACCCGGGGCCCTTCGCCCTGCCTGCCGCTTCTTCCTACTGCCCGTCGGGCTCGCGGCGGTGGCGGCCGTGCGGGGAGGACGCGGAGTCCTCCGTCGGCGCGGCCTCACCGCGGTGCTTGCCGGAGCCGTTCGGCTCCTGCCCGTTCGTGCTGTTCTCCGACATGGTCGAACTCACCCCGTTGACATCGGTCCTGCTGTGCAGCCCGAGAGTCTAGCCAGCGGGTCTGCGGTCCGTGAGAGGTGCCTGCTGAAGCGGGACCGGACGGCACACCCGGGGCTCCTCGACGGCCGCCGCCACCGCCGCGGCCACCGGCTCCGCCTCCCGCCCGGGCCCCGGTTCCGGCTCCTCCGGAGGCTCCACGTCCGCGAGACCGCACGGCGCCCCGGCCGTCGCGTACGGCAGCCTGAGCACGCCCCCGGCCGTCCACAGCCCCGACCCCGCAAGCCAGCCCACGGGTACGGCCAGTTGGCCCATCCGGCGGGCCGAGGGCTGCCAGGTCCCCACCCAACTGCCGCCCGCCGCGTCGATCCGCAGGGCCACCCGGCAGCTCTCCGGCATCAGCACCTGCCCCGGCTGGACGGCGAACGGCGTCACCGCCGCGTCGTCCAGCCGCAGGCACTCCGGGAACCGCACCGGCAGCAGACTCCCGAGCACTCCCCAGCCCAGCCGGTCGTGGCCCGGCGAGGGCGCGTCGGAACGGATCAGGAGCAGCCCGCTGTCCGGGTCCGCGAGGAGCAGCCGGTCGTCGCTGTCCTCGGTGATCTGGAGCAGCGGCGTCACCTCCCCGCCGCGCTCCAGGTCGACGGCGACGGCCTTCACCGGCCCGCCGTCGAGCCGCCGGTCGAGCGCGAGCATCCGGCCCGTACGGTCGAGCCATATCCCGCCCGTGCAGCGGCCCTCGACCTCCGCCACCCGCTCCGGGCCGAAGGCCCCGCCCGCGACCAGCCACAGCGTGGTCGTGTCGGGGCCGACGCACATCGCGTACGCGCAGATGCCGTCGGGAGAGGGCGGCAGCAGCACCAGCCGCTCGGAACCGGGGGCCTCCACCGAGCCGAGCCGGAGCTCGCCCGTGGCCGGGCCCGTGGGGTAGAGCAGCGAGAACGTGTTCCGCCGCCCGTCCACGCGGCGGGCGACCAGGACCCGGCCGTCGGCGAGGGGCAGCAGCTGGGTGCCCGGCTCCTCCGGCTGGCCCAGGGGGAGCGGTACGGCGTACGGCTCCGGGCCGTCGAGGGTCCACCTCTCCACATACAGGGCGTCCCCGTCGCCCGCGAGCCTGGCCGCGTACGCGCCGTTCGCCGTGATCGTGAAACCCGTCGGCCAGCCGGCGCCGCCCGGGCATTCCCCGTCGCGGTCGTCGTCCTCGGCCGTGGTCTCGATGGCACACGCTGTCATCGACTCGTCACCTCCGGCCACGAAGCTAGTTTTCGCACTTCCAGCCGAACAACACGAGCAGGGTCACTTCACACATAAGGGTGGCCCTGCGGCGGTTCTGCTGAGCTGTGGGGGGTGGCTGTGCTGGAGTGACCGGTGATGAGTAAGGTAAGGCGAACCTAAACGGAGTTACGGCTTCCGGCCGGGCGCCCCGGACGGAGCCCCGCGCTCCCGCCGGTCGCGCCCGTCTCCCCGCCAGGACACGTACAGGAGCCTTCTCATGTCCCTCCGCCGCCGCGGCACCGCCGCCGTCGTCGCCCTCGCCGCCACGCTCTCGCTCGCGGCCTGCGGAGGAGGCGACGGAGGAACCGACGCCTCCTCGAAGGAGGACACGACCAAGAAGAAGGACGTGGCCACCGGCGGCAAGGACTTCGGCGACGCCGCGGCGAAGACCGCGGCCATGGGCACCGACGCCAAGGCCGGCCAGTTCCCGCGCACCCTGACCCACGCCCTCGGCACGACCGAACTGAAGGCCGCCCCCAAGCGGGTCGTCGTCCTCGACGTCGGCGAGTTCGACAACGTCGTCTCCCTCGGCATCCAGCCCGTCGGCTACGCCCCCTCCGAGGGCGACGACGGCATCCCCGGCTACCTCAAGAAGGACGCCGGCGCCCCCAAGTCGGTCGGCACGATCAACAACCTCAACCTCGAGGCCATCGCCAACCTCCAGCCCGACCTGATCCTCGGCAGCCAGCTGCGCGCCGCGGACAAGTACGACGAGCTGTCGAAGATCGCGCCCACCGTGTTCTCCATCCGCCCGGGCTTCACCTGGAAGGAGAACTACCTCCTCAACGCCGCCGCGCTCGACAGGACCGCTCGCGCGAAGGAGAAGCTCGCCGCGTACGAGACCAAGGCCAAGCAGCTCGGCACGGACATCGGCGCGAACAAGCCGACCGTCTCGATGGTCCGCTACCTCCCCGGCAAGATCCGCCTCTACGCCAAGGCGTCCTTCATCGGCACGATCCTCGACGACACCGGCCTGCCGCGGCCCGAGAACCAGCGGGTCAACGAGCTCGCCGCCGAGATCAGCCCCGAGAAGATCGACGAGGCCGACGCCGACTGGATCTTCACCGGCGTGTACGGCGAGGCCAAGGCCACCAAGAAGGACGCCGCCCAGGCCAACCCGCTCTGGAAGAACCTCAAGGCCGTCAAGGCCGGCCGGGCCAAGGACGTCCCGGACGAGACCTGGTACCTCGGCCTCGGCGTGACGGCGGCCGACAGCGTCCTCGACGACCTGCGCGCCGACCTCGTCAAGAAGTAACCGCGGGCCGCGTCACGGAGAAGGCGCGACCTCGCCGGGAAGTCGCGGAGAAGTCGCCGCGACCTCGTGGAGAAGCGGGCGGCCGAAGCCCCGACGCCGACGCACGGCGCCGGGGCTTCGCTCCGCGGCGGGCCACCACGACCCGCCGCCGGGCAACCCCGACCGCCCCCCGCCCCCCTCCGCGACAGCGGCGCCGGTCCAGGCGCAAAACGAAGCCAGGTAGCCTTTCCTTCGTGCCCCGTCTGTCTGAAGTCATCGCCGAGCTCGACGCCCTCTGGCCACCCGAGCGAGCCGAGTCGTGGGACGCCGTCGGCACCGTCTGCGGCGACCCCGACGCCGAGGTCACCCGCGTGCTCTTCGCCGTCGACCCCGTCCAGGAGATCGCCGACGAGGCGATCGCCCTCGGCGCCGACCTGATCGTCACCCACCACCCGCTCTATCTGCGCGGAACGACGACCGTCGCGGCGGGCCACTTCAAGGGCCGCGTCGTCCACGGCCTCATCAAGCACGACATCGCCCTGCACGTCGCGCACACCAACGCCGACACCGCCGACCCCGGCGTCTCCGACGCCCTCGCCGGCGCGCTCGACCTCCGGGTCACCGGCCCCCTCGTGCCCGAGAGCAACCTCGGCCGGATCTGCGAGCTCGACCACCCCGAGACCCTCGCCGAGTTCGCCGCCCGCGCGGCGAAGCGGCTGCCCGCCACCGCGCAGGGCATCCGGGTCGCGGGCGACCCCGGCATGACCGTGCGCCGCGTCGCCGTCAGCGGCGGCTCCGGCGACAGCCTCTTCGACGCCGTACGGGCCGCCGGAGTGGACGTCTTCCTCACCGCCGACCTGCGCCACCACCCCGTGTCCGAGGCCACCCAGCACGCGACACGGACCCGGCCGCTCGGCCTGGTCGACGCCGCCCACTGGGCCACCGAATGGCCCTGGTGCGAGCAGGCCGCCGCCCAGCTCGACGCGATCTCCGACCGCCACGGCTGGGACCTCCGCGTCCACGTCTCGAAGACGGTCACCGACCCCTGGTCCTCCCACCACACCTCCCCTGGAGCCCCCAACTGAACGCCGCGCCCGCCGACCAGATCCGCCTCCTCGACGTCCAGTCGCTGGACGTCCGCCTCCAGCAGCTCGCGTACAAGCGCCGGTCGCTGCCCGAGCACGCCGAGATCGAGTCGCTGACCAAGGACCTCACCCAGCTGCGCGACCTGCTCGTCGCCGCGCAGACCGAGGAGAGCGACTGCGGCCGTGAGCAGACCAAGGCCGAGCAGGACGTCGACCAGGTCCGCCAGCGGGCCACGCGCGACCAGCAGCGCCTCGACTCCGGCGCCGTGTCCTCCCCGAAGGACCTGGAGAACCTCCAGCGCGAGCTCGTCTCCCTCGCCAAGCGCCAGGGCGACCTGGAGGAGATCGTCCTCGAGGTCATGGAGCGCCGCGAGTCCGTCCAGGACCGCCTCGCCGAGCTGACCGAGCGGGTCTCAGCCGTCCAGGCCAAGACCGACGACGCGAACGCCCGCCGCGACGCCGCCGAGGCCGAGCTCGACACCGAGGACGCGTCCGTGACGAAGGAGCGCGAGCTCATCGCCGGCTCCGTCCCGGCCGACCTCCTGAAGCTGTACGAGAAGCTGCGCCAGCAGCAGGGCGGCGTCGGCGCGGCCCGGCTGTACCAGCGCAAGTGCGAGGGCTGCCACATCGAGCTCAACATCACCGAGCTCAACGATGTCCGTGCCGCCGCCAAGGACACCGTCGTCCGCTGCGAGAACTGCCACCGCATCCTCGTCCGCACCTCGGAGTCCGGCCTGTAATGACGTCGTCGTCTTCGCGTGAGGTGATCGTCGAGGCGGACGGCGGTTCCCGGGGCAACCCGGGGCCCGCCGGGTACGGCGCCGTGGTCCTGGATCCGGTGACGGGCGAGACGCTCGCGGAGGCTGCCGAGTACATCGGCGTGGCGACGAACAACGTCGCCGAGTACAAGGGCCTGGTCGCGGGCCTGAAGGCGGCGCGGGCGCTGTTCCCCGACTGCACCGTCCACGTCCGGATGGACTCCAAGCTGGTCGTCGAGCAGATGTCCGGCCGCTGGAAGATCAAGCACCCGGACATGAAGCCGCTGGCGGCCGAGGCGGGCCGGGTCTTCCCGGCGGGCCGGGTCCGCTACGAGTGGATCCCGCGCGAGCGCAACAAGCACGCGGACCGGCTCGCGAACGAGGCGATGGACGCGGGCAAGCAGGGCCGCCGGTGGGAGCCGTCCGCCTCGACGGCCGCCCTGGACGCCTCCGCCGCGCGCAACGCCGCCACCCCGGCCCCCTCGGGCCCTCCGGGAGACGCGACGGCGGGCGCTGCCCGCGCGAGGGCGGCGCTGGCACCGCGATCGGCGGACACCTCCGGGGCAGCCCCGGCGACCGGGCCCCGCGCGGCCGGTACCGGCGGCTCCACGGGCACGGGACCGGGCGCCTGGCCCGGCAGCACCTCGCGCCCGTCCGGCTCCGCCGAGGACCTCTTCACGACCGAGCCCGACGACGGCCTGTTCGCCGCCGGAGAGGCCCTCACGGCCTCGGGCGACTTCGAGGCGGAGGCGGGCCACCCGGCGACGGCCCCGACCGCCCCGCCCCCGCCCGCAGCGACCGCCGCGCCCATCGCGCCCGCACCCGTGGTGCCGGCGTCCCCGGGCCGGTCCGGCGCCCCCGACATGGGCGCGCCCGCCACCTTCGTCCTCCTGCGGCACGGCGAGACCGCCCTCACGCCCGAGAAGCGTTTCTCCGGGAGCGGGGGGAGCGACCCCGAGCTCTCACCGGCCGGGCTGCGGCAGGCCGAGGCCGTCGCGGCGGCACTGGCCGCGCGCGGCACCGTCCAGGAGATCGTCAGCTCGCCGCTCACCCGCTGCCGGCAGACCGCCGACGCCGTCGCCGCCCGCCTCGGGCTCGACGTGCGCGTCGAACAGGGGCTGCGCGAGACCGACTTCGGCGCCTGGGAGGGGCTGACCTTCGGCGAGGTGCGGGAGCGCCACCCCGAGGACCTCGACGCCTGGCTCTCCTCGCCGAAGGCCGCGCCGACCGGCGGCGGCGAGAGCTTCGCGATCGTCGCCCGGCGGGTCGCCGCGACCCGCGACCGGCTGGCGGCCGCCTACGCGGGCCGTACCGTCCTCCTCGTCAGCCACGTCACGCCGATCAAGACCCTCGTCCGGCTCGCGCTCGGCGCCCCGCCGGAGTCGCTGTTCCGGATGGAGCTGTCGGCCGCCTCGATCTCGGCGGTGGCCTACTACGCCGACGGCAACGCGTCCGTACGCCTCCTCAACGACACCTCCCACCTGCGCTAGCCGAAGGAGCGCCGGCACCGGGCGGCGGGCGCTCCTGTGTCCGGCGGGTGCGCCCGCGCCGGCCGGCGGGTGCGCCGAACGGGTGGCGCGGTGCCCCGTCCCCGTACCAGCATCGCCGTTCATGACCTGGTACTTCACCGAGGACGTCGCCGCCTTCCGTGCGGCCGCCGCCCCTCTGCTGGCCGCCGAGCCGGCCCGTAACACCGCCGTCCTCACCCTCATGGACCGCGCCGAACGGCTCGGCTGGTGGACCGCGCCGGACGGCGGGGTCGCCGGGGTGCTCGCGGTGTCCCCGTCGCGCGTGCTCGCCTTCGGGGCGATCACGGTGGAGGCGGCCCGCGCCCTCGCGTCCGAGGTCCTGGGAGGAGCCGCGGAGGAGCCGGCGGAGGTACGGGGGGAGACCGGGCCCGCCGAGGCCTTCGCCGAAGCGTTCGCGACCGCCACCGGCCGGTCCTGGACCCCGACCGTCCGCATGCGGCTCTTCCGGCTCGGCGCCCTCACCCCGCCGGACCCCGCGCCCCCGGGCCGGGCCCGTGCCGCCGGCGCCGCCGACATCCCGCCGGTCGCCGCCTGGGCCCGGGAGTTCGCCCGGGACATCGGGGAGGACGCCGACGCCGAGGACTTCACCGGGCCGGTCACGGAGCGGATCACCGAGCGCCGTCTCCTCCTCTGGGAGGGCCCCGACGGGCGCCCGGTGTCGACGGCGAGCGTCTCCCGCACGATCGAGGGCCAGGCCCGCGTCCACCTCGTCTACACCCCGCCCGCCGAACGCGGCCGCGGGTACGCCGCCGGTGTCACCGAGGCGGTCAGCCGTGCCGCCCTGGACGGCGGGGCCGCCCAGGTCCTGCTCTTCACGGACCTCTCCAACCCCACGAGCAACGCCCTCTACCAGCGCCTCGGCTACCGGCCGGTGGCCGACCACCTGGGGGTGACGTTCCGCTAGGGCCTGTCGTCACATTCCCGTCTGCCCCGCGGGCGACGACGGGAATCTGACGACAGACCCTGGGTCACCCGTCGGCGGGCACCCGCAGAGCCGCCGCCTCGCGGGCCAGCGTCTCCACCCGCGCCCAGTCGCGGGCAGCGAGGGCGTCGGGCGGCAGCATCCACGTACCGCCGACGCAGCCGACGTTCGGCAGGGAGAGATAGCCGGGGGCGTTGGCGAGGGAGACGCCGCCGGTCGGGCAGAAACGGGCCCGGGGGAGCGGTCCCGCGAGGGACTTGAGATACGGGACGCCGCCCGCCGCCTGGGCCGGGAAGAACTTCATCGCGTCCACGCCCTGTTCGAGCAGTGCCACGACCTCCGAGGCCGTCGACACGCCCGGAAGGAACGGCACCCCCGACTCCCGCATCGCGCCCAGCAGCCGCTCGGTCCACCCGGGGCTCACCAGGAAGCGGGCCCCGGCGCCGACCGCGTCGGCCACGCCCGCCGTCGAGACGACCGTCCCCGCGCCGACGACCGCGTCCGGGACCTCGGCCGCGATCGCGCGGACGGCGTCCAGCGCGGCCGGGGTGCGCAGGGTGACCTCGATCAGGGGCAGTCCGCCGGCGACCAGGGCGCGGGCCAGGGGTACGGCGTCGGCGGCGTCCTCGATCACGACGACCGGGACGACGGGGGTTTCGGGGGCAAGGTCGAAGACGCTCGTCATGGGCCTCATCCTGCCCACGACGAGCGCCTGCCGCAACGACCATTGCGGAGGGTGCAACGAACCTCGTCGGGTTCTAGTGGATCTCGTCCACCAGAACGTCCAGCGACCCCGGCTTCCCGGTCTCCTCCACCACGTACCCGAGGTCCCGCAGAGCCTCCACCAGCTCCTCCGGCGACCGCGGCACCGCGCCCGCCTCAAGGAGACTCCGGACGATCCGCCCCTTCGTCGCCTTGTTGAAGTGGCTGACCACCTTCCGGGTCGGCGCGTGCAGCACGCGCACCGTCGCCGTCCGCGCCGCCACCTCCCCCTTCGGCTTCCACGCCGACGTGTACGCCGACGAACGCAGATCCAGCACCAGCCCGTCACCGGCGGCCTCGGGAAGCACGGAGGCCATCGCACCCCGCCAGTGCCCGCCCAGCGCGCCGAGCCCCGGCAGCTTGACCCCCATCGAGCAGCGGTACGACGGAATCCGGTCGGTCACCCTCACCGCGCCCCACAGCCCCGAGAACACCAGCAGGGACTGCCCCGCCCGCCGCTTGGCCGCCGTGTCCAGGGTCGCCAGACCCAGCGCGTCGTACAGCACGCCCGTGTAGATCTCCCCGGCCGGACGCGCGCCCGCCGTCCGCAGCTCCACGTTCTTCGCGACCTCGCCGCGCAGCCCCTCGCTCAGACCGAGCACCCCGCGCGCCTTCTCCTCGTCGGCCGCGCACAGCTCGACCAGCTCCTCCAGGACGGCCGCCCGCGCCCCGGCGAGCCCCGGCAGGGACAGCGACTCCGGCTTGAGCGGCGCCCCGCGCCCCGAGGAGGCCTTGCCCTCGGAGGGCGGCAACAGCACGAGCACGGTGGTTCTCCTTCGTCCGTACGGGGATGGGGGTGCGGCCCCAGGAGCCCAGCGTACGAGGTACGACACCCGACCCCGTACAACGAGCCGCGACCCCCCACCGCGCGAGGTGCCGTGCCCTCCCCGTCCAAGGTGCCGCGCCCCTCCCCGCCCCATACGCTCGGTCCATGCCCCGCCGCCACATTCACGTGACCGGCGCAGCCGAGGCTCCGCTGCGGGCCGCCCTGCGCGCACTCCGTACCGAGCTCGCGATCCCCGAGGACTTCCCGCCCGCCGTCCTCGCCGAGGCCGAAGCCGCCGCGAAAGCCCCCCGGCTCCCCACGTACGACGCCACCGACCTGCCCTTCCTCACCGTCGACCCGCCCACCTCCACCGACCTCGACCAGGCCATGCACCTGGCCCGCAGGTCCGACGGCGGCTACCGCGTCCACTACGCCATCGCCGACGTCGCCGCCTTCGTCACCCCCGGCTCCGCCCTCGACACCGAGGCCCACCGGCGCGTCCTCACCCTCTACTTCCCCGACGGCAAGGTCCCCCTCCACCCCACCGTCCTCTCCGAAGGCGCAGCCAGCCTCCTCCCCGGCGAACCCCGCCCCGCCCTCCTGTGGCGGATCGACCTCGACTCCGACGGCCGCCGCGTCGCCACCGACGTCCGCCGCGCCCTCGTCCGCAGCCGCGCCAAACTCGACTACGCGGGCGTACAACGGCAGATCGACAGCGGAACGGCCGAGGAACCCGTCGCCCTCCTCCGCGAGATCGGACTCCTCCGCGAAGCCCTCGAAGGCGAACGCGGCGGAATCTCCCTCAACGTCCCCGAACAGGAGATCGTCGAGCAGGACCACACCTACTCCCTCGCCTACCGGGCCCCGCTCCCCGCCGACGGCTGGAACGCCCAGATCTCCCTCCTCACCGGCATGGCCGCCGCCGACCTCATGACCGCCGCCGGCACCGGCATCCTGCGCACCCTCCCCACCGCCCCCGACGGCGCCGTCGCCCGCCTCCGCCGCTCCGCGCAGGCCCTCGGCGTCGACTGGCCGCACCACGTCTCGTACGCCGACGTCGTCCGCGCCGCCGACCCCACCGACCCGCGCCAGGCCGCCTTCCTCCAGGAGTGCACCACCCTGCTGCGCGGCGCCGGATACACCGTCTTCACCGACGGCCACATCCCCACCCCCGCCGTGCACGCCGCCGTCGCCGACGAGTACACCCACTGCACCGCCCCGCTGCGCCGGCTCGTCGACCGGTACGCGGGCGAGCTGTGCGTCGCGGCGGTCGCGGGCGACGAACCGCCCGAGTGGGTACGGGCCGCCCTGCCCGCCCTCCCCGACGAGATGGCCGAGGGCTCGCGCCGCGCCAACACCGTCGAGCGCGAGAGCGTCGACATCGTCGAGGCGGCGCTGCTGCGGGAACGCGTCGGCGAGATCTTCGACGCGTACGTGATCGACGTGAAGGAACGCGAACCGGCCGTGGGCACCGTCCACCTCGACGACCCGGCGGTCGTCGCCCGCATCGAGGGCGGCGACTCCCGGCTGCCGCTCGGCGAGTGGCTGCGGGTCAGACTCGCGGAGGCGGACCCGGGGACGGCGAAGGTGCTGTTCGCGCCCGCGTGAGCGCCGCGTCGACGGCGCGGTACAGGGCCCGAGGGTCGTCCGCGTGGAACCGGATCAGCCGTACCGGTCGGGGCGCGCCGAGCAGCCGGGGCACGTCCACCGGCCCGGTCAGCTCGACGGTCACGGAGGTCTGCGAACCGACGGCGAGATTCAGCTCGCCCTCGGCCTTCTCGTGCGAGAACAGCAGCTCCTGGCGCACCGCCGTGATCCGGTCCAGCGGAACGCCCAGATCGACGTGCGCGGCCTGACGCAGCCGCAGGACGTCACCGGTGAGGGTGTGCGGACGGGTCACGGCGGCGGCGTGCAGCCCGAGGACGAAGAGCACGGTGTAGACGTCCAGGACGAGGACGATCGCGTGGACCAGGGGCCAATCGGCGAGCAGGTACGACATGCCGACGGTCTCGACCAGGCACACGAACGCGAAGCCGTACATCAGCGCCGCCTGGTCACGCGCGTGCGGGAACACGGCGTCCGCGCCGGCGACCCCGTGCGGCCGCCGCGCCACCCACCGCACCAGACTCACGGTGATCCGCAACTCGTGCCCCAGCAGCCGCAGCACGGCCTCGGGCACCAGCTCGGCGACCGCCTCCCCCCGGGACAGCCCCCGCCGCCGCAGTCGCAGATAGACGAGACCCTCGGCGAGCAGCAGCGCGACGACGACCAGCTCGGCGACGGCGACGACGGACCCGGGTATCCGGACCCCGCCGAGGAGAAGGACGACGAGGACGGCCTCGGCGGGAAGAGCGAGGCGCGCGACCAGCCGGAGAAGACGAAGAAGAGGCGGGCGGGTGCCGCCGTGATCCGTCACTGCCCCCGCTCCCGTCGCTCCCGCACCAGGCGCATCGCCAGACGGACGGCCGCGGACTGCGCCGGAGCGAGGTCCGCGAAGAGGGCGTCGGCGAGCGAGGCACCGGCGGCACCGCCGGTGCCGCCCGACGCGGCGGTCGGGATCTCGACCCCCAGCTCGTCCGGCAGACAGGCGGCGAGCACCCCCGCGGCCTCCGCGACCCGGGGATCGTCCGCAGCCGCCCCGGAGAGGGCGTCGAGGAGCGGGTACACCTCACGCGCGTGCTCCGCCGCGCCCTCCATCAGACCCAGCAGCCGGGACCGTTCCTCCTCCGGCACGACGACGTCGAGCAGCGCCAGGATCTGCCGGTCCTTCGCCGCCATCGGGGACTCCGGCAGCTCGCCCAGACCCGCGAGCAGCGCGGAGAGCTCGGGGGAGACGGGCCCGTCGGCGGGCAGCCGGCCCGCCCGCGCCTCGTCGAGGAGCACCGCGAGGCGCTCCCGGCGCTCCCGGATCTCCGCCTCCTGACGGGCCAGGTCCCGCGACAGCTCCTCCAGCACCTCCACGAGCCCCCGCCCCTCGTCGTCCGCGAGCACCCCGCGTACCTCGTCGAGACCGAGCCCCAGCTCGGTGAGCCGCCGGATCCGGGCGAGCAGCACGGCGTCCCGGACGCCGTACTCCCGGTATCCGTTGGCCCGCCGCGCGGGCTCGGGCAGCAGACCCGACTGGTGGTAGTGCCGCACGGCCCGAGGGGTGACCCCGACCAGCGCGGCGATCTCGCCGATACGCATGCGCCCAGTAGAAACCCTGACGCTGCGGCAAGGTCAAGCGCGGTCCGCCGCACCCTCCCGGTCATGTGCCACGATCGAGCGAACGACCCCGATCACAGGGACGGCGGGTACCTCGATGTCCGACGATCACGACATGACTGCCATGTCGCACGAACCGCTCACGCAGGCGGACATCCTGTTGGAGGGCTTCCTCGCTGAACACGCCGGAGGGCTTCCGGGCGGAGCTGATCGAGGGGGAGATCGTCGTGACACCGCCGCCGGACGGGGACCACGAGGACTACATCGGACTGATCGTCGGGCAGGTGTACCGGCGGTCGAAGACCGAGATGCAGTTCTCGGGGAACAAAGGCCTGACGCTGAAGGAAGCGCCCGGTGCGCCGAGAGACCACGTCATTCCGGACGGTACGTTCGCGCCCGAGGCGCTGCGTCTGTACCGGGGAGCGGACTCCTGGATGCCGTGCGCCGGTGTCGAGCTGGTACTGGAGGTCACCTCCCGCCGCCCCCACGTGGACCGGGAGACCAAACGGCGCTGCTACGCCCGGGGCGGCATCCCGCTCCACCTGCTCGTGGACCGGGACGCGTCCACCGTGACGCTGTTCAGCGATCCGGAGGACGGCGAGTACCTCCGTCGAGACCTCGCACCGTTCGGCAAGTCCCTTCCCCTGCCCGCCCCCTTCCGCTTCGACCTCGACACGGCCGACTTCCTCTGAATCGGCGGGTAGCATGGTCGGCACGGCAGACGAGCCGGGCGGGCGGCCGCGTGGAGATCCCCGGATCTCCCCGAGGAACGTCCGGGCTCCACAGAGCAGGGTGGTGGCTAACGGCCACCCGGGGTGACCCGCGGGACAGTGCCACAGAAAACAGACCGCCGAGGACTTCGGTCCTCGGTAAGGGTGAAACGGTGGTGTAAGAGACCACCAGCGCCTGAGGTGACTCAGGCGGCTAGGTAAACCCCACTCGGAGCAAGGTCAAGAGGGGACACCTCGGTGTCCCTGCGCGGATGTTCGAGGGCTGCTCGCCCGAGTCCGCGGGTAGACCGCAGGAGGCCGGCGGCAACGCCGGTCCTAGATGGATGGCCGTCACCCCGATGACCGCGAGGTCCCGGGGGACAGAACCCGGCGTACAGCCCGACTCGTCTGCCGGCTGACGTGAAGAGGGCCCCTGCCCGGGCGCGACGCCTGGGCAGGGGCCCTTTCCCGTGACGTCTCAGGGGCGCCGGACCTCGAAATGGAAGCAGCCGTACTCGACGGCGCGGACGTGCACCACGGCCACCGCCGGGTCGGCGAACGCCTCAGCGAAGGCCTGGTCGAAGCCCTCGCCGGTGGCCTCGGGGATCTCCAGGAGGCGCCCCCCGACGATCCGGCCCGCCGCGTCGTACCGACGGAGGGTCCGGAGCGCCCCGGCCCGGGCGAAGGGGTACTCCTCCGAGGGCGCGGGCCCACCGCACTCCGCGGCGTGGACGAAGACGGGCCCCTGCTCGTCGTACGCGCCGGGCTCGGCCCCGGTCTCGGCGGCCCAGCGCCGCAGCGGAGCGTAGGAGACGAGCGCGATCAGCTCGCCGGGCTCGGAGAGACGCAGGCAGCAGCGCAGCGGATCGCCGCCCTCGGCGGCGGTGTAGGGCAGGCAGGCGCGCCCCGCGTCGTCGGCGACCCGCAACTGGGCGAGGGCGGAGGGCGGGACGGGGCGGGCGGGGTAGGTGGTGGGGTGGACGGTGGCGTTGGTCGTCATACGGCCAGGGTCACGCGGTGCGACGTGGAGTGCTGGCGCTATTCGGACGCGGCGTTGGAGGGCCTGTGGCGAGAGGGCGCTGTTCGGGGCGGGCGTCTCCCAGGTGCTGGGGGTGGGCCGGGTTGGTGGGTGGCGCGTGGGACCGCCGCCGCACCCACCCCTGTCGCCCACCCCGTGTACCACGTGCGGAACGTCCTGTTCGCGGGCGTGAAACCGCGGCCGCGGGACCGTCAACGGCGTCAGCTCACCTCCGTCCCCGCGCTCGTCGTTCCCGCCGACAGCAGCCTCTCCGCCAGCACGCGACAGCGCTTCCCCAGTTCCGGCGGGTCCAGCACCTCGAAGTCGTGCCCCAGGAGCAGTACGTGCAGGAGCACGGAGTCCAGGTCGGCGCCGCCGCCGAGTACCTCGCAGTGCTCGTTTCCCCGCTCGTGCACGACGGCCGCCGACGGCGGGACCTGCGCGCGGACCGTGTCGGCCGGCGCGCGCACGAGGAAGCGTGCCCGGTGCGGGTAGACCCGGCTCGCCACCCCCTCCTGCACGTACGCCGCCGCGTCGGGCGCCTCCCGGGGCCGGAACCGCCAGGTCCGGGCGGCCACGGCGGTCATCCTGTCGACGCGGAAGGTCCGCCAGTCGTCGCGGTCGAGGTCGTACGCGAGGAGGTACCAGCGGCGGTCCGAGCCGACCAGGCGATGGGGCTCGACCCTGCGCTGCCGCACCTCGTCCCCGGAGGGATAGCCGAAGCCCGCCTCGACCTCGTCGCGGCAGGCCCGGGCCAGCGTCATGAGCACCTCCGGGTCGACCGGCGTACGGCGGTCCGTGCCGAAGAACTCCACCGAGCCGGAGAGCGCGCGCACCTCGTGCCGCAGCCGGGTGGGCAGCACCTGGTCCAGCTTGGTCAGGGCCCGCAGCGTGGCGTCGCCGGAGCCGGCGGCCGCGCCGGCGAGCAGCGAGACCGCGGTGGCGATCGCCTCCTCGTCGTCGAGGAGCAGCGGCGGAAGGTCCTGCCCCCGGCCGAGCCGGTAACCGCCGCCGACCCCCTGGCCGGCGTGCACCGGATAGCCCAGCGCGCGCAGCCGTTCGACATCGCGCCGTACCGTCCGCGACGTGACCCCGAGCCGGGCGGCGAGCTCCGGGCCGGTCCAGAGCCGGCGCTGTTGCAGCAGCCCGAGCAGGGTGAGTACCCGCTCCGTCGTACCCCGCTCGTTGCTCGCGTCCATGGCGACCACCCTCCCAGAGGCAGCGGGGAATGGCGGACCGATTCTGTCCGCCAGGGATGTCACGGTGGCCGCACGGCCGCGGACGCGCTCGACTGGGAACAGGGCGTACACCCGCTACCGCTTTCGCTCAATCGAACGGAGCAGCACGATGAGCCGCCATATCCAGGTCACCTTCGACGCTCACGACCCGCGGGCCCTGTCGTCCTTCTGGCGCGACGCGCTGGGCTACGTCCACCCCGGCCCGCCCGGGGTCGACCTGCCAGAGGGGGCCGACCCGCTGGCCGCCTGGGACGACTTCCTCGCGCGGATCGGCGTACCGGAGGAGGAGCGCAACACGCGGTCGGCCATCGAGGACCCGGAGGGGAGCGGCCCCCGGGTGTTCTTCCAGCGGGTGCCGGAGGACAAGGCCGCCAAGAACCGTGTCCATCTCGACGTCCGTGCGGCCCCAGGGCTGGCGGGGGACGAGCGGATGGCGGCGCTGGAGGCCGAGTGCGAGCGGCTCGTCGCGCTGGGAGGGAAGCGGCTGCGCCGCTTCGAGCCGGAGCCCCCGATGAGTGCCGGATGGATCGTGATGGCCGATCCCGAGGGCAACGAGTTCTGCCTGGACTGACGTTCCCGTTCAGCTGCGGCAGAGCGCCGTGTCCACGGCCTTCAGCACACCGTCGATGCCCGCGTCCTCCGTCGGGATGCTCGTCACCGCGACGTTGGCGGCGCGGCCGTCGTCGGTGACGCCGCCCCGGGTCTCGTAGCCGGCGATGTCACCGCCGTGGCCCCAGTAGACGCCGCCGCACGACAACGGCCTGCTCATGAGCCCCAGTCCGTAGTGGTAGTCGGTGCCCACGATGGGGACGGTGGTGCGCATCTGGGCGCGCTGGGCCTCGGGGAGGAGGAGGTCGCTGCCGAGGAGCGTGCGGAAGAAGCGGTTGAGGTCGGAGTTGGTGGAGATCATCTGGCCCGCCGCCCAGCCCGCAGAGGGGTCGATCTCGGTGAAGTCGCGCAGCGGCGCGTCCGGAGTCAGCCGGTGGTAGCCCTTCGGGTGGCGTTCCCGGATGGTCCTGTCCCCGGGTGCGGGGAAGTAGGTGTGGCGCAGCCCGGCGGGTTTGACGACGCGCCGGTCGATCTCCTCGGGGAGGGGGCGGTGGGTGACCTTCTGGACGATCAGGCCGGCCAGCACGTAGTTCGTGTTGCTGTACGCCCACTTGTCTCCGGGCTCGAAGTCGGCCTTGTACCGCAGGGCGATGTCGACGAGGTCGCGGGGCTCGAAGTACTGGTGCTGCAGCAGCTCGTCGGGGACGTACCGCCCGTAGTCGGGGATTCCGCTCGTGTGCTGGAGGAGCTGACGGACCTTGATGCGGTTCCCGTCGATCCCCTCCCCGCGTACGAGTCCCGGGAGATAGGTGTCGACCGAGGCGTCGAGGTCGATCTTCCCCTCGGCGACCAGTTGCAGCACGACCACGGCGGTGAAGGTCTTCGTGTTGCTGCCGATCCGTACCTGACCGTCCCTGGGCACCTTCGCGCCGGTGGCCAGGTCGCCGACTCCCGCCGTGTAGGTACGGGTGCGGCCGTCGCGGTCCCTGACGGTCGCCAGCGCGGCGGGCTGGCCTTCGCGCACCAGGACGTCGAGGCCCTGCTGGACGGTGTCCGGCTTGGCGACGGCGAACGCCGGGGGCGGCGCCAGGGCGCCCGCGGTCACCACGGCGAGGGCCACCGCCGCCGCGGCGGCCGGCGCCCCGCGTCGGCGGCCCCTCGTCCGCGTCCGGGGGAGACGGAACCTCGACGTATTCGTCTTCGCGGCCTGCGAGTTCATGTGCTGTCCTTCCGTCGAACGGGCAGGACACGATCATGATTTCCGGGGCGCGGACGCGCATCGCGGGAAGGCGGGAGAAAGTACTCCCCCGATCGGGGGAGGCCGGGCGGGGGCCGCCCGTTCATACTGGCCGATGATGATCAAGGGAATCGGGGCGCTGCTGCGCCGCTCCACGTACGCGGGCGCGCTGTTCGGCGGGGCCGGTGTCCTGGCGAGCCTTCCCCTGCTGTCCTTCGCGCTGTTGCCCGCGCTCGCCTGGCGATCCGCCCCCGCGGCCGTGCGGTTCGTCGTGGTCCTGCTCGTCTGGGCCGCGCTGATCGGGCTGGTCGGCCTCGCGCGCACCACGCGACGGGTGCTGATCGTGTCCGCCCGCCGCCTGCTGAAGGTGTCGCTGCCGGACCCCACGGCCGCGCGCGGGCCCACGCGTTCGCCCGCGCCGTCCGTCGCCGACCGCTGGCGGACCCCTCTCTGGCTGCTCCTCCATGTGACGCTGGGCTGGTCGGGGGCGCTGGCGGGCGGGGTGCTGCTCTTCGTCGCCCTGACCCTCCCGGGGGGCTGGCTCGACGCCGAACTGGGGCTGAGTCTGTTCGGCCGGTCGGTGCGGGTGGCGGGCGGCTGGCAGAGCTGGGTCCTGGCGCTCGGCTGTCTGTTCCTCGCGGCGGTCGTGTGCGCCGCGGTGACCAAGGCTCTGCGGTGGTCGGCGCCCCGGCTCCTCGGACCGTCGGCGGCCGAGCGGCTCGCGCTGGCGGCCGAGCGGGAACTCCGGCTGGCCGAACGCAACCGGCTGGCGCACGAGTTGCACGACTCCATCGGGCACACGCTGACGACGACCACGATCCAGGCCGCGGTGGCGGGCGAGCTGATGTCCGACGACCCGGTGGCGGCGCGGGCCGCCCTGCGCAGCATCGAGGAATCGGCCAGGGCCGCCCTTGAGGACCTGGACTACGTCCTCGGCGTCCTGCGTGAACGGGAGGCCGAGACGGCCCCGTCCCGCACCCTGGCCGACCTGCCCGAACTGCTCGACCGGCTGCGGCACGCGGGCGCGGTGGTGGAGCTCGACGTGTCGGGGGACCCGGCGCGGGTGCGGGGGACGCTGTCGCGGGCGGCGTACCGCATTCTTCAGGAAGGCCTGACGAACGCGATGCGGCACGGCGCGGGCGGACCGATCGAGGTCCGGGTCGCGGCCGCGCAGGACGTCCTGGAACTCGGTGTGGTCAACCGGGCCGGGGCCGGGGCCGGGGCCGGAGCGGAAACGGGTGAGGGTGCCGGTGAAGGCGTGGCCCGGGGTGCGCGCCGCGCGGGCGCCTTCCCGACGTCCGGGCACGGACTGCCCGGCCTCGCCGAGCGGGTGCGCCTGCTGCACGGGCAGATCGTCGCCGGCCCGGACGGGCCCACGCACTGGCGCCTGGCGGTCACGCTGCCCGTACGGTTGCCGGCATGACCGGCCCCGATACGAGCGAAGTCGTCACCGTCCTCATCGCGGACGACGACGAGGTGACCCGCAGCGGACTGCGGACCCTGCTGTCCGCGCAGCCGGGGCTCGCGGTGATCGGGGAGGCGGCCGACGGCGTCGAAGCGGTCGAGCGGGCGCGGCGACTGCGCCCCGACGTGGTCCTGATGGATGTACGGATGCCGCGCCGGAACGGGATCGAGGCCACCCGGCACCTCCTCGCCGACCCGGCGGAGCAGGGCGAACCGCCGAAGGTCGTCGTGATCACCACCTTCGAGAACGACGACTACGTCACCGCCGCGCTCGGCGCGGGAGCCAGCGGATTCGTCCTCAAGCGCCTTCCGGTCCGGCAGATCGCGGAAGCCGTACGAGTGGTGGCGGCGGGGGAGGCCATCCTCTTCCCGGCGACACTGCGCCGGATGGTCGCCGCCCGCCCGCTGGACTCCGCCGAGGCCCTGCCCAGGGCGGCGCTGACGGGGCGGGAGGAGGAGGTGCTGCGCCTGATGGCCACCGGCCTGTCCAACCCGGAGATCGCGGAGTCGCTCACGGTCAGCCTGGAGACGGTCAAGACGCACGTCGGGAACGTCCTGACCAAGCTCGGCGCCCAGAACCGCACCCACGCGGTGGTCATCGCGTACGAATCCGGTCTGGTGGTGCCGGGCTTCACCGCCTGATCCGGCCGTCCGACCCGGCTGATCGCCCCGGCCGCCCGACCCGGCCCGGCCGATCCGGCCGGGGAGGCCCTCACCGCCCTGCCCCACCCGAGGGTTCCGGATGGGGCGGGTGCTCCGTGGGCGCGCTCGTGTTCCGCGAGGTCAGTCGAGGACCTCGACGGTCCATTGGGGGTCCCGGTCGTCCGTGCGGACGAAGACGCGCTTGGGGAACATGGACCGGTCCTCGAACAGGTCGCGGCCGAGGGCCAGTCCGTTCTGGTCGAGCACGTACGTGCCGTCCCGGAGGTCGGCGAGCGAGGTGATGGTGGTGGTGCCGTCGTCGTCGACGCGCTGGAAGCGCCAGACGGAGGCGGGGGAGTCGTCGGGGCGGACGACCGCGGGGGCGCGGTCTGTGCCGTTCGACGCGATGGTCTCCTCCGTGCCCTTCGCGGTGAGGCGGAAGCCCTCGCCCGCCCGGGTGATCAGCCATTCCCCGGCCCGCGTCGGGTCGGCGAGGAAGCCGACCAGGGCTCCGTCCTCGACCCCGACCGGGGCCCCCTTCGCGTACAGCTTGACGACCTTGCCGGCGTGCGACATCGCTCCTCCTGGGGTGGGTGCGGCAGTTGTCCCGGAGACTGCCCGGGCGGTCGTGCCCGGGGCCAGTGAACACGCAGTTCATAGGCTGTGTGGCGCTGAGAAGTCGTCAGGGAGGGGGTCTTCCGTACGTCGTGGGGCCCGAGCGGCACCAATCGCTGCGGGGAGCCGGCCGGTGTCGGTCATCCGGGGCAGGCTGCCGGTCTCCTTCGGCGCGCGACACGCGCCGGGGGCCCGGTGCGGTGTACGGGTAGGGCATGACCATCCCCGTGGACCGGCTCACCGATCCGGCCGTGCGCGCGTTCGTCACGGCCCTCAACGCCAACGACCAGGCCGCCTTCCAGGAGGCGCTCACTCCCGGCGCGACCATGTCCGACGACGGGTCCGACCGGGACCTGGAGCAGTGGACGGAGAAGGAGATCTTCGCCTCGCGCGGACACATGGAGATCGAGTCCGAGAAGAGCGGTGGCCTCGGTCTCGTCGCCCGCTTCCGCAACGACACCTGGGGCGAGATGCGCACCCGCTGGAGCTTCACCGTCGACGGCGGCAAGATCGCCCGCTTCGAGACCGGCCAGGCCTGACACGACCGCGCGGGTCCGGCACCGGCCGGGCCCGACTCCGACGGGGCCCGACTCCGGCCGGGCCTCACTTCCGCCGGGCCCGACTCCGTCCGTCCCCGGGCGGGGTGGTCCCCGAGGGGCTAACCCCGCCCGATGTACGGCATCGCCGTGGCCATCACCGTCGCGAACTGCACGTTCGCCTCCAGCGGCAGGGCCGCCATGTGCACCACCGTCGCCGCCACATCCGCCGCGTCCATCACCGGCTCCACGGCCAGGTCGCCGTTGGCCTGGAGGATGCCGGTCTGCATGCGGGCGGTCATCTCCGTCGCCGCGTTGCCGATGTCGAGCTGACCGCACGCGATCCGGTACGGGCGTCCGTCGAGCGACAGGGACTTCGTCAGGCCCGTCATCGCGTGCTTCGTCGCCGTGTACGCGATCGAGTGCGGGCGCGGTACGTGGGCGGAGATCGAGCCGTTGTTGATGATCCGGCCGCCCTGCGGGTCCTGTTCCTTCATGGTCCGGAAGGCCGCCTGGGCGCAGAGGAACGAGCCGGTCAGGTTGACGTCGACGACCGCGCGCCAGGTGGCCGGGTCCAGGTCCTCGACGGGGACGCCGCCGCCCGCGAACGTACCGGCGTTGTTGAAGAGGAGGTCGACGCGGCCGTAGTGGTCACGCACCGCGGCGAAGAGGGCGGTCACCTCCTCCGGTGAGGTGACGTCCGTCGGCACGGCCAGGAAGTCGCCGGCCGGCAGGGCCGCGGCCGTCTCCTCCAGGGCATCGGCCCGGCGTCCCGCCAGGGCCACCGACCAGCCGGCCGTCGCCAGGGCCAGGGCCACACTCCGGCCGATGCCCGAACCCGCTCCCGTCACCACTGCGATGCTCATGGGCGCGCAGCGTACGCGAGACGTGTGCCCCATGAACTCATTGTCCCGACACGTGGATGTTCTGTACCCGACAACGTGCGGTCGTCCGGTCCCCCTCGAATGACGGACGGACCGCATCCGTCTGGGGAGGGCACATGATCCACGTACGCGACGTACCCGAGCACTCCGAGGAACTCCGCGCCGCCGCACGGCACTTCGGCCGACGCCGGTTCCTCACCGTCACCGCCGCCGCCGCGGCGCTCGCCTTCGCCACCCAGTTGCCGGCGGCCGGCGCCGCGGCCGCCGCCGAGCTCGACGGCCGGCGTGTCGCCGAGGACCCGTTCACCCTCGGCGTGGCGTCCGGCGACCCGCTGCCCGGGTCCGTGCTGCTCTGGACCCGGCTCGCGCCCCGCCCCTTCGAGCCCGACGGCGGACTGCCCGCCAACCGGGTCTCCGTCCACTGGGAGCTGGCCCGCGACGAGCGCTTCACCCGGATCGTGCGGCGCGGCCGGGCCACCGCGCATCCGGAGTTCGGGCACACCGTCCACGTCGAGGTCGAGCACCTCGACCCCGACCGGGCGTTCTTCTACCGCTTCCGCGTCGGCGACTGGACCAGCCCCGTCGGCCGTACCCGCACGGCGCCCGCCCCCTGGGCCCGCACCACCGCGCTCAAGCTGGCGGCCGTCTCCTGCCAGGCGTACCACGACGGGTACTTCACGGCCTACCGGCACCTCGCCCAGGAGGACGTCGACGTCGTCTTCCATCTCGGCGACTACCTGTACGAGTACGCCGTGAACGCCACCGGCGGCGCCCGCGCCTACACCGACCGCACCCTCCCGGCCGTCTTCAACCGGGAGACGCTCACCCTCGACGACTACCGGCTCCGCTACGGGCTCTACAAGTCGGACCCCGACCTGCGGGCCGCGCACGCCGCCCACCCCTTCGTCGTCACCTGGGACGACCACGAGACGGAGAACAACTACGCGGGCGGCATCCCCGAGAACAGCGTCCCGCCGGAGGAGTTCCTGCTCCGCCGCGCCGCCGCCTACCGCGCCTACTGGGAGCACCAGCCGCTGCGCGCGCCCCAGCGGCCCCAGGGTCCCGACATGCGGCTCTACCGGCGGCTGGGCTTCGGGCGCCTCGCCCAGTTCGACATCCTCGACACCCGCCAGTACCGCTCCGACCAGGCGTACGGCGACGGCTGGCAGGTGCCGGGTCCCGAGTCCGAGAATCCGGCGCGGACGCTGACCGGCGCCACCCAGGAGCGCTGGCTGCTCGACGGCTGGCGCCGGTCCCGGGCCCGCTGGAACGTCCTGCCGCAGCAGGTCGTGTTCGCCGAGCGCCGCGACCGCCCCACCGCGGACTTCCTGCTCTCCATGGACTCCTGGGACGGCTACCCGGCCTCCCGGCAGCGGATCCTCGCGGGGGCGGACGCCGCCGGGGTGGAGAACCTGATGGTGCTCACCGGGGACGTCCACGTCGGCTACGGCCTCGACATCAAGGCCGACTTCCGCGACCCGGCCTCCCGGACCGTCGGCACCGAGATCGTCGCCACCTCGATCAGCAGCGGCAAGAACGGTGCCGAGCGGCCGGCCAACTACGACCGGCTCCGCCAGGCCAACCCGCACCTGGGGTTCTACGACGGACGGCGCGGCTATGTGACGGTCGCGCTCGGCGAGGACGGCGCCCGCGCCGACTTCCGCACGGTTCCGTACGTGACGACCCCGGGCGCCCCCGTCACCACGGCCGCCTCCTTCGTCACGGAGGCGGGCGACCCGGGCCTCAAGCCCGCGTGAGGTCGTCCGCCTCCCGTGTTCGGGCGGGGGCGTCCGCCCGCCGCGTTCAGGCCGGGGTGGCCGTCTCCTGCGGATAGCGGACGCCGATGCGGTCCCGTACCGCGTCGAGCGTCCGCATCACCGCCAGCGAGCCTTCGAGCGGGACGAGCGGGGACTCCGTCTCGCCCGCCCGGAGGCAGCGCATGACCTCGGCGGCCTCGTGCCGGAAGGAGTGCGGGTCGTTCCGCGACACGAACTCCTCCGGCTCCCGGCCGTCGCGGTGCAGCGTGAACCGCTCCGGGAAGAAGAAGCCGCGCGGGACGTCGATCCGGCCGAGCGAACCCGTCACGGACGCCGTCAGCGGCGTGTCCGCGACGAGGGAGCAGGACAGCAGGGCCGACGCGCCCGAGCCCCAGCCGAGGAGCATGCCCGTGTTGAGGTCCACGCCCTCCGGCGAGAGCAGCGCGTGTGCCTGGACGGTGTCCGGCTCGCCCAGGATCAGCTGCGCGAAGGACACCGGGTACACGCCGAGGTCGAGCAGCGCCCCGCCGCCCACCGCCGGGTCCCGCAGCCGGTGGTCCGCCGGGAACGGGCCCGCGAGCCCGAAGTCCGCCTGTACGGTCCTGACCTCGCCGATCGCCCCGTCACGGACCAGTTCCACGAGTTGCCGGATCAGCGGGTTGCAGTACATCCACATGGCCTCCATCAGGAAGAGGCCCCGGTCCCGGGAGAGTGTGACGAGTTCCTCGGCCTCGCGCGCGTTGAGCGTGAGAGCCTTCTCGCAGAGCACCGCCCTGCCCGCCTCCAGGGCGCGGCCGGCGGCCTCCCGGTGCGCGTGGTGCGGGGTCGCCACGTACACGACGTCGACGTCCTCGTCGGCGAAGAGCCGGTCCCACTCGCCGTACGCCCGCGGAATCCCGAACCGGTCGGCGAAGGCCTTGGCCGAGGCCTCCGTGCGGGAGGCCACGGCGACGACCTCGGCGCCGTCGAGCGTCAGCAGGTCCGTGGTGAACCGCTCCGCTATGCCACCCGTCGCCAGGATTCCCCAGCGCACTGTTCTGTTCGCGTCCATCCCCACCCCAAAAAAGGTCTCGACCATGCCGGTCGAGCTGAGAGCATAGGCAAGAATTCAACGAAATGGAGCGGTCGATGCCGGAGAGCGGCCAGAAAACAACACAAGGGCACATAACCGAAAGCGCTCCCCGGGCTGACGCCGCGACCGCCGCGGCCGCGACCGCCGCCGCGACCGCCACCGGTGTGACCGCCGCCGGGGTGACCGCAGCCCGGCGCACCGGGCTGCTCGTCACCCTCGTCCTCGGTGGACTGACCGCGCTGCCCCCGCTCTCCATGGACATGTACCTCCCGGCACTTCCGGAGGTCACCGGCGCGCTCAACGCCCCCGCCGCCACCGTCCAGCTCACCCTCACCGCCTGCCTCGCCGGCATGGCCCTCGGCCAGCTCGTCGTCGGCCCCATGAGCGACAAGTGGGGCCGCCGCCGCCCGCTGCTCATCGGCATGGTCGTCTACGTCCTCGCCACCGCCGTCTGCGCCCTCGCGCCCAGCGCCGAACTCCTCATCGGCTTCCGGCTGCTCCAGGGCCTCGCGGGCGCCGCCGGCATCGTCATCGCCCGCGCCGTCGTCCGCGACCTGTACGACGGCGTGGAGATGGCCCGCTTCTTCTCCACACTCATGCTGATCTCCGGCGCGGCCCCGATCGTCGCGCCCCTGATCGGCGGCCAGATCCTGCGGATCACCGACTGGCGGGGCGTCTTCTACGTCCTCACCGTGATCGGCGTCCTGCTCACCCTGGTCGTCTGGCGATTCCTCGACGAGACACTGCCGGCCGACCGCCGGCACGAGGGCGGGGTCGGCCAGGCCCTGCGCACCATGAAGGGCCTGCTCACCGACCGGGTCTTCGCCGGATACATGCTGACCGGCGGACTCGCCTTCGCCGCCCTCTTCGCGTACATCTCCGCCTCGCCGTTCGTCGTCCAGGAGATCTACGGCGCCTCGCCCCAGACCTTCAGCCTGCTCTTCGGCCTCAACTCCATCGGGCTCGTCGCCGTCGGCCAGATCAACGGCAAGCTGCTCATCGGCCGCGTCAGCCTCGACAAGGCACTCGGCTGGGGGCTCGGCATCATCCTCGTCTCCGCCCTCGCCCTGCT
The DNA here is from genome assembly GCF_044331325.1 of Streptomyces sp. NPDC017246. NCBI lineage: Bacteria > Bacillati > Actinomycetota > Actinomycetes > Kitasatosporales > Streptomycetaceae > Streptomyces > Streptomyces sp. NPDC017246. The sequence goes on along the minus strand of NZ_JBIRMW010000001.1, from coordinate 55,826 downwards.
CCTGATGACCAGCGGAGTCTTCGGGGAGGTCGGGCTCGTCCCGGTGGCGGCCGGACTCTTCGTCCTCATGTCCGCCATGGGCCTCGCCATGCCGAACACCAACGCCCAGGCCCTGATGCGCACTCCGCACGCCGCCGGGTCCGCGTCCGCGCTCCTCGGCACGACCTCGTTCCTCGTCGGCGCCGTCGCCTCCCCGCTGGTCGGCATCGCGGGCGAGCACACCGCGGTCCCGATGGCCCTCGTCCAGCTGACCTGCGCGATCCTGGCCATGGCCTGCTTCCTGGGCCTGTGCCGCCCGTGGCGGACGGCCCCCGGAACGACCGGGACCGAGGCCGCCGGGTCCACCGACGAGGCCGCCTAGACTGTCTCGGTGACCGCCTCCGCTCCCTCCGCCGACTCCCTGCGCGCCGCCCTCGCCGGGCTCCTCGACGGGCTCCCTCCCCGCCAGGCCGCCCGGGCCGTCGACCGGTTGATCGCCAACTACCGGGGCACGACCCCGACCGACGCCCCCGTGCTGCGCGACCGCTCCGACGTCGCCGCGTACGCCGCGTACCGGATGCCGGCGACCTTCGAGGCGGTACGGGGCGCCCTCGGCGCCCTGCGCGCCGCGGCGCCCGACTGGGAGCCGCGCACCCACACGGACGTCGGCGGCGGGACCGGCGCGGCCGGCTGGGCCGTCGCCGGGGCCTGGGACGAGGAGCCGCCCCGCACCACCGTCCTGGACTGGGCGGAACCCGCCCTCGCCCTCGGACGCGAGCTGGCCGCCGGGACCCTGGACGCCGAGTGGCGCACCGCCCGGATCGGCGGCGCGCTGAAGCTCGCGGAGACGGACCTCGTCACCATCTCGTACGTGCTCAAGGAGCTGACGCCGGCGGACCGGACGGCGCTCGTGACGGAGGCGGCGCGCGCGGCGGAGACGGTCGTGATCGTCGAGCCCGGCACCCCCGACGGCTACGAGCGGATCATCGCGGCCCGCACCCTGCTCGTCGAGGCCGGGTTCACCGTCGCCGCGCCCTGCCCGCACAGCGGGGCCTGCCCGATCGAGCCGGGCACGGACTGGTGCCACTTCTCGGCCCGGGTGAGCCGCTCCTCGCTGCACCGCCAGGTCAAGGGCGGTTCGCTGCCGTACGAGGACGAGAAGTACAGCTACGTGGCGGCGACCAGGTTCCCGCCGGCGCCGGCGGTCTCCCGGATCACGCGCAGGCCGCAGATCCGCAAGGGCCTGGTCCTCCTGGAGCTGTGCGGCCGGGACGGTCTCGCCCGCGACACGGTGACCAAGCGCCACGGGGCCGTCTACAAGCAGGCCCGCGACGCCGAGTGGGGCGACTCCTGGCCGCCGGAGGACGAGGGCTAGGACAAGGGCCGGGACGGGTCCGGCGGCGGTCCCGGTCGGGCGGTGTCAGCCGGGGGCGACCAGGCCGCGCCGGAGGTCGGCGCGGACGCCCGCCTGCCAGACGACGGGGTCGCAGCCCTCGCCGTTGGGGGCGTGCCTGCGCAGGGTGAGCGGGACGGTGCGGTCGTAGACCGTGCGGTCCCCGGCCGGGCCGCCGACCTGGAAGCGCACCGTCACCCGCTGCTCGCCGGTGACCTCCGGCAGCTCCACGGTGAAGAACGCGAGAGGGTCGTCCGAGGGCCGGGCCCCCTGGCTCCGGCAGACCCGGTCGACGCAGAGCCGGTACGAGGACCCGGCCGGGAAGTCGGCGGGGTCCCAGGTGACGGTCACTCCGGACTCCGCGCCGATCAGCGTGCACGGGCGCCGGTCCGGCGACTGGCAGCCGGCCACGAGAAGCAGGGCCGCGACCGCCGCCAGGGCGGGCACCGATCGAGCCCCGTCGTGCGCACCCACCGAGCATGCCCCCCTGAAGTCACGTTTCCGCGGATCAGGAGGGGCACTCTACGGAGGCGGCCCGAGGGCGTCGACCCCTCGGGGCCGCCGAACCGCCGAACCGCCGAACCGCCGAACCGCCGGGCCGCTAGGGGCGCAGCTCCTGGGTGCAGCACTTCACGCTGCCGCCGCCCTTGAGGAGCTCTCCCAGGTCCATGCCGATCGGCTCGAAGCCCCGCCGGCGCAGTGGCTCGAAGAGGCCCACCGCGGCCTGGGGGAGGAGGACGTTCCGGCCGTCGCTCACCGCGTTCAGGCCGAGGGCCGCCGCGTCCGTGGCCGTCGCGATCAGGGCGTCGGGGAAGAGCCGGGCGAGCACCGCGCGGCTGCCGGGGGAGAAGGCGTCCGGGAAGTACATGACCTCGTCGCGGGCGTCGTCCAGGACGCAGAGCGCCGTGTCCAGGTGGTAGTAGCGCGGATCCACCAGTTCGAGACCGATCACCGGGCGGCCGAAGAACTCCTGTGCCTCGTCGTGGGAGAGCGGGCTGGAGCGGAAACCGCGCCCCGCGAGGATCCAGGAGTCGGTGACGGCGAAGTCGCCCTCGCCCTCGTTCACGTGCTCCGGGACCCGTACGGCGTCCTCCGCCCAGCCGTTTCCGCGGAACCAGGACAGATGCGCGTCGGCCTCGGCCGCGCGCTCCGGGTGGGCGAACTTCGCGCCGAGGACCCGGCCCTCGACGACGGTGGCGCCGTTCGCCGCGTAGACCATGTCCGGCAGCGCCGGGTCGGGGGTGAGGAGCTCGACGCTGTGGCCGAGCGCGCGGTAGCGGTCGCGCAGGTCCTCCCACTGGGCGAGGGCGAGCGGCAGGTCGACCGGTTTCGTGGGGTCCATCCAGGGGTTGATGGAGTACGTCACCGAGAAGTGCGTGGGTGGGCACATCAGGTAACGGCGGGGCGAGGACGCGCGCGGAGTGGTGCGCAATGAGGGCTCCTCACGGACGGGCGGACGGAAGGGGCCGAGACGTCGGAGGATCCGCCGGATCGGTGGACCCCATGGTCCGCCCTCCGGGCCCTGCGCGCAGTGGACCGTTCGGGTGGTTCGATTTCGGCCACACTCCGCGAGACGTGACGTCTCGCCCGCTGTTAGATTGGGGTCATGCCCGAGACCAAGGCCCCCGACGCCTCCCGCCGCAGCGAGCGTTCCCGCCGCGCCATCTTCGACGCCGCCCTCGCCCTCGTCTCCGAGGCCGGCTACGCGAAGACCACCATCGAGGGCATCGCCGCCCGCGCCGGCGTCGGCAAGCAGACCATCTACCGCTGGTGGCCCTCCAAGGCGGCCGTCCTCCTCGACGCCTTCCTCGACCTCGCGGCCCGGGCCAACGAGGCCCTCGGGGGCGACGCCGACAGTGAGATCCCCGACACCGGAGACCTCGCCGCCGACCTCAAGTACGTCCTCCGCGCCACCGTCGACGAGATGAACGACCCCGCCTTCGACGCCCCCACCCGCGCCCTCGCCGCCGAGGGCGTCGTCGACCCCGAGCTCGGCGCCCGCTTCACCGAGGCGCTCCTCGAACCCCAGCTCGCGTACTACGTCCGCCGTATCGAGGCCGCCCGGGCCGCCGGCGACGTCGACCCGGACGTCGACCCCCGCATCGCCCTCGAACTCCTCGTCGGTCCGCTCCACCACCGCTGGATCCACCGCACCCTGCCGCTGACCCACGCCTACGCCGACGCCCTCGTCGACCTAGCCCTGCGCGGCCTCGCCCCGAGGGCCTGAGGCCCCGCGGGGCCGCCGGGCACCACGGCGCGCGCCCAGGAGGAGTGCTTCGTTCCGCACCCCGGTTCCGCACTCCGGTCACCCGAGGCGCAGGATGGTGGGACCATGGGCAGAGCCGAACGGGCGAGCATGAGGTGTGAGGGGATAGATGGGCGACGGCATCGGCCGCTACCGCGGCACGGAGAGCAAACTCGCACAGTGGCTGCGCAGGCGCCCGAAACGCACCGCGGCCGACGACGAGAATGACCGCGAGACGCTGCTCCTGGCCATCGCCGCCGCCGGGATGCCCCTGGCCCCCGCCGCGTACCCCGTCGGCTACAGCTGCTCCTGTGAGCGGATCGGCTGTCCCACCCCCGCCCGGCACCCCGTCTCCTTCGCCTGGCAGACGCAGTCGACCACCGACCGCGGCCAGATCGAGCGCTGGGCCCGCAACGAGCCCGAGGCGAACTTCGTCACCGCCACCGGCATGGTCCACGACGTCCTCGACGTACCGCTCGCCGCCGGCCGCGCCGCCCTGGAGCGCCTCCTCGCCGAGGGCGTCGAGGTCGGGCCCGTCGCCGAGTCCGCCGAGATCGACACCGTCGGCGGACGGATGCTGTTCTTCACCGCCACCCGCGGCACCCCCGAGGACGAGGACGAGTGGTGGCCCTGTGAGCTCGACTGCCACCCCGAGACGATGGACGAGCACCCGGGGCTGCGCTGGCACTGCCGCGGCAGCTACGTCCTCGTACCGCCGGCCCGGCTCCCCGGCGACGAGGGCGCCCATCCGGTCGTCGCCTGGGTCCGCGGCCCCGAGCACCCGCTGCCCGACCCGCTGAACCTCCTCGAAACCCTCCAGGACGCCTGCGCGCGCCACGCGGCCGAGCGCGAGGCGGAGGGGAACGGCGAGCACACGGCCCACGAGATCGCCTGGCCCCTGACCCGCTGAGAACGGGGGCCGGGACCGCCTTCCGCGGTCCACGGCCCGCTCGCCCTTCCGAGGCCCCCGCGGCCCGCTCGCTCCTCCGAGGCCCGAGGCCCGCTCGCCCCTCCGAGGCCCGCGGCCCGCCGGCTCTCCGAGGGCCCCCGGTCCGGTCCTCCGGTGGGCCGCTACGAGCCCTGTGCGCCCACCACGCCCTGGAGGCGGCCCGTGATCGTGACCCCGTCGCGGTCCGTACCCGCCGGCTTCACCAGGGCCACCTGGTTGGACACCCACTCCTTGGTGACGGTGTTCTCGACCTCGCCGGTCAGCAGCGCCTTGACGGCGGGGTCCACCTTGGGCCGGTAGCCCGGCGCCGCCGTCTGGCGCTCGAAGAACCGCGTCGCGAAGAAGACGAACGCGCCGCCGTCCTTCGTCCGCAGCCCGAGCGGCGCGAAGTCGCCCTGGTCCGCGGCCCGGTCGATGTACTGGGTGGCGAGCCCCGGCCGCTTGGCGCCCTTCTGCCGCTGCTCCCGCCACAGGGACGTGTGCGCGCCCGCCGTGAACTGCCCCGGCTGCCCGTCCTTCAGGAACGCGGTGTACTCCCCGCCGAGGTCCTCGGGCGCGACCGCCAGCGCGTCGGTGTCCGCGGCGACCGGCACCGCGTACCCGCCCTCCTCGGCGAACTCGGGCACCTGCGACGGGCCGAGGATCACCAGATGGGCGGCCTCCCACAGCTGCTGGGGCCCGTTGCGTACGAAGACCAGCAGCCAGCGCTGGTCGCCGGGACCCTCGTCGGTGTCCCGGTTGGAGTCGGTGTCCGCGAGGAACCAGCGCGGCCAGCCCGCCTTCTTGGGCAGGAGGAACCGCGCGTCCGTGAGTTCGAGGGGCCGGTGGTTCGGGTTGCCGCCGGGGGTGGTGACCGCCCGCGCGCGCAGGCCCGCCTGGTTGACCTCCCCGAACGGACCGGTGACCCGGCCCGCGTCCAGGGCCGGGTCATAGGCCTTGTCGGCCTTGTTGTAGGCGCTCGTGAAATCGGCCAGGGCCTGCGCGGCCTCGGCCTCCGTCGCCGGCGGCATCAGCGCGAGTTCGCCGTGCACGGTCACACAGCCGCTCGCCGTCAGCGTCAGGACGGTCGCCGCCGCCGTCGCCGCAAGGAGTCTCGTGGGCCGCCGTGCCGACAGCCGCTCAAGCGGTCGTCCCGGCGCTCGCCTCAGCGTCAGCCTTCTCATCGGTCGCCTTCTGCTTCTTCACCCGCACGGACGGACCCGACCCTATCGGGGCCAGGAACAGCGCGAGCGTCGGGATCAGATACAGCGCCCACACCGTGACCTGAAGGACCGTCGGGTTCGGCTGGAAGTTGAAGACGCCCTTGAGGAGCGTGCCGTACCAGCTGTCCGGCGGGATCGTCGCCGAGATGTCGAAGGCCTTGTCCGCGAGGCCGTCGAGGAAGCGCGCCTCCTGGAGGTCGTGCACGCCGTACGCCAGCACACCCGCCGCCACCACGACCAGCATTCCGCCGGTCCAGGTGAAGAACTTCGCCAGGTTGATCTTCAGGGCGCCCCGGTAGAACAGCCAGCCGAGGAGCACCGCCGTGAGCAGCCCGAGGAGGACCCCGGCCAGCGGAGCGAACGTGCCGTCCGAGGACGCCCGGACCGACGCCCACACGAACAGCGCCGTCTCCAGGCCCTCGCGGCCCACCGCCAGGAAGGCGGTGGCCACCAGCGCGCCCGTGCCCATCTGCAGGGCCGCGTCCAGCTTCCCGTGCAGCTCGGCCCTGAGGTGCCGGGCCGTGCGCCGCATCCAGAAGACCATCCAGGTCACCAGGACGACCGCGACGATCGACAGCGAGCCGCCGAGCAGCTCCTGCGCCTCGAAGGTCAGCTCCTGGGAACCGAATTCGAGGCCCGCGCCGAAGGCCAGGGCCACACCGACGGCCACGCCGATGCCGATCCAGATCGGCTTCAGCGCGTCCCGCCGGCCGGTCTTGACGAGGTAGGCGATGAGGATGCAGACGACCAGGCTGGCCTCCAGGCCCTCGCGCAGGCCGATCAGGTAATTGCCGAACACGGCGGTTCCCTCCTGGGATACGTGAGAGCTACGCGAACAGTGCCCGGCCCCACCAGTCGTCCTTGTCGCGGACGCCCGGCGGGACGGCGAACACTGCCGAACCCACGTGCTGGATGTATTCGTTGAGGGCGTCGGCGCGGGCCAGGGAGGTCTGCACCGGGATGAAACCGGTCCGCACGTCCTTCTGGTACGCCAGGAAGAACAGGCCCGCCTCCAGGCGGCCGAGGCCGTCCGTGCCGTCGGTGAAGGAGTAGCCGCGCCGCAGGATCGTCGCCCCGGAGTTGGTGTCCGGGTGGGCGAGCCGGACGTGGGAGTCCGGCTTCATCGCCTTCAGGAACGGCGCGTCGTGCTCCTTGGCCTTGCCGACGGGCGCGCCCTCGCGCTTGTCGCGGCCGAAGATGTCCTCCTGCTCGGCGAGCGGAGTGCGGTCCCAGGTCTCGACGTTCATCCGGATCCGGCGGGCGACGAGGTACGAGCCGCCGTCCATCCAGGCCGCGGGGCCCTCGGCGTCCTTGCCGGAGACCCACACGTGCCGCGCGAGCCGCTCGGTCTCGGTGCCCGCGATGTTGCGGGTGCCGTCCTTGAAGCCGAAGAGGTTGCGGGGGGTCTGGGCGTCCGGGGTCGTCGAGGACGTCTTGCCGAAGCCCAGCTGCGACCAGCGCACGGCGACCTTGCCGAAGCCGATCCGCGCCAGGTTCCGGATGGCGTGCACGGCGACCTGCGGGTCGTCCGCGCAGGCCTGGACGCACAGGTCGCCGCCGCTGCGCGCCGCGTCGAGGTTGTCGCCCGGGAACTTGGGCAGCTCCACCAGGGCCCCGGGCCGCTTGTCCTTCAGCCCGAAGCGCCCGTCGAAGAGCGTGGGGCCGAAGCCGATCGTGAGGGTGAGGCGGGAGGGCTTGAGACCGAGGGCCTCGCCGGTGTCGTCCGGCGGCGCCTCCGGCAGCCCGCCGTACGCCCCCTCGCCCACCTCGGCACCGGCCGTCATGCGCTCGGCGGCCCGCGTCCAGTCCTTGAGGAGTTGGATCAGTTCGGCGCGGTCCTTCGTCTTCACGTCGAAGGCGGCGAAGTGCAGCCGGTCCTGGACGGCGGTGGCGATCCCGGCCTGGTGGGTGCCGTGGAACGGCACGGCGGAGCCGCTGTCGGCGACGGGCACGGAGGTGTCCCCGTCCCGGGTCAGCAGGGCGCCGCCGCCGGCCGCGGCGGCGCCGAGCGCGAGCCCGGCACCGCCCCAGGCGACGACGGTACGGCGGGAGGGCGCGGCGCCCTCCCGTGCGGGGGTCTCGTCGGCGGGCTTGCTCATGTCCGGCACCTCTCGGTTACTTGACGACGGCGGCGGCGAGCTTGGAGAGCGGTTCGGCCAGCGCGTTGACGCCGTCCGAGAGCTCCTTGCGCTCGGGCTTGCCGACCTTTTCGTAGGAGGTGAAGTCGTAGCCGTTCTTGTCCGTGCGGTACTTGTCGAGGAGCGTGTTCAGCGCGGCGAACTGCTTGTCCAGCTCGGCGACGAGCTTCGGGTCGTTCTTGGTGGCGACCGGCTTGAGCAGGTCGAAGGACTTCTGCGCGCCCTCGACGTTGGCCTTGAAGTCGACGAGGTCGGTGTGGGAGTAGCGCTCCTCCTCGCCGGTGACCTTGCCGGTGGCGACCTCGTCCAGGAGCTCCTTGGCGCCGTTGGCCATGGAGGTCGGGGTGATCTCGGCCTTGCCGACCCGCTTCACCCAGTCCGCGAGGTCCTTGTCGAGGGTGTCGGCGAGGGTCTTCTCCGCGGCGCCGAGCTTCTTGTCCTTCCACAGGGCCTTCTCCAGGCGGTGCCAGCCGGTCCAGTCCTTGGCCGGGTCCTGGCCCTCCTCCAGGCCGTCCTCGCGGACGTCGACCTTGGGGTCGATGTCGCCGAAGGACTCGGCGACCGGCTCGGTGCGCTCCCAGCCGATCCGGGATCCGGCGTAGGCCTTCTTCGCGGCCTCGACGTCACCGGCGCGGACGGCGTCGGTGAAGACCTTCACCTTGGGCAGCGTCGCGTCGGCCTGGGCCTGGACGTACTGGCGGTAGGCGGCGACGGCCGCGTCCATCTCGGGGGACCGCTTGGTGCCCGCGGCGCCGCCGGTGGCCTTGACCTGCTGGCGGATGCCCTCGCCGACCATGCCGGGCTTGCACGCGATCGCGTAGGCGCCGGCCTTGACCTCGGCGGTGATCGTGGCCTTCGTACCGGGGCCGATGTTCTCGCGCTCGGTGACGATCCGGTCGTCCGGGTAGAGGACGTACACCTCGGTCACCTTGGAGCCGCGGTTCTCGACGGCCAGCTTCAGATGACCGGCCGGGAACTCCTTCTTCGAGACCTCGCAGGAGTCGTCCTTGGCGACGACGGTGACCGTGCCGTCGTCCGCCTTGGCGTCGCTCTTCTCGGTGCAGCCGGTGACGGCGGCCAACGCCGCGGCGGTCGCTGCGGCGGTGACGACTGAGAGGCGAACGGCTCGCATGAGAACTCCAGAAACGCGGGGGCGGGGACTGAGGCGGACCTAACTTAACCGAGGCTTACCTCAGCCATGCCCGGCCGTCCAGTGATTCGGCTCTCAGATCCGACGCATCGGACACGGCAGGATCACGGGGGCCTCATGAGGTCCTCATGGTCAGGTCAAGAGCCGGTCAAGGAAGGGGTATTGTCCCGGTTTCGGTCCCGCGCGGGGCTACGCGCAGGACCGCACCGCAACACGACGGACGACGACGGGAGACGACGGGCTTCGCGCCGCCCCCGAGACCGGCTCGCTCCGGGCCGGGCCGACCGCGACGCCGGCTCGTTCGGCCTGCGCCGGCTTCACTCAGGCCCGGTCCGGCTTCGGTTCGGCCCGGTCCGGCTCACCCCGACCGGGCCGGTCCGCTCCCGTCCGCTGCCGTCCGCCTCGGTGCGACGAGAGGGACGCCGGTCCCCGGGTGCGGGAACACCTCCACCGGCTGCCGGTACACCCGGCTCAGCAGCTCCTCCTCGAAGACCTCCGACGGCGGCCCCTCCACCGCGACCCGCCCGCCGTGCAGCACCCCGACCCGGTCCGCGTGCGCCGCCGCTAGCCCGAGGTCGTGCAGCACGACCACCACGGCGTCCCCGGCCGCGGCCCGCTCCCGGCAGACGCGCAGGAGGCCCGAGGGAGAGCACGCTCTCGGCGGAGACGTCGTGGGCGCGGCCGTCGTCGTCGCGGTGCGCCGCCGAGCGAAGGAGTCCTGATCCACCACCCCGCCAGGCGGGGCCACGCCCGATTCCCGGGTGCGGCCCTGCCCGCGTGTCGTGGAATGGTTCAATTTCTGCCATGAACACGATCGCCACTGACATCGACGTCCTCCGGGTCTTCTGCGCGGGCGACGGCCGGTACGGCAACGCCCTCGGAGTCGTACGGGACGCCCGTGACCACCCCGACGAGGCCTCCCGGCAGGCGCTCGCCAAGGAGCTCGGGTTCAGCGAGACCGTGTTCGTGGACGACCCGGAGCGCGGGATCGTCGACATCTACACCCCCGGCCTGCGGCTGCCGTTCGCCGGGCACCCGCTCGTCGGGGCCGCCTGGCTGCTCGACCTGGAGGTCGTCCACCCGCCCGCCGGCGAGGTGTGGGTGCGCGGCGACGGGGAGTTCACCTGGATCGAGGCGCGCGCCGAGTGGGCACCGCCGCGGACCCTGCGGCAGTACGGCTCCGCCGCCGAGGTGGACGCGCTCGTCGTACCCGAGCCGGGGGAGTGGATCTACGCCTGGGCCTGGGAGGAGGAGGCCGCGGGGCGGATCAGGGCACGGGCGTTCCCGGGGCGGGGCGACGGCATCGACGAGGACGAGGCCACCGGCGCGGCGGCCCTGCTGCTCACGGCGGAGCTGGGACGGGCCCTGAACATCACGCAGGGCCGGGGGTCGCAGCTGCTCACCGCCCCCGGCCCCGACGGCATCGTGGAACTCGGCGGACGGGTCCGCCTGGAGGGGACGCTCACCCGCTGAGCACGAGGTCCCGAGGGGCCGCGTGCCGAGCGGGTGAGGCCCCGAAGGCTCAGGCGCTGAGCGGGAACTCGCCGCCCAGCTGGTGGAAGACCGCGCTGTTGAAGGCGAACGCGCGCTTGCACTCGTCGACGATCCGCTGCTTCTCCAGGTCGTCGGCGTTCACCCCGTCGAGCAGCTCCCGGTACGCCCGCTTGAACGCGGCCGGGTTGGAGATGTCGTCGAAGACGTAGAAGCGGACGCCGTCGCCCTTGCGCGTGAAGCCCCAGGTGCGCTCCGCCTTGTCGCGGATGATCTGACCGCCCGACAGGTCGCCCAGGTAGCGCGTGTAGTGGTGGGCCACGTACCCGGCGGGCCAGTCACGGGCGCACTCGGCGACCCGCTCGGCGTACGCCTCGGTGGCGGGCAGCGGGGAGACCCCGGCGCGCCAGTCGGGGCCGCGCAGATGGGCGAGGTCCTGTTCGAGGGCGGTCGTGCGGAACAGCTCGGGCTGTATGAACGGCCCGGCGACCGGGTCGTCGCGCAGGGCCTCCGCGCCGTCCTCCAGGGCGCGGTACACGAACCAGAGCTGCTCCGTGTACCGGGCGTAGGCGTCGACGGCCAGACGTCCGCCCAGGAGGTCGCCCATGAAGGACGACGTCTCCGCCTCCGTGTGCTGCTCGTGCGAGGCCGTACGGATGAGCGTGGAGAAGGGCGTGTCCAAAGCGTGCCTCCGGGACCGATGGGACGGGAACCAGTGACGATCCTGCCAAGTTAGGCTTACCTAAGTCAACTGGTTCCCGACGTCCTGTCGGCAAAACAGCTACCCACTCGCGGGCCCGGGGCAACGTACGGCCTCGGAGCATGTGCGGGGGGCGTCCGGAATCAGGGCAGCGTGAGGATCTCCGCCCCGTCCTCGGTCACGACGAGCGTGTGCTCGAACTGCGCGGTCCGCTTCCGGTCCTTGGTCACCACGGTCCAGCCGTCGTCCCACATGTCGTAGTCGTGGGTGCCGAGCGTCAGCATCGGCTCGATGGTGAAGGTCATGCCGGTCTTGATCTCGGTGGTGTGGTGGGGCGAGTCGTAGTGCGGGACGATCAGGCCGGAGTGGAAGGACGAGTTGATGCCGTGACCGGTGAAGTCACGGACGACGCCGTAGCCGAAGCGCTTGGCGTACGACTCGATGACCCGCCCGATGATGTTGATCTGGCGGCCCGGCTTCACCGCCTTGATCGCGCGGTTCAGGGACTCCCGGGTCCGCTCCACGAGGAGCCGCGACTCCTCGTCGACGTCACCGCAGAGGTAGGTGGCGTTGTTGTCGCCGTGGACACCGTTGATGTACGCCGTGACGTCCAGGTTCACGATGTCGCCGTCGCGCAGGACGGTGGAGTCCGGGATCCCGTGACAGATGACCTCGTTGACCGAGGCGCACAACGACTTCGGGAACCCGCGGTAGCCGAGGGTGGAGGGATACGCGCCGTGGTCGCACATGAACTCGTGCGCGACCCGGTCGAGCTCGTCGGTGGTGACACCGGGAGCGATGTGCTTGGCGGCCTCCTCCATCGCCCGAGCGGCGATGCGGCCGGCGATCCGCATCCGTTCGACGGTGTCGGAATCCTGCACCTCGGGCCCGCTGTACGGGGTCGGGGCGGGCTTCCCGACGTACTCGGGGCGGCGGATGGAGCCCGGAACGGAGCGATGGGGGGAAAGCTCCCCCGGGACGAGAAGCGACTGGCCAGACATGCCAGCGAGTCTAACGACCAGGTCTGGGGCAGCATGGTCTCGGAGGAAGGAGCCGACGACGATGGCCCTGTTCAAGAAGCGCACCGTGGGCAAACCGGGTGAGTGGTACTACTGCCTGGAGCACAAAAAGGTCGAAGAGGGCCCAGAGTGCCCGGCCAAGAACCGCTTCGGCCCGTACGCCACCCGTGAGGAGGCCTCCCACGCGATGGAGACCGCCCGCGAGCGGAACCTGGAGTGGGAGACCGACCCGCGCTGGCACGACAGCAGCCGGACCGAGGAGAACCCCGACTAGGGCACGGGACGCGGCCGGGACCGTTCAGACGGCCCCGGCCGCCTTCTCCGGCGCGGCATCCCGCTGGGCGGCGTCCGCCCGCGCCGACTCCCCCTGTGCGGCGTCCGCCCGCGCGGCCTCCTGCTGCGCCTTGCGACGCAGTGAGTCCTCGTCGGTCTCGGAGTCGTACGTGAGGAGCTTCGGCAGCGCCAGACAGAGCAGCCCCACCGAGGCGACACAGGCCACACCACCCGTCCAGACCGCCGACCGGGTGCCGGTCCAGCCCGCCATCGCGCCCGCCCTGACCTGGCCGAGCTGCGGGCCGACGCTGTAGGAGAGCACCTCGATGCCCGCGAGCCGGCCACGCAGCTCCTCCGGGATCGTCTGGTTCCAGATGGTCGAGCGGCCGAGCCCGCTCAGCATGTCGCCCGCCCCGGCGAAGGCCAGACAGAGCAGGACCAGCCAGATGTTCCCGAACCAGCCGGCCGCCGCGATGGCCAGGCCCCAGCCGGTGGCGCCCGCGGCGACGAGCAGCCCGTGCCGTCGCACCTTCGACGTCCAGCCGCTCGTCATGCCGAGCACCAGGGAGCCCAGCGAACCCGCCGCGTACATCAGGCCCAGCGCCCAGTCCGCGTCCAGCTCGTCCGCGAGGAACGGGAAGATCGCGTTCGGGAAGGCGAAGAACATCGCCGCGAGGTCGATCGCGTACGTGCCCAGCAGCACCGGCCGCGACCAGGCGTACCGCGCGCCCTCCGCGATGCCCCGAAGGGAGGGCTTCTCCGCGTCGTGCGCGGGCGGCGCGGGGGAGAGCCGGCGGCACAGCAGCACCGAGGCGGCGAAACCGGCGATCGTCACGCCGTACGCGGGCGCGTGACCCGCGTACGCCACCACCAGGCCCGCGAGCGCCGGGCCGGCGATCGCGCCCATCTGCCAGCGCAGCGAGTTCAGCGCGGCCGCCGCCGTCTGGTGCTCGTGCGGCACGATCCGGGCCAGGAGCGAGTCCAGGGCCGGCCGCTGGAGCCCCGCGAGCGCCGATACGCCGGCCGCGACGACGTACAGCGGCCAGAGCATCGGGGTCGGGAGCAGTGCGTTGACCAGCAGGATCGCGGCGAGCAGGCCGAGACCCGCCTCGGTCAGGAGGATCACCTTCCGCCGGTCGACCGCGTCGGCGAGAGCCCCGCCGTACAGTCCGAACACCACCAGCGGCACCAGCTCGACCGCGCCCATCGCGCCGACGGCGAGCGGCGAACCCGTCATCTCCTTGATCTGCAGCGGCAGGGCGATCATCGCCATCGCGCTGCTGAAGAACGTGACGAGCCCCTGAACCCAGAGGAGCCGGAAGTCGCGCGACGCGCGCCACGGCGCCAGATCGGGCAGAAGAGCGGAGAATTTCGCGAGCGCAGGGGACACGAGGGGCCATACTCCGTCGGAGAGATGCCCGAGGCAACCGAATATCTGCAGGTCCGACGGCGCGGGCCCCCGTTACCAGCGGGACGGGGGCGGGGCCGTCAGACGGTCCGCCAGGTCCGAGAGCCGGTCGCGGAAGCGCCGGCCGCCGCGCGGGGACGGCAGGCTGTTCTCCCCGGCCGCCGCGCTCACCAGGTGCTGCACCGTGTCCAGATCCACCTCCGCCCCCTCCGCCACCGTGAGCGTCTCGTGCGCGAGCCCCCGTACCTCCTCGTCGCCCCCGTCGAGCGAGAGCACCGTCGCCCCGGCCCTGCGGGCGTCGTGCACCCGCTGGAGCAGCCCCACGTCCGGCCGCTCTGGTGCCACCATCAGCAGCGTCGCCCCGCGCCCCGCCGCTTCGAGGCGGCCGAGGCCGACGGCGAGGTGCGCCGGATCACCCGGCCGCACCCGGTGGCGGACCAGCGTCGGCGCCAGCTCCGGCAGCCCCGACCAGGCGGACTCGTCGACCAGGTGCGCCGCCAGGTGCCAGGGCTCGTACTCCTCGGTGCCGACCAGGAGCAGCCCGCCCCGGTGCGGGACGACCGAGGACCGGAGCGTGCCCGCGAACCGGCGGGCCGCCCGCGGCCACTCCGTCCCGGCGAGCACTTCCCGCAGCAACGCGACCCGTACGGCATCCATGGGCCCGCATCCTGCACCAGGCCGGGGTGCCCGCGCGGCGGGTTGCCGGGGTTCCACCCGTACGGGAGTCCCGGCCGTGTCCTGCGGGCCGCCCGTACGGGAGTCCCGGCGTCCGGCGGTCGCCGCCGGACTGGCTTCGGCCGGACGCCCCCGGCACCCCGACCGGTCGGTAATGTCGGGGCCATGACTTCCTCCAGCGACTCCACCGGCACCACCGCTCCCGCCGCGCCCAAGGCCGCTCCCAAGGACCCCTGGGACCTCCCCGACGTCTCCGGCCTCGTCGTCGGCGTCCTCGGCGGCACCGGCGACCAGGGCCGCGGCCTCGCCTACCGGCTCGCCAAGGCCGGCCAGAAGGTGATCCTCGGCTCCCGCGCCGCCGACCGCGCGCAGGAGGCCGCCGGGGAGATCGGCCACGGCGTCGAGGGCGCCGACAACGCCGAGTGCGCCCGCCGCAGCGACATCGTGATCGTCGCCGTGCCGTGGGACGGTCACGCCAAGACCCTGGAGTCCCTGCGGGAGGAGCTCGCCGGCAAGCTCGTCGTCGACTGCGTCAACCCGCTCGGCTTCGACAAGCAGGGCGCCTACGCCCTCAAGCCCGAGGAGGGCTCCGCCGCCGAGCAGGCCGCCGCGCTCCTCCCGGACTCCCGGGTCGCCGCCGCCTTCCACCACCTCTCCGCCGTCCTCCTCCAGGACACCTCGCTGGAGGAGATCGACACGGACGTGATGGTCCTGGGCGAGGACCGTGCCGACGTCGAGCTCGTCCAGGCCCTAGCCGGCCGGATCCCCGGCATGCGCGGCGTCTTCGCCGGCCGGCTGCGCAACGCCCACCAGGTCGAGTCGCTCGTCGCCAACCTGATCTCGGTCAACCGCCGCTACAAGGCCCACGCCGGCCTGCGCGTCACCGACATCTGAGCCGGCCCTCCGGACAGGCGGCCCGAACGGATCGTCCGCACTCGGCCGAGCCGGAGTCGGGATGCCTCAGGGCATGGGGGACACTGGACGGGCACCAGCAGCCGTACCCGGACAGGAGCCGACCCCCATGCCCCGCCTCGCCCTCTTCGCCCTCGTGGTCTGCGCCCTGGCCGTCGCCGCGGCCGTCGTCTCCTTCGTCGAGGGCAGCTTCCTCGGCGTCGTCTGGATTCTGATCGCCGGGCTCTCCTCCAACATGGCCTGGTACTACGTCCGCCGCGCGAGGATCGAGAAGGCGGCGGCGGCCGAGGCCGTCGGGGCGTAGCGGCTCAGACCTGGCAGAACTCCGGCGCGTCCTGCCAGAACCGGAACAGCTGCGAGCCGCAGTAGCGGGAGCTGTCCGGCACGCCGAGCGACTGCAGCAGCGCGTCGATCGCGTCGAAGAAGGCCGCGTTGACCGCCGGTACGAACAGCAGCGCGATCACGATGAAGAAGCCGTACGGCGCGTACGGCTCGATCTGCCGCTTCACCTTGTACGACAGCCAGGGTTCGAGCACCCCGTACCCGTCGAGCCCCGGCACCGGCAGGAAGTTCAGCAGCGCCGCGGTCACCTGGAGGAACGCCAGGAAGGCCAGCGCGAACTGGAACGCCGGCGGCACGCCGTCGAGGGCGTCCAGCCAGAACGGTGCCGTGCAGACCACGGCGAAGAGCACGTTCGCCAGCGGGCCCGCCGCCGAGATCAGGCTGTGCTTCCAGCGGCCCTTGACCCGGCCCTGCTCGATGAAGACCGCGCCGCCGGGCAGACCGATCCCGCCCATGATCACGAACAGCACCGGCAGCACGATGCTGAGGACGGCATGGGTGTACGCGAGCGGGTTCAGGGTCAGATAGCCCTTGGCGCCCACCGTGATGTCCCCGCCGTGCAGGGCCGTACGGGCGTGCGCGTACTCGTGCAGACAGAGCGACACCACCCACGCCGAGGTCACGAAGAGGAAGACCGCCAGGCCGGGCGAGGCGGCGAAGTCCGTCCACACCGCCCAGCCGGTGACGGCCATGACGGCGAGGATCGCCAGGAAGACGGGGCTGATCCGCCGTTCGTGGCGCCGGGTGGTGGCCGTGGTCATCGCGGAAGCTCCCAGGGGACGAAGGACTGAAGGACGCCTGACGGCGGGGTCGTACGGGCCTGACGCGAGCGCCTGATGTGCGGGAAACGTACCGGGCGGCGGGGGGAGTTCCGAAGTCGGGGACCCTCTCACGGAGAATGGGCCCGTGCGCTACTCCGTCCTCGGCCCCACCCTCGCCCACGCGCCCGACGGCACCGACGTGGCCGTCGGCGGCCCGCGGGTCCGTGCGCTGCTCACCGTCCTCGCCCTGCGGCCGGGCCGGACCGTGCCCGTACCGGACCTCGTCGACGAGG
Source organism: Streptomyces sp. NPDC017246 (assembly GCF_044331325.1). Classification (NCBI taxonomy): domain Bacteria; kingdom Bacillati; phylum Actinomycetota; class Actinomycetes; order Kitasatosporales; family Streptomycetaceae; genus Streptomyces; species Streptomyces sp. NPDC017246. The sequence continues at coordinate 38,896 of NZ_JBIRMW010000001.1, read as the reverse complement.
TGTGGCACGGCGACGAACCGCCCGCCGACGCGGTCGCCGCGCTCCAGGCCCTCGTCGGCCGGCTCCGCAAGGCCGTCGGCCGCGACCGGGTGATCTCCGCCGAGGGCGGCTACCGGCTCGACGCCCGGCCGGAGGACGTGGACACCCGCCGCTTCGAACGCCTCGCCGCCGAGGGAGTGGCCGTGCTCGCGGCCGGCGACCCGGCCCGGGCCGCCGGCCTGCTCGACGAGGCCCTCGGGCTCTGGCGGGGGCCCGCCCTCGCCGATCTGCCGGACCGGGAGGCGGAGGCCGCCCGCTGGGAGGCCCGCCGTCTCGACGCCCGGCGGGCGAGGCTCGACGCGGCCCTGGGGCTCGGCGAGGCGTCCGCCGCGCTCCCCGAGCTGACCGCCCTCTGCGCCGCCCGCCCCCTGGACGAGCCGCTCCAGGCCCTGCGGATCCGCGCCCTGCGGGACACCGGACGGGCGGCCGAGGCCCTCGCCGCGTACGAGTCGGTCCGGCGTGCGCTCGCCACCCGCCTCGGTACGGATCCGTCGCCGGCCCTGCGCGCCCTTCACGCGGAGCTGCTCGCGGGACCGAAGGCCCCCGCGTCCGCACCCACGCCCTCCCGCGAGCCCGCGTCGGCGTCCGGCCCCGGGCCCGACGCGTCGGCGTCCGGCCCCGCGCCCGCGCCCGTGCCGAAGCCGGAACCTCCGGTCCGGGGAAACCTGCACGCGCGGCTCACCAGCTTCGTCGGGCGCGACGAGGAGATCGCCGCCCTCCGGGACGACCTGCGCACGGCCCGGCTGGTCACCCTGCTCGGGCCCGGCGGCGCCGGGAAGACCCGGCTCTCCCAGGAGGCCGCCGAGCGCGGGGCCGAGGCCTGGCCGGGCGGGGTCTGGGTCGCCGAACTCGCGCCCGTCACCGACCCCGAGGCCGTCCCCGAGGCCGTCCTCGCGGCCGTCGGCGCCCGCGAGACCGTCCTGCGCGGTGCGGGAGCCGAGGAGCTGAGGGCGGGGACCGACCCGCTCGCCCGGCTCGTCGAGCACTGCGAGGGACGCCGCATGCTGCTGCTCCTCGACAACTGCGAGCACGTCGTGGCCGCCGCCGCCGAGCTGGCCGACACCCTGCTCGCCCGCTGCCCCGACCTGCGGGTTCTCGCGACGAGCCGCGAGCCGCTGGGAGTGCCGGGGGAGGTGGTGCGGCCTTTGGGTCCGCTGCCGGCGGGGACGGCGCTGCGCCTGCTGGGGGAGCGGGGTGCGGCGGCGCGCCCCGGGTTCGCGGTGGGTGAGGATCCGGAGGCGGCCGAGGAGATCTGTCGCCGTCTCGACGGTCTGCCGCTGGCGATCGAGCTGGCCGCGGCCCGGCTGCGGATGCTGACGTCGCGGCAGATCGCGGACCGTCTGGACGACAGGTTCCGGCTGCTGACCTCGGGGGCGCGGACGGTGCTGCCGCGGCAGCAGACCCTGCGGGCGGTGGTGGACTGGTCGTGGGAGCTGCTGGACGGGGCGGAGCGGGCGGTGCTGCGGAGGCTCGCGGTGTTCACGGGCGGCTGTGATCTGGCGGCGGCGGAGGCGGTCTGCGCGGACGACGCGGCCGGTGGCGTACCGGACGTACTGGATCTTCTGGGAGCGCTCGTCGACAAGTCGCTGGTGGTGGCCGGTCCGGGCCGGGACGGCGAGGGGATGCGGTTCCGGCTGCTGGAGACGGTCGCCGAGTACGCGGGGGAGCGCCTCGACGAGTCCGGGGAGCGGGCGGCCGTCGAGCGGCGTCATCTGACGTACTACCGCGAGCTGGCCCGAAGCACCGATCCCCAGCTGCGCGGCTTCGGCCAGGTCGCCGCGATCACCCGCTTCGGGGCCGAGTACGGCAATCTGCGCACCGCCCTGCGCCGCGCCGTCGACGGCCACGACGAGGACGAGGCGCTCGTCCTCGTCCACTCCCTGCTCTGGTACTGGCAGATGCGCGATCTGCGCTCCGACGCCCTGCACTGGGCGCGGGCCGCCGCCGCCCTCGGCCCCGACCCGTTCACCCCGCCCGCCGCCCCCGTAGTCCCCCTGCACGAGCCGTGCACGGCCGCGCCGCCGCCGCTCTCCGAGGAGCAGCGCTGGGAGGCCCGGCGCGGGGTGCGGCTGGTCGAGCTGATCAACATGGATCACGAGACCGGGCGCTGGACCAGCCCCGGCGGTGTGGAACGGCTCCGGGAGATGACCGCCGTCTACGAGCCGGGCCTGCCCCAGGCCTCCCGGCTGCCCGGCTCCCTCGCCGTCTTCGCGGTCCTCCTCATCGGAGAGGCCGGCCGGCTCCGCGAACTGCTCGACACGACCATCGGCTCCTGCCGCCGCTACGGCTACGACTGGGAGCTCGCCAACGCCCTCCAGATGCGGGCCAACATGTTCGCCAACCGGGGTGACCAGGCCGCCGAGGCCATCGCCGACGCCGACGAGAGCCTGGCTCTCTTCGTCCGGCTCGGTGACTCCTGGGGTGCGGCCGAGGCGCTCTCCTCCCGCGCGGAGGCCCATGAACGGCGGCTCGAGTTCGAGGACGCGGCCGAGGACTTCGCCGCCGCCATCGCCTACGCGGAGCGGATCGGCGCCCAGTCGCAGATGGCGCTGCTGCGGGCCCGGTACGCCGGGACGCTCGTGGAGACCGGGCGGATCGGCGAGGGCGAGGCGATTCTGCGCGGGATCGTGGACGGGGACCACGGCTGGGGCCACGAACCCCTGCTCGGCGCCCGTATCTTCCTCGCCCTGGCGCTCGGCCGCAGCGGTCGCACGGCCGAGGCCCGCGAGCAGCTGCACGCGCTCCGGGGGGAGTTCGGCTCCGAGACCCTCTCCATCTTCGAGGGCTTCACGCTCGGCAGCCTGGGGTGGCTGGACGCCCTCGACGGACGGTACGAATCCGGCCTCGCCCTGGCCGCGGAGGCGTACGAGCGCTCTCTCGGCTCACTGTCGTTGATGGTCGCCCCGCAGATGCCCGGGGTCCATCTGGTCACCGCGGCCTGGGCGCTGGCCGGTATCGGCGGCCCGGAGACGCGGACCGGGGCGGTGCTGCTCGGGGCCAGGGACGGCCTGGTGCCGCCGGGGCACCTCGCGCCGCCGATGGAGCGGGAGAACCTGGCGCGGGCGACGGAGCTGACCCGGTCCGTCCTCGGCGAGGAGGCGTTCGCGGTGGCGTACGCGGAAGGCGACGGCCTCTCCTTGGAAGAGGCCGCCGCCCTGCTCGGTCGCGCCGCCGACGCGATCAGTGAGCGCGCCGAGTCCTGAACCCCCGTGGGAGTCCCGGCCGGGACTCCCGTGTCGGACTCAGGTCTTCTTGCGGAACTTGGTCACCGCCAGGGGGGCCGTGACGACCGTGATGGCCAGCGCCCAGCCGAGGGTCATCCACACGGAGTGGGCGACCGGGCCGCCGTTGATCAGGTTCCGGGCGGCGTCGGCGAGGTTCGACAGCGGGTTGTAGTCGGTGAAGGCCTCCAGCCAGCCCGGCATCGAGGCCGTGGGGGCGAAGATCGAGGAGCCGAACTGCAGCGGCATCAGGACCAGCATCGCCATGCCCTGGACCGCCTGGGCGGTCTTCAGGGTGAGGCCGAGCAGGATGAAGATCCACATCAGCGACGCTCCGAAGACCATCGAGAGCCCGATGGCGGCGAGCAGGTGGAAGAACGAGGTGTGGATCTCCAGGCCGAGCAGGAATCCCATGCCGAGCAGGATCGCGGTGGCGATCAGCATCCGGCCGACCTCGACGACGATCTTCGCGATCAGGACGGAGGACCGGGCGATCGGCATCGTCCGGAACCGGTCCATGACCCCCTTCTTGAAGTCGTCGTTGATGCCCACGCCGACGGCCATGGCGATGTTCATGCCCATCATCGCCATCAGGCCGGGCGTCACGTAGTTGACGTAGACGTCGTTGTTGCCCTTGCCGGAGATCGCGCCGCCGAAGACGTACACGAAGAGCAGGATGAAGATGATCGGCATCAGGACGGCGTCGAACATCGACTCCGGGTCCTGCTTGATCTGGAGGGCGTTGCGCCGGGCCAGGGCGCCGATGTGGCGCAGGTTGGCCCGCAGGCCGATCCGGCCCTCGGCGGCGGGCTCGCGCCGCGCGGCGGCCGGACTCGGGGATCCGACGGGGGACTTGGTGACCGTGGTCGTGCTCATGCGGCGACCTCCTCGTTGATCTCGTCGGAAACGGTGGACTTCTCGCCGGTGATCGCCAGGAACACCTCGTCCAGGCTGGGCAGGTGGGTGCCGATGTGGGCGATCCCGAAGCCGCGCGCGCCGAGCAGCGCCACGACGGCGGTCAGCTGCTGGTCGGTGAGGATCGGCACGTACAGCGCGCCCTCGTCGGGGACGACGGTCGAGCCGGCTACACCGTCGAGCCCGGTCTCGCGGAGCGCGGCGGCCATGGCCCCCAGCTGGTCCGGGTCCACCGGGCGGACCTTCAGGGTCCGGCCGCCGACCTTGGCCTTGAGCTCGTCGACGCCGCCCTTGGCGATGACCTTGCCCTTGTCGATGACGGTCAGCTCGCTGGCGAGCTGCTCCGCCTCCTCCATGTACTGGGTGGTGAGGAGGACGGTGACGCCCTCGGAGACCATCCGCTGGACCTCGTCCCACACCTCGTTGCGGGTGCGGGGGTCGAGGCCGGTGGTCGGCTCGTCCAGGTAGAGGACGGCCGGCTGTCCGATCATCGAGGCGGCGAGGTCGAGGCGGCGCCGCATGCCGCCGGAGTAGGTCATCGCGGGCCGCTTGGCCGCTTCGGTGAGGGAGAAGCGCTCCAGCATCTCGTCGGACCGGCGGCGGGAGTCGGCGCGGGAGAGGTCGAGCAGCCGCCCGATCATGTACAGGTTCTCCCAGCCGGAGAGCTTCTCGTCGACCGAGGCGTACTGACCGGTGAGGCCTATGGTGCGGCGGAGCTGGCGGGGGTGCTTCACCACGTCGTACCCGGCGACGACGGCGGTGCCGGAGTCCGGCACGAGGAGGGTGGAGAGACAGCGGACGAGGGTGGTCTTCCCGGCGCCGTTCGGGCCGAGCACGCCGAGGACGGTGCCCTCCCGTACGTCCAGGTCGACCCCGTCGAGGGCCTTGGTGGCGCCGAAGTGCTTCACGAGGCCCCGGACCTCGACGGCGTTGGTGTGTGATCGCGTCATGGCCCTTACTAGACCAGCCGCCACCGACAATCCCCCGACAGACGACCGACAGCCCGCCGATGGGGGATGTCGGCGGGCTGTCGGGTGGTGCCGCGATGGCTAGTGGAAGGTGTGCTCCTCGGCGGGGAACACCCCGCCGCCGACGTCCTCGGCGAAGGCGCGCGCGGCGTCGCCGAGCGTCTCGCGGAGGTTGGCGTACTGCTTGGTGAAGCGCGGGACCTTGCCGCCGGTCAGTCCGGCCATGTCGGTCCAGACGAGCACCTGGGCGTCGGTGCCGGCGCCCGCGCCGATCCCGACGGTCGGGATGTGCAGCGAGCGGGTGACCTCGGCGGCCAGTTCGGCCGGTACGAGCTCCAGGACGACCGCGAACGCGCCCGCGTCCTGAGCCGCCTTGGCGTCGCGGAGCAGCTTGTGGGCGCCCTCGTCGGAGCGGCCCTGCACCCGGTAGCCCATGGTGTTCACGGACTGCGGGGTGAGGCCCAGGTGGGACATGACGGGGATGCCGGCCTGGACGAGGAGCTCGGTCTGCGGCAGCGAGCGCTCGCCGCCCTCCAGCTTGATCGCGCCGACGCCCGCGTCCTTGACCAGCCGGGTGGCGTTGCGCAGGGCCTGGACGGGCCCTTCCTGGTACGAACCGAAGGGGAGGTCGCCGACGACGAGGGCGCGCCTGGTTCCCCGGACGACGGCGGCGGAGAGCAGCGTCATCTCGTCCATCGTGACGGGCACGGTGGTCTCGTAGCCGAGGTGACAGTTGCCCATGGAGTCGCCGACGAGGATGACCGGGATGCCGGCCTCGTCGAAGACGGAGGCGGTCATCGCGTCGTAGGCGGTCAGCATGGGCCACTTCTCGCCGCGGGTCTTGGCCGCGGCGATGTCGTGGACGGTGATGCGGCGTGTGCCCTTGCCGCCGTACAGCGCCTTGCTGCTGTCGGCGGACGGGTTCTGGGCAGCCTGAAGCGTCATGGTCAACGGCTCCTTGTGTCATCTCGAGGCGCCCTGACGGCGTCCCCGGACCACATCCATGGTGGCACTTCGCCGGGCGGGCGGGGAAGTGGGCCGGAGTGGCGCTGTTCACACCGGCGCGGCGGCGGGGGGTTCACTGCGGCGGGGGGTTCATTCGCCCGCAACGTAAAGACTCGGTCAGGACTTTCGATACGAGACGGTCTCGTATCGAAATTGCCTTACGGTGGTGGGCATGTCACAGCCGTCCTCTCCATCCGCCGCGCCCCGTATCCCCGAGGCGGTCCACCGCCGCCGCTGGGCCGTCCTCGGCGTCCTGATGCTCAGCCTGCTGATCGTCGTCCTCGACAACTCGATCCTGAACGTCGCGGTCAAGACGATCGCCGCCCCCGCGCCCACCGGAATCGGTGCCACCCAGAGCGAGCTGGAGTGGGCGATCAACTCCTACACGCTCGTCTTCGCCGGCCTCCTCTTCACCTCCGGCCTGCTCGGCGACCGCCTCGGCCGCAAGAAGGTGCTGCTCTTCGGCATCACCGTCTTCGGCATCGGCTCCGCCCTCGCCGCGCTCTCCGGCTCCCCGGGCGAGCTCATCGCCTACCGGGCCGTCATGGGCCTCGGCGCCGCGTTCGTCATGCCCGCGACCCTCGCCGTCCTCATGAACGTCTTCGAGCGCGACGAGCAGCCCAAGGCCATCGGCATCTGGGCCGGCAGCGTCGGCCTCGCCATCGCGATCGGCCCGATCACCGGCGGCATCCTGCTCGAACACTTCTGGTGGGGATCGATCTTCCTCATCAACGTGCCCGTGGTGCTCCTCGCCCTCGCCCTGATGATGTGGCTCGTCCCCGACTCCCGGGACCCCGAGCCCGGCCGGATCGACATCCCGGGCGTGCTGCTCTCCGTCGTCGGACTCGTCCTCCTCGTGTACGGGATCATCCGCGGCGGCGAACTGGCGAGCTTCACCGACCTCACCGTCCTCGCCCCGGTCCTCGGCGGCCTCGCCGTCCTGATCCTCTTCGTCCTCCACGAGCGGCGCAGCGACCACCCGGCGATCGACATGACCTACTTCAAGCGGCCCGCGTTCTCCGCCGCCGTCGCCGCGATCGCGCTCGTCTTCTTCGCCCTCATGGGCGTGACCTTCTTCTCCGCCTTCTACCTGCAGAGCGTCCGCGGCTACAGCGCGCTGCAGTCCGGCCTCCTCATCCTGCCGCTGGCCGTCGCGCAGATGGTCTTCGCGCCCCGGGCGCGGCTCGTCGTCGAGCGCTTCGGCGCCAAGGCCGTGTGCACCGTCGGCATGCTCCTCGTCGCCCTCGGCCTCGCCGCCTTCGCCTTCTTCGACGCCTCCACCCCGGTCTGGGTCCTGGAGGTCGTCTTCTTCCTCCAGGGCGCGGGCATGGCCCACATCATGCCGCCGGTCACGGTCGCGATCATGCAGGCGCTGCCCCGCGAGAAGGCAGGCTCCGGCTCGGCGATCAACAACACCTTCCGGCAGGTCGGCGGCGCGCTCGGCGTGGCCGTCCTCGGCTCGCTGCTCTCCTCCACGTACCGCGGGGAGATCGAGGGACACCTGGGCGGCGTCCCGGAGGCCCTGCGCGCCACGGCGGGCGAGTCCGTCGAGGCCACCCTCGCCGTCGCGGAGAAGCTCGGCCCGCAGGGCCGGGGCCTGGTGGCCCCCGCGTACGAGGCCTTCCTGAACGCCATGCACGTCACGGCGATCGCCTCGGCGGTGATCGGTGTGATCGGCGCGGTGGTGGTCGCGGTCTTCCTGCCGGGCCGTACGCCGGCGGACGCCGCCGGCCCCGGCGCTCCCGGCCCCACGGCGCCGGGCGCCGGACCCGAGGGCGACGCCCGGCGGGCCTCCGTGCCCGGCCCCGCCTCCGAGGCGGGAGAATCGGCCCGACGGTAGAACCCCCCAGTGCCCGGAAGCGGCCGGACCCCCGGAAGCGGCCGGACCCCGGACGAGAGTGGAGCGCACGTGTCGCGGCAGGACGGCGGGACCCCCGGAACGCCCGGGACCTCCGGGACTCCCGGAAATTTCGGAGCCCCCGGAACTCCTGGAACGCCCGGAAGCTCCGGGACTCCCGGGACTCCCGGGACCCGCGGGGCCTCCAGGACCCCCGGGGCCCCCGGGACCCCGGAAACCCCCGGCACCCCGGAATCCCGCGGCGACGCGCCGGCCCCCCGGCGTGGTCGTCCCCGGAGCGAGGGGGTCGAGCGGGCCGTCTTCGACGCGGTCGTCGGGCTCCTTGACGAGGGCATGCCGCTCGCCGAGCTGTCCATCGAGCGGATCGCCCGCACCGCCGGGGTCGGCAAGGCCACCATCTACCGCCGCTGGGCCGGCAAGGAGGAGCTCTTCGTCGACCTGCTCCGCTCGGTGGAACCCCCGGACCCCGTGCTCCCCGGCACCTCGGTCCGGGGCGACCTGGTCGTCCTCCTGGAGTCGCTGCGCGAGCGCGGAATCGCCAAGCGGACCTCCAGCGTGCTCCACAACGTGTTCGCGCAGATGCAGCTGTATCCCCGGCTGTGGGAGGCCTACCACCTCACCGTCATCGAACCGCGCCGCCGCCTCGGCCTCGACACCGTGCGGCGCGGGATGGAACAGGGGGAGATCCGCGACGACCTCGACGTCGAGTTCGTCAACGACCTCCTCACGGGACCGCTGCTCCTGCGCACCGTCATCCGCCCCGGCTCCTCCCTGGAGCCCGGCCTCGCCGAGCGGGTCGTCGACACCGTGATGGAGGGGCTGCGCCCGCGCCCCTGACTCCCCGCGAAGGCCCGGATCCCGGGCCAAATGTGCGCGTTCTGTCACAGCCCGCCCGTACGCGCCACCTGCAGGAACCCGCCACGCCACCGGTGTCGTCCCTCGGGACGTACGACGGACCCGTCATCGCCTAGTGTCGACGTCGGGTCACGGAGCAGGCAGCAAGGCAGCACGGCAGCAAGGCAGTGAGGACGGGCGATGGCGCGGGTGGACATGACGGAGACCGAGCAGGGCGGCACGGGGAACGAGCCTCCCGCCTCCCGCTTCCGGACCGCCCTCGACGGGCTCCGCCGCGACCGCGGGATCTGGCGCCGGGGCATCGTCCTCGCGCTGTTCGCGGTCGCCCTGACCCTCCTGATGGTCTTCCACTCCGACATCCCCAACCGGATCGGCAACCTGGGCAGTCTCACCGAGACCTTCCTGCCCTGGCTCGGCCTCTTCGTCCCGGTCCTGCTGGTCCTCGCCCTGCTGCGCCGTTCCGCCACCGCCCTGATCGCCCTGCTGCTGCCGGCCGTGGTCTGGCTGAATCTCTTCGGCGGGCTGGTCGCCGACAAGTCCTCCGCCGGCGGCGACCTGACCGTCGCCACCCACAACGTGAACGCCGACAACCCGGACCCCGAGGGCACGGCCCGCGGGCTCGCCGAGTCCGGCGCCGACGTCCTGGCCCTGGAGGAGCTGAAGGGCGACATGGTCCCGGCGTACGAGAAGGGCCTGGCGAAGGCCTACCCGTACCACTCGGTCCAGGGCACGGTCGGGCTGTGGAGCAAGCTGCCCCTGCGCGCCGCGCAGCCGGTCGACATCCGGATGGGCTGGACCCGCGCCATGCGCGCCACCGTCGTCACCCCGAAGGGCGAGGTGGCGGTGTACGTCGCCCACCTGCCGTCCGTCCGGGTCAAGCTGAACGCCGGCTTCACCGCCAGCCAGCGCGACGTCAGCGCGAACGTCCTCGGCGAGGCCATCTCCGACGACCGGCACGAGCGGATCATCCTCCTCGGCGACCTCAACGGCACCATGAACGACCGCGCGCTCAACGCCGTCACCTCGCAGCTCCGCTCCACCCAGGGCGCGGCCGGCGACGGCTTCGGCTTCAGCTGGCCCGCCGGGTTCCCGATGGCCCGCATCGACCAGATCATGGTCAAGGGCGTCGAGCCGATGTCCTCCTGGGCCCTCCCGGAGACGAAGAGCGACCATCTCCCGATCGCGGCCCGGGTGAAGCTGTGAGCCACCCCTCGGGGAGCCGGGAAGAAAAGATCTGAGAGCCTTTGTTCCGTTGAAGAACTATCTTCCGGAAAGGCTCCACCCATGCCCCTGGCGCTGCTCGCGCTCGCCGTCTCCGCCTTCGGCATCGGCACCACCGAATTCGTGATGATGGGCCTGCTCCCGCAGGTCGCCGACGACCTCGGCACCTCCGTCCCCACCGCCGGGTACCTCGTCTCGGCGTACGCGATCGGCGTCGTCGTCGGCGCCCCGCTGCTCACCGCCCTCGGCTCCCGCATCCCGCGCAAGCGGATGCTGCTCCTGCTGATGGCCCTCTTCACGGTCGGCAACCTGGCCTCCGCGCTCGCCCCCGGCTTCGGCTGGCTGATCGCGGGGCGGATCCTCGCCGGGCTTCCGCACGGCGCCTTCTTCGGCCTCGGCGCGGTCGTCGCCGCCCGGCTCGTCCGCGAGGGCCGGCAGGCCCGGGCGGTGGCCACGATGTTCCTCGGCCTGACCGTCGCCAACATCCTCGGCGTACCCGCCGCGACCCTGCTCGGACAGCACCTCGGCTGGCGGGCCACCTTCCTCGTCGTCTCCGTCATCGGCCTGCTCGCCATCGCCGCGCTCGCCCGCCTCGTCCCGCACGTCCCCGTCGACGGGCGCCAGGGCCTCGGCCGCGAGGTGCGCGCACTCGGCCGCCCGCAGGTGCTGCTCGGCCTGCTCACCGCCGTCTTCGGCTTCGCGGGCGTCTTCGCCGTCTACGCGTACCTGGCCTCGATGACGACCGAGGTGATGGGCTTCGGCGACTCCACCGTCACCGTCGTCCTCGCCCTCTTCGGCCTCGGCATGACCGGCGGGGCGCTCGCCGCGGGCCCGCTGACCGACCGGGCGCTCCGCCCGACCCTCTACGGCTCGCTCGGCGCCCTCGTCCTCACCCTGGTCGCCTTCCGCTTCACCGTCCACGTGCCCTGGCTCGCCCTGGTCACGGTGGTGGTGCTCGGAGCGGTCGGCTTCATGACCACCACCCCGCTCCAGATGCTCGTCATGAACAAGGCCAAGGACGCCCCCACGCTCGCCTCCGCCTCCAACCACTCCGCCTTCAACCTCGCCAACGCGGGCGGCGCCTGGGCGGGCGGCGCTGCCGTCGCCGCCGGCTGGGGCTGGACCTCGCCGGCGCTCGTCGGCGCGGGACTCACGGTCGTCGGCCTGGCGGTCGCGGCGGTCGCGGGGCTCCTCGACCGCGACGGCGGTACGCGGAAGGGGGCCTCCCGCGTGGTCGCGGGAAGCCCCCTCGGGGCGGCCGGGCGGGAAACCGAACCGGCCGTCAGCCGGCCGGGGCCTCCCGCCAGCGGTTCGTGACCGGCAGGCGCCGGTCCTTGCCGAAGCCCTTCGCCGAGATCTTGGTGCCCGGCGGGTACTGGCGCCGCTTGTACTCGGCCGTGTCCACCATCCGCAGCGTCCGTGTGACCAGCTCCGCGTCGAAGCCGGCGGCCACGATCTCGTCGAGGCCCCGGTCCTGGTCCACGTACAGGGCGAGGATCGCGTCCAGGGTGTCGTAGTCCGGCAGCGAGTCCGTGTCGACCTGGTCCGGGCGCAGTTCGGCGCTGGGCGGCTTGGTGATCGAGCTCTCCGGGATCGGCGGGGTCTGGCCGCGCTCCTCGGCCGCACTGTTGCGCCAGCGCGCGAGCCGGAACACGGTCGACTTGTAGACGTCCTTGATGGGCCCGAACGCGCCGACGGAGTCGCCGTACAGCGTCGAATAGCCCACCGCCAGCTCGGACTTGTTGCCCGGCGCGAGGACGAGATGGCCCTCCTGGTTGGAGAGCGCCATCAGCGTCGTGCCGCGCAGCCGCGACTGGAGGTTCTCCTCCGCGAGGCCGGTGAGCCCGAGCGAGCCCATGTAGGCGTCGAACATCGGCTCGATCGACACCGTGCGGTAGTGGAGGCCGGTGCGGCGGGCCAGCTCGGCCGCGTCGCCGCGCGAGTGGTCCGAGGAGTACTTGGAGGGCATCGACACCCCGTAGACGTTCTCCGCCCCGAGCGCGTCGCAGGCGATGGCCGCGACGAGCGCCGAGTCGATGCCACCGGAGAGGCCGACGATCACCGAGCGGAAACCGTTCTTCGCGACATACGCGCGGACCCCGATGACCAGCGCCGAGTACACCTCCTCGTCGTCGTCGAGCCGGTGCGCGTAACCGCCCGTCAGCTCCGGCTCGTACGACGGCAGCGGCTCCTCCGAGAGCACCGCGCGATCGATCCGCAGCCCGTCGTCCACCACCCCCTCCGGGGCCGCCGGGTCCGCCGCCGGAAGCTCCAGGTCCAGGATGACGCTGCCCTCGACGAACTGCGGGGCGCGCGCGATCACTTCACCCGCCGCGTCCACCACGATCGAGTCGCCGTCGAAGACCAGCTCGTCCTGGCCGCCCGTCATCGCCAGATACGCGGTGACGCACCCGGCCTCCCGGGCCCGCCTGCGGACCAGGTCGAGCCGCGAGTCGTCCTTGTCCCGCTCGTACGGCGAGGCGTTGACCGAAAGCAGCAGCCCCGCCCGCGCGCTGCGCGCCGCCGGGACCCTGCCCCCCTCCTGCCACAGGTCCTCGCAGATCGCCAGGGCCACGTCGACCCCGTGGACCCGGACGACCGGCAGGGTGTCGCCCTGGACGAAGTAGCGGTACTCGTCGAAGACGCCGTAGTTCGGGAGGTGGTGCTTGGCGAAGCGCAGCACCACCTCGCCCCGGTACAGCACGGCGGCGGCGTTCTCGGGCGAGCCGGCGGGCCGGCCGAGCCGCGGCTCGGCCCGCTCGGAGCGGTCCAGATAACCGACGACGACCGGCAGCTCCCCGAGGCCCTCGTCCGCGATCCGGCGGGCGAGGCCGCGCAGGGCCGTGCGGGACGCCTCGACGAAGGAGGAGCGCAGCGCGAGGTCCTCGACGGGGTATCCGGTCAGCGCCATCTCGGGGAACGCGACGAGATGCGCGCCCTGTCCGGCGGCGTGCCGGGTCCAGTGCACGATCGCCTCGGCGTTCCCGGCGATGTCTCCGACGGTCGAGTCGATCTGATTCAGGGCGAGGCGTAGTTGAGGCACCCGCCCAGTGTAATCGTCAGACCGACGCGATGTCCTGGGAAACGGCTGCGGAGGCGGTCGCGGAGGGCGGGGCGCGAGGCCTTCCGCCGACGCCCGCCCTGCGACGTACGGGGCCGTCCCGCCACCTCGGCCATGCCCCCACGACCATCGCTGACGGCCCGGCAGAAACGGACCGGGCCGCCACGCCGGACCGGTCCGACCACCGTCGACCGCCCGGCACGCCGTAGCGTCGGACCCATCATGCCCGGACACAAGACACGAGCCTCGGCCGCCCTGCTGGCCCTCGGAGCGCTCGCGTACACCGCCTGGATCCTCGAAGTGCTCGTCGGGACCGGGCTCGACCCGGTCCGGACGTACGTCTCCGAACTGGCGGCGGCGGACCAGCCCCTGGGCGGCTTCTTCCGGTCCGCCGACCTGGTGGCGGGGACGCTGGTCCTGGCGGGAGCGGTGAAGGGGCTCCTGGGGACGCGGCGGCCGACGGAGGTGACGGGGGTGACGGGGGTGACGGAGGTGACGGAGGCGAGGCGGCCGACGGAGGTGACGGAGGCGCGGGGGCCGACGGAGACGCCGGGGCCGACGGAGACGCGGGGACACCACGCCTCCGGCTCCCCCCGCCCCTCCCACGAACCCTGGGCACTCGTCGGCTGGATCGCGCTCGCCGTCTTCGGGGCCGCCACCGTCGCCGACTCGCGGCTCCCGCTCAGCTGCGCCGCCACCGCCGACCTCGCCTGCGCGGCGCGCGAGGCCGCCGGCCGGGTACCCCTCACCCATACGGCCCATGCCGTCAGCTCCGGCCTGGCCATGACCGCCGCCCTCGTCGCCCTCATCGCCCTGACCACGGCCGCCCGCCGCCACGACCGCCGGCGGCCCCTCGCCCGTACCGGCCCCGCCCTCGTCGCCGTGGAGCTCGCCGCCACCCTCTGGACCCTGGCCGCCGTCGCCGCCTTCGAGGCCGGAAAGGGCACCTGGGCCCTCGGGGCGGGCCAGCGGCTCCAGGTGCTCCTGGTCGCGGTCTGGCTCGCGGTCCTCGCGTGCACCCTCGCCGTCTCCGAGGAGGAGCGGTGACCTTCGTACGCGTCGGGGGAGCCGCCCACCACGTCGTCGTCGAGGGGACGGGCCCCGTCTGCGTCCTGAGCGCGGGACTCGGCCTGAGCTGGTTCGACTGGGACCCGGTCGTCCCGCTCCTCGCCCCGCACCGCACGGTCGTCCGCTTCGACCGCCCCGGACACGGGCTCTCCGAACCGGCCACCGCCCCGCCCACCGCCGCCGGCGAGGCCCACCGGATCGCCGCCCTCCTCGACGCGCTGGGGCTCGCCGGGCCCGCCACCGTCGCCGGGCACTCGATCGCCGGATTCCACGCGGAGGCCTTCGCCCGGCTCCACCCGGACCGGACCACCGGCCTGGTGCTCGTCGACGCGTCGGTGGAGGAGCACCCCCGCCCCTCCCGTACGGCCGCCCTGGCGCACCTGCTCGGCCCCGCCCTCGCCGCCGCCGGCCTCCCCGCCGCCCTGGGCCCCGCCGTGCGCCGCGCGGCCGTACGCCACGACCCGGCCCCCGCCACCCTCGTCCGCCGCGTCTACCGCACCTCACGCGTGCTGCGCGGCACCCTCCTGGAGAACGCCCGGTACGGAGCCGTCGCCGCCGAACTCCTCGCCCTGCGCACCAGCCACCCGCTCCCGCCAGGCCTCCCCGTCACCGTCCTCGCCGCCCCCGACGGCTCCGCCCGCTGGGAACGGCGCCAACGCGCGCTGGCCCGGCGGCTCGGCGCCCCCTACGAGGCGGCCGTGCCGTCGGGCCATCTGGTCATGCTGGACCGTCCGGACGCGGTGGCCCGGGCGGTGCTGCGCCCCGGTCAGGAAGAGGCGTAGACGCTCGCGCAGAACGCCTGCATCTGCTCGTCCGAGAGATGCTGGGCCAGATCGGCCTCGCTGATCATGCCGACGAGCCTCTTGCCCTCGATGACGGGCAGCCGCCGGATCTGGTGGCCCTGCATCTCCTCGAGGACGGCGCCCACGTCGGCGTCCGCCTCGACCCAGCGCGGGGTGCCCTTGGCCATCTCGCCACAGGTGATCTTCGCGGGATCGTGGCCCATGGCCACACAGCCGATCACGATGTCGCGGTCCGTGAGGATGCCGCAGAGCCGCTCGTTCTCGTCGGCGATGGGCAGCGCGCCCACGTTCAGATTGCGCATCATCTGCGCGGCGCGGTCGAGCGTCTCGTGTGCCGGGATCCACTGGGCCCCGGGGTGCATGATGTCCTTCGCCGTGGTCATGAGGTGCGCACCTTTCGTCGAACGCGGTCACACGTATGTCCCCGAGCCCACCCATTGTCGGCGCCCCGCACGACCGCCGCGACTTGTCGCGCACGCCCCCGCCGCCGCGCCGCGCCGGAGCATGCCGCGGCCCCCGTGACCGCGCGGGTCACGGGGGCCGCGGAGGCCGTCGACCGGCCTCAGGCACCACGCTTCTTCAGCATGTCCGCCATCAGCAGCATCTCGGACTTCTGGGCGTCGACCATGCCCTGGGCGAGGTTGCGCTCGATGTCCACCGAGCACCTCTGGACACAGCCCTCGGCCATGTGGACCCCGCCCCGGTGGTGCTCGGTCATGAGCTTCAGGTACAGGATCTCGGCCTCGCGGCCACTGGCCCGGCGCAACTCGTCCAGCTGGGCGTTGGTCGCCATGCCCGGCATGAGCGCCCCGTCGAGCGGACCGGTGTCACCGGAGCCGCCCATGCCCATCCAGGTCATCGGCTCGACGCCGGACTCGACCTTGGGGAGCCCCCACAGGTCGAGCCAGCCGAGCATCATGCCCCGCTGGTTGGCCTGGGTGTTGGCGATGTCGTACGCGAGGCGGCGCACCTCCTCGTCCCGGGTGCGGTCCCGGACGATGAACGACATCTCCACGGCCTGCTGGTGGTGGACGGACATGTCCCGGGCGAAGCCGGCGTCCGCGGAGAGGGACGCGGGCGTCCGCGGCGCCTCGTCGCGCTCGGCGGAGGCGACGGTGACGGCGCCCCCGGCGAAGAGCAGGGCGAGCGCGACGGCGGTGACCGCCGCCCACCGCGTCCGGTTCGGCCGCCGCGCCGGGGCCGGCAGGACGTCCTCGTCCCCGGTCACTGCGCGATCCCGCCGGTGCAGGCGGCGCCCGGCTCGGGGGTCTGCGGGCCCTGGACGTACTTGGTGAAGAAGGCGTCGATGCGGGGGTCGCTCGCGTCGTCCACGGTGACCTGCTTGCCCCAGGCGGACAGCATGATCGCGCCGGCCTGGTCGTCCACCGGGCTCATCAGCGTGTACTTGGTCTTGCCGACCTTCTCTTCCAGCTTCTTGACGTCGCCGGCGGCGGCCTTCTTGTTGTACGTCACCCAGACGGCGCCGTGCTCCAGGGAGTGCACGGCGTTCACCTCGGCGACGGCCTTCTTGTAGACCACGCCGTCGCAGTTCATCCAGACCGGGTTGTGGTCGCCGCCCACCGGCGGCTTCATGTCGTACTTCACGGCCGTCTCGACGTGGTTGCGGCCGAGCTTCGCGGCGTCCCAGGACTTCTCCGCGGTGATGGGGGCCTTCGCGGCCGCGTCCTTCTGGTCCTGCTCGTCGGACTTCTTCAGCAGCACGAAGGTGCCGAAACCGACGAGACCCAGGACGACGACGCCCGAGACGCCGATGGTGACGAAGCGGTTGCGGCGCTCACGCGCCTGCTCGGCGCGGCGCATCTCCTCTATTCGGGCGCGGCGGTCGGCGTTGGCGGAGCGGTTGGCGGCCATGGTGATGTCGTCCTTCTTCAGGGATGGGGTGGAGTTCGGGGGCGGACGTGCGGGGGCGGGACGCCCGCCGCCGCTACGTCCGAAGAACTTGAAGGACGTGCAGGTCCGGCGCGCGAGGACGGGCGCCGGAACGGCGCGCGGGGCCGTCACCGGACGGCGGGTCGAGGCGCGGGAGGCCGCCCGCCGCCTGCGGCGGAGGGTCGAGCGGGGGCGCGCTGAGCACCGCGGGGGAGAGGGAGGGGAAGAGGGAGCAGCCGTCGCGGTCGTACGGGCAGACGTACTCGACGGCGACCGCCTCGGTGCCGGTCACGGTGGGCGCGAGGGAGGTCGCGCCGCCGGCCGCCCGCGCGTCCGCCTGCGCTCCGGCGGGCTCGTGATGGTTCCCGGGCCCGGACCCCAGACAGAAGAAGAGCGCGGCGAGGAGCGTCGCCACGGCACTCACCAGTGCCATGGGACGCGCGTGCCGGGACGGGCGTACGAGCCGTGGGGCCCCCATGGGCGGAGATCGTAGTGTGCGCGGGCCCTCCGTGGGCCGAACGGGGTACCACTCGGTACCGACGGGCGGGCGGCGGAGCGGTGGACCGACACCCGGACGCGGGCCTTCCCGCGTTACCTGAGTCACACCGGAGCAGGCACTATGGGTGTGCAACGTGCGCGAAACCATGTGGTGGGATGCTCAGGTGCCCCCCGATGTTGCCGAGGCGGTGGGAGCAGGCGGCCTGACCAGCGAGGATGGGTGTGGAAATGGACAAGCAGCAGGAATTCGTGCTCCGTACGCTCGAGGAGCGCGACATCCGCTTCGTACGTCTGTGGTTCACCGACGTGCTCGGCTTCCTCAAGTCGGTGGCCGTGGCGCCCGCCGAGCTTGAGCAGGCCTTCGACGAGGGCATCGGTTTCGACGGCTCCGCGATCGAGGGCTTCGCCCGTGTATACGAGTCGGACATGATCGCCAAGCCCGACCCGGGCACCTTCCAGATCCTGCCGTGGCGGGCCGAGGCGCCGGGCACGGCCCGGATGTTCTGCGACATCCTGATGCCCGACGGGTCGCCCTCGTTCGCGGACCCGCGCTACGTGCTGAAGCGGGCCCTGGCCAAGACCTCGGACCTCGGCTTCACCTTCTACACCCACCCCGAGATCGAGTTCTTCCTCCTGAAGGACAAGCCGCTCGACGGCACCCGCCCCACCCCGGCGGACAACTCGGGCTACTTCGACCACACCCCGCAGAACGTGGGCATGGACTTCCGCCGCCAGGCGATCACGATGCTCGAATCGATGGGCATCTCGGTGGAGTTCAGCCACCACGAGGGCGCGCCGGGCCAGCAGGAGATCGACCTCCGCTACGCCGACGCCCTGTCCACGGCGGACAACATCATGACGTTCCGTCTGGTCATGAAGCAGGTGGCGCTGGAGCAGGGCGTCCAGGCGACGTTCATGCCGAAGCCGTTCTCGGACTACCCGGGCTCGGGCATGCACACCCACCTCTCCCTCTTCGAGGGCGACCGGAACGCGTTCTACGAGTCGGGCGCCGAGTACCAGCTCTCCAAGGTCGGCCGCTCCTTCATCGCGGGCCTGCTGAAGCACGCGGGCGAGATCTCCGCGGTCACCAACCAGTGGGTCAACTCGTACAAGCGCATCTGGGGCGGCTCGTCCCGCACGGCGGGCTCGGGCGGCGAGGCCCCCTCGTACATCTGCTGGGGCCACAACAACCGCTCCGCCCTCATCCGCGTCCCCATGTACAAGCCGGGCAAGACGGGTTCCTCGCGCGTCGAGGTCCGCTCCATCGACTCGGGCGCCAACCCGTACCTGACCTACGCGGTCCTCCTCGCCGCCGGCCTCAAGGGCATCGAAGAGGGCTACGAACTCCCGGCCGGCGCTGACGACGACGTCTGGGCCCTCTCCGACGCGGAACGCCGCGCGATGGGCATCGAACCGCTCCCGCAGAACCTGGGAGAGGCGATCGCCCTGATGGAGAAGAGCGAACTGGTCGCGGAGACCCTCGGCGAGCACGTCTTCGACTTCTTCCTCCGCAACAAGAAGCAGGAGTGGGAGGAGTACCGCTCGGAGGTCACCGCCTTCGAACTCCGCAAGAACCTGCCGGTGCTGTAGGCGCAGGCCGGACCGGGTCGACCCCGGAAGCGTGACTCGGGGCCGACGGTGACGAACCGTCGGCCCCGAGCCGTCTCCCACGCCCGAGCCGTCTCCCACGCCCGGGCCGGCCCCGGGCCGTCCGGCGGCGAACCGGGCGCTGTCAGAGGCCGGTGGCGGGTCGGTGCGTGTCACTCGGCGGGCGGGCGCGCGTCGGTCGCGGTGGTGCGGCTCCTCGTGGGGTGAAACGCGTTGCCCGGGGTGCGGCGGGCGGTTCAGACTGCGCCCGTGAGGATCACACCCGTCGCCACCGCGCGACTTCTCCTGCATCCGCTGACCGTGGGCGAGGCCGAGCGCATCGTCGCCGGGGAGCCGGCCGACGGGGATCGGTGGGGCGCCGGGTATCCCGCGGACGGGGATGTCGCCGGAGCCAGGGGGTTCCTGCGGGTGTGGGGGGAGTCCGGGGATCCCGGGGTGTTCGGGGCCTATGAGCTACGGCTGCTCGACACGGGCGTCGCCGTCGGGGGCATCGGGTTTCACGGGCCGCCCGACGAGATCGGGGTCGTGACCGTGGGGTACGGGGTCGTGCCCGCCGTGCGCGGGCAGGGGTACGCCGCCGAGGCGCTGCGGGCGCTCGTCGAGATCGCGCGGCGGGCCGGTGTCGCCGGGGTGAAGGGGGACGCCGACCTCGGCAACGTCGGCTCGCACCGGGTGATGGAGGCCGCCGGGATGGTGTGCGTGGCGGAGGACGCCAGGCTCCGCCACTTCTATCGGGGGTTCCAGGAGGCGTCCTGCCGATCGGGCCGGGCGCACGGCGATCGGCGCGGCACCTTCTAGCGCTCCGACAGTTCCGACGGGGCCTCCTGGACCACCCAGCCGTTGCCGTCCGGGTCGTCGAACGTCATGAACGAGTTCCAGGTGCCGCCCTTGCCGTCCTCCCAGCCCGTCGCGCCCACGTGCCGGATCGCGGAGACCTCGACCCCCCGGGCGACCAGTTCGCTCCGTGCCGCTTCGATGTCCGTGACACAGAACTGGAGGCCCTGGAGGGTGCCCGGCGTCATCTCCTTCGTGCCCGGCATCGCCGGCATCTCGCTCAGCAGGGCCAGCGAACAGCGTGAGCCCGGCGGCGTCAGCTGCACGATCCGCGTGCCGGGCGCGACCTCGTCGTCCAGGTCGACCGTGAAGCCGCACTTCTCGCCGTAGAAGTCCTTCGCCCGGTCCAGGTCGGTGACGGGGACCGGGACGACTTCCAGGGTCCAGTTCATGGGGGGTCTCCTCAGAAACGCCAGCGGGTCTGGCCGAACGGCTCGCCCTTGGCGAAGCCGAAGGCCGTGCGAGGCGCGACCGCGAACACCAGGGCCGTACCACCGTCGCCCACGAACGCCCCGTCGCGCACCTCGAATCGCCATTCCTCCCCGTACTTCTCCACGTACGCCTCCGCCAGCGCCCGCAGCCGGTCCTCGTCCGTCACCCGGGCCGCGGCACCCTCGACCACCAGGTCGAGGCCCTCGCCGAGCGTGGGCGTGCCCGTCGTGAGGACCACCGAGGGGTTGTCCGTCAGGTTGCGGGCCTTGCGCTCGTCCGGGCCGGTGCAGAAGTGGAGCGCGCCCCGCGACCAGACGGCGATCAGCGGGGTCACGTGCGGGCGGCCGTCCGGGCGCACGGTCGTCAGCCAGTAGACCTCGGCCGCCGCGAGCCGTTCCTCGGCGTCCGGCCAGGGCATCGCGCCCGCCTTGTCGTCGCTGTACCGGGGGTCGAGGGCAGTCTGCGGGTTCATCGCCGTTCCCTTCGTCGCGTACGCCCATGGAGTCGTGTCCACGGGTACGTGCGTGCGTGCGCCTGCTTCGGCGTCCACCAGGGAAGACCGCGGGGACCCGCGGAACTCATCGGACCGTCGGCGTCCAGTGCAGCCGACCGTCCAGGCCTATCGCCGCCACCCCGTCCGTCCCCGCGTCCGGCGCCCCCGAGAAGAGGAACCGCTCCAGCGTCCACACGGGCCGCGCTCCGGCCCTGCCGTGTGGCGCCGTCGCCAGGAAGCCGGTCCGCGACCGGACCGCGAGCAGTCCGTCGCCGCCGCTCACCGGGCCGAATCCGGCGACCCCGCCCGGCAGCTCGGTGACCGGGGAGACCGGGCCCGCGCCGGAGAAGTCGGCGCTCCGCAGGTCGCCGGAGGCCGGCTTGCGGAACCAGAGCCGTACCCCGTCGCCGTCCGGCGCCTGGCTCGCGCTGAGCGCCAGGGTCGTCGGCGGGAGTCCGGTCCGCACGGGACCCGTGAGCGGCCCGCCGGGGCGCTGCCCCGCCCACACGAGCACGGTGTCCGGGGTGCTCGCGAAGACGTACGTCCGCCCGGCGCCGTCCGTCGCGGCGACCGGGTCGCCGTACACGTCCTCGCCGCCGAGGACCCGCCACGGCCCCCAGCCGCCGTCCGCGCGCTGCTCGCGGGCGGTCAGCCGGTGCAGGCTGTCCCGCAGGAGCAGCGTCGCCCGGCCGTCGCCGTCCACGGTCACGGCGGGCGCGCTGATGTCCGAGGTGCCGGCGGCGTCGTCCCGTTCGGGCGTGCCGAGCGAGTACCACGGGCCGAACGCGCCGCCCGGCGCCGTCTGGGCGGTGGTCACCACCTCCCGGCGGTAGCCGTCCGGGCCGTCCGCGAGCACCGTCCGGGTGCCGTAGACCGCGATCCGTCCGTCGGGGCGCGTCACGGAGGTGACCCCGCTGTCGAGGCCGCCGCCGGGCAGCAGCGCCGGGCCGCGCCACGCGCCGCCGTCCGCCGGCTTCCGCCAGGTCGCGAGGTGTCCGTCGAGGACGGTGAAGGCGTGCAGCCCGCCGTCCGGGTCCCGCTGCACCCAGGAGGTGGAGGTGCCCCGGGCGTACCGCACGGTCGCGGTCCAGCCCCGTCCGGCGGGCCGCGCGGCGACCTTCAGGTCACCGCAGCCCGAGACGGTCCCGCAGTCGTTGACGCCGTCCAGCCAGGCGTAGGTCTTCAGGGTCCTCAGCTTCGCGCCCGCCGTCTCGGGGTCGAGCGTGTGCGGCAGGACGGTGGTGGGGTAGCCGAGGTAGTTCTGCACGCCGACGTGCGGATGCCCGGGCGCCTCCGCGTACCGGGCGAGCGCGGCCTGTGTGAACCTCGCCCCGTAGAGGTGGTCCTGGTGGTCCCGGAGCTTCCCGGTCTCCGGGTACGTGCCGGGGCTCGGGTCCTGCATGCGGACGAAGGTCGGCCGGAACCGGTCGAGCAGCCCCGCGATCGTGGCGACGACCTGGTCCTTCGTGTACGTGAAGTCGGCGGTGACCGGAGTGCCGGAGGAGCGCTGCGACTCCAGTGCGCCGATCCGGCCGTGCCAGAGGCCGTTGAGGCTGTGCGGGCGGTCGTCGCTGATCGAGCCGGCCTCGCGCAGTTGCAGCCACACCAGCTTGACCTGCGGCTTCGCGCGCAGGGTGTCCATCTCGGCCGTCGCGCCGCCGGCCGTGGGGATCGCCGTCCGCTCCCACGGGCTGGTCCGGCTGCCGGTCGCCATCTCGGCGTACGCGGCCCGGATGCCGTTCTGCCGGGCCTCGGCGTAGCCGGCCTTGTCGGCCGGGGTGTCGGCGGCGTCGTGCGGGCGGGCGTTGACGCCGTCTGACTCGCCGGCCGTGAGGTAGACGGCGGCCAGGGGGGTGCCGGAGCGGAGGGACTGGGAGACGTCCGGGTTCATGAAGTACAGGTCGTCGTCGGGGTGGGCCACGACCTGGACGACGGAGGTGCGGACCTTCGGCTTCGGCGCGGCCGGGGGGCGCGGCGCCGGGACGAGCTTCGCCGAACCGCGCGGAGCCGGCGTCTCGGCCCGCGCCGGGTCCTTCGACGGCGCCTTCGCCCCGGCGGTGCCCGCCCCGGTCTCCGGTGCGGCCTGCGCCGTCGAGGGCCCCGGCGCGGCCGTCACCGAGAGCAGCCCGGCGAAGGTGCCGCCCACGAGGACGGCCGTCACGGCCGTGGAGACGGTCCTGCGGCGGGGCCGGCGGGACGGGAGGTGACGGCGGCGGAGGCGGACGGGCATGTTCGGTGGCGCGCTTTCGACGGTGTTCGGCGGAGTCCGGGCAGGGATCGGGACGGGTCCGGGCGGCGTCCGGGACGGATCCGGGCGGCGGTCGGTACGGGTTCGGGCAGGCGGAAGTGTCCGCCCCGAGCAAGACGGACTTTCAAGAAATACGGTTCATCGGCCTTGAAAAGCGATCAATGTGCGAGACATCACGTGTGATCCGCTGCGAACCGAAGGCCTGGACGCCCCCGTCCACGGCTCCGGATAGGCTCGATCCACCCCGACTCCACCCCGGGGCGGACCTGCTCGGAGGGAGCGGCGGAATGACGGTTCCGGGACGCAGGAGCAGTACGTTCTCCCGTCTGTTGCGGCACGGATTCACCGATCCCTCCGGGGCCGAGCAGCTTCTGGACGTGCCCGAGCTGTCCGCCCTGCGCGGCGACTCCGTCCTCCTCGACGCCCTCGGCGCCACCGCCGATCCCGACCTCGCCCTGCGCGGCCTGGTCCGTCTGGTCGAGGCACAGCCCGAGACCGAGCGGCAGACGTTCACGACCACCCTGCTCGCCGCCAAGCCGTTCAGGGACCGGCTCCTCGGGGTGCTCGGCGCCTCCGAGGCGCTCGCCGACCATCTGGCCAAGCACCCCCGCGACTGGGAGTCCCTCGTCACCTACGAGGCCGTCGACCTGCACCCGGGGGTCGCCGAGTTCGAGCACGGGCTCGCCGAGGCCGTCGACGAGGTCTCGCTGCGGGTCGCCTACCGCCGCTGTCTGCTGGCCATAGCGGCCCGGGACGTGTGCGGCACCACCGACGTCGCCGAGACCGCGGCCGAGCTCGCCGACCTGGCGACGGCGACCCTGCGCGCGGCGCTCGCCATCGCCCGTACCGCCGCGCCCGCCGACGCCGCGATGTGCCGGCTCGCGGTGATCGCGATGGGCAAGTGCGGCGGCCACGAGCTCAACTACGTCTCCGACGTGGACGTGATCTTCGTGGGCGAGCCGGCGGAGGGGGCGGACGAGGGCAAGGCGCTCCAGGCCGCGACCCGCCTCGCCTCCCACCTCATGCGGATCTGCTCGGAGACCACGGTCGAGGGCACCATCTGGCCGGTCGACGCCAACCTGCGCCCCGAGGGACGCAACGGCCCCCTCGTCCGTACGCTCTCCTCCCACCTCGCGTACTACCAGCGCTGGGCGAAGACCTGGGAGTTCCAGGCCCTGCTCAAGGCGCGCGCGGTGGCCGGCGACCCGGAGCTGGGCGCCCAGTACATCGACGCCGTCTCCCCGCTCGTCTGGCAGGCCGCCGAGCGCGAGAACTTCGTCCCCGACGTGCAGAAGATGCGCCGCCGGGTCGTCGACAACATCCCCGCCGCCCAGGTCGAGCGCGAGCTCAAGCTCGGCCCCGGCGGACTGCGGGACGTCGAGTTCGCCGTCCAGCTGCTCCAGCTCGTGCACGGCCGCAGCGACGCGGGACTGCACAGCGGCACCACCCTCGACGCGCTCGCCGCCCTCGCCGGCGGCGGATACGTCGGCCGCGCCGACGCCGCCCAGCTCGACGAGGCGTACCGCTTCCTGCGGGCCATGGAGCACCGCATCCAGTTGTACCGGCTGCGCCGCACCCACCTCGTCCCCGAGGACGAGGCCGATCTGCGCCGCCTCGGACGCTCGCTCGGCCTGCGCACCGACCCGGTCGCCGAGCTGAACAAGGAGTGGAAGCGGCACGCGGCCGTCGTCCGGCGGCTGCACGAGAAGCTCTTCTACCGGCCGCTGCTCGACGCCGTCGCCCAGCTCGCCCCCGGCGAGATCCGGCTCAGCCCGAAGGCCGCCGGACAGCGACTCGAAGCACTGGGGTACGAGGACCCCGCGGCCGCCCTCCGGCATCTGGAGGCGCTGGCCTCCGGGGTGAGCCGGAAGGCCGCGATCCAGCGGACGCTGCTCCCCGTGCTGCTCGGCTGGTTCGCCGACTCGGCCGACCCGGACGCCGGTCTGCTCGGCTTCCGCAAGGTCTCGGACGCCCTCGGCAAGACCCCCTGGTATCTGCGGCTGCTCCGGGACGAGGGCGCCGCCGCCGAGAACCTCGCCCGGGTGCTCTCCGCCGGGCGTCTCGCCCCCGACCTGCTGTTGCGCGCCCCCGAGGCGGTCGCGCTCCTCGGCGACCCGGAGGGGCTGAAGCCGCGCGGCCGGGAGCATCTGGAGCAGGAGGTCCTGGCTGCGGTGGGCCGCGCGGACGATGCCGAGCAGGCCGTCGGCGCGGCCCGCGGAGTGCGCCGCAGGGAGCTGTTCCGTACCGCGGCGGCCGATCTCATCGGCTCGTACGGCACCGAGGACAACCCCCGCGAGCCCGATCCGGGCGCCCTGGTCGACCGGGTGGGGGAGGCGGTCACCGACCTCAACGCGGCGACGATCGCGGGCGCCCTGCGGGCCGTCGTCCGCGCCGAGTGGGGCGACGAGCTGCCGACCCGGTTCGCGGTCATCGGCATGGGCCGCTTCGGCGGTCACGAGCTGGGGTACGGCTCCGACGCCGATGTCCTGTTCGTGCACGAGCCGCGCGAGGGCGTCGGCGAGCAGGAGGCGGCCACCGCCGCCAACCGGGTGGTCGCCGAGATGCGGCGGCTGCTCCAACTCCCCAGCGCGGACCCGCCGTTGCTGATCGACGCGGACCTGAGGCCGGAGGGCAAGAGCGGTCCCATGGTCCGCACCCTCAAGTCGTACGCGGCCTACTACCACCGCTGGTCCCTCGTCTGGGAGAGCCAGGCGCTGCTGCGCGCCGAACCCATGGCGGGCGACCGGGAGCTGGCGGACCGCTTCGTCGAACTCGTCGACCCGCTGCGCTATCCGGCGGAGGGGCTCGGCGACGAAGCGGTCCGCGAGATCCGCCGCCTCAAGGCCCGGATGGAGTCCGAGCGGCTGCCGCGCGGCGCCGATCCGACGCTCCACGCCAAGCTGGGGCGCGGCGGCCTGAGCGACGTCGAGTGGACGGTCCAGCTGCTCCAGATGCGACACGGCTGGGTGGAGCCGGGGCTGCGGACGCCCCGCACCCGCGTGGCGCTCGCGGCGGCGCACGCCGCCGGCCTGATCCCGACGGAGGAGGCGCAGACCCTGGACGAGGCGTGGGTGCTCGCCACCCGCGTCCGCAACGCGGTGATGCTGGTCCGGGGCCGCGCCGGCGACACCTTCCCCTCGGATCCGCGTGAACTCGCGGCGGTGGGACGGTACCTGGGGTACGAGGCCGGTCATGTCGGCGAGATGGTCGACGACTACCGGCGGATCACCCGCCGGGCCAGGGCCGTCGTCGAGGAGCTCTTCTACGGGGCGTAGGCCCGCGGCGTCGGGACTCCGGGTCCGGGCGGCGGTCAGTTCTTCAGGTAGGGCTCCAGCAGGGTGCTCCACGACGAGTAGATCTTGTCGTACTCGGCGGGGCACCTGGCGGCGCGGGATTCCGGCAGTACCCCGTCGGGGTTGGCCGCGGTCAGGACCGCCCCCCGGTAGGCCTCGGGGTCGGAGCCGTACAGCCAGCAGATGGCGTTGTAGTACCGCTGTGAGTCGAGGGCGTGCTCGTCGGCGAGCTGTCCGCTGACGTCGCCCTGTTCGGTGGCGACGGCGAGGGCGCCCCAGGCCTCGATGGCGCTCACCGCGTACTCCTGGCGTACCGGGTCGCCCGCGAGCATCAGCGTCGCGAGCTGGTCGGCGGCGTCCTCCTCC
This sequence comes from Streptomyces sp. NPDC017246, assembly GCF_044331325.1. NCBI lineage: Bacteria > Bacillati > Actinomycetota > Actinomycetes > Kitasatosporales > Streptomycetaceae > Streptomyces > Streptomyces sp. NPDC017246. The sequence continues at coordinate 12,220 of NZ_JBIRMW010000001.1, read as the reverse complement.
CGGCCGGTGGTGGGCAGGTCGTAGACCTGGATCAGGGCGTGCCCGAGTTCGTGGAAGACCACGCTGTTGGAGATGCCGATGAGGTCGTCCTCGGTGGCCCGGTTCCGCTGGGCCGGGGTGCCGGTCGTGTTGAGGGACTCGAAGAGGTTCCGGTACGCGCCGACCAACTCGTAGCAGAAGGCGATGCTCTGGCTGTCGGGGTCCCAGAAGGCGTTGGCCTCGCCGCAGCTCCCGGCCGTGAGGGGGATGTCACGGGGCAGCCCGATCAGGGAGTTGGAGTGGGCCGCCGCGCCCTCCAGGACGTCGTTCTTCTCCAGGAACCGCTGCTCCGCCAGGTCCTGTGCCGTGCCGGCGGGGGCGTAGTCCACGACGAGAAGTCCGGGGCCGGGTACGGCGGGTGCCGTCGGTACGGCGGCCGGCGCGGCGGGCGCCCCGAGGGCCAGCAGGGTCGCGGCGGCCACCACCGAGGCCGCCCAAGTCCGGTGCAACAGCATGCTCGTACTCCGATCGGGGTTCACGGCACGGGGCGGGGATCCAGTGCATGCGGCGATCCGCCTCCAGTGCGCTCATCCGCTCGTGCCGGGGTGCGACCTGTCCCTGTACGGCGGACAGCCGGCCGGTCGCTCGCCCGGAGGGAGCCGACGAAGGACTTCAGCGTGCTCGACGCCGAGTGGGTGGCGGCGAGCGCGTTCGTGGCGTCGTCGGCCGTGGCCCGGAGTGAGGAGTGCGTGCGGCCGACGTCACGGCGGTGGTGACCCCCGAGGCCGTACCTCATCAGGATAGGCCCGGCGCCCCGTCCGGGGCGCGTCGAGCCGGTGCGGTGGAGCGCCCCTCGGGAGCGCCCTCGGGAGTGTCCCGCCGATCGGTCCGGGCTCGGCGAGTCGCCCCCTAGGGCGCGTCCAACAGCGTGCGCACATGGGCCAGATATCCCGTGAGCGCCAGCTCGAAGGCCTGGTCGGCGCGGCCCTCGGGCACCGCGCCGAGAGCGCGGGCCAGTTGGGGTGTGGCGGTCTCGTCGGCCAGCTCCCACATGGCCTCCGGGGCGGCCATGTCGAGCGCGGAGCCGAGGACGAGGTTCTCCAGGGCGATGATCAGGGGCATGACGTCGGGCAGGTCGAAGCCCGCGTCGAGCAGGCGGCCGACGGCCCGCTCGTACTGGAGCAGGACCCGGGGGGCCCGGACCGGTGAGGTGGTGAGGAGGGGGATCGCGCGCGGGTGGGCGGCGAAGGCGGCCCGGTAGGAGCGGGCCCAGGCGGTGAGGGCCTCGTCCCAGGGTTCCCGGTCGAGGGTGTCGGTCTCGATGGCGGAGGCCACCCGTTCGCGCAGCAGCTCGACGATGCCGTCGCGGCCGTCGACGTGGTGGTAGACGGAGGCGGTCTGCACCCCGAGGCGCCTGGCGATCTGCGGGACGCTGAACTCGCCCTGCTCGTCGACGATGTCGAGCGCCGTGGTGGCGATGCGTTCCCGGTCGAGGAGCGGTCTGCGCGGCCGGCCCATGAGGTGTCACTCCCTGTTCAGGTCTTCCCGAATCGTCGAACGCGAGGTTACATTGCGCAAACCGAAAGCCTTTAGGTTTCTGATTCCCCGGACACGTCCGCCACCGGAAGGGCTTCCTGCCGCATGCCCGCACCCACCACCCCCGGCACCACCCCCGGCACCCCCGCCGAGCCCCCGGGACTGAGAACCGGCACCCTCTCCACCGCCGACATCTCCTTCTTCGTCGTCTCCGCCGCCGCCCCGCTCACCGTCATGGCCGGCGTCGCCCCCGTCGCCATCGCCCTCGGCGGCATCGGCGCCCCCGTCGGCTACCTGCTGGCCGGCCTCACCCTCACCGTCTTCGCCGTCGGCTTCACCACCATGAGCCGCCACGTCCGCAGCGCGGGCGCCTTCTACGCGTACATCACACGGGGACTCGGCACCCCGATCGGCATCGCCGCCGCCCTCGTCGCCATGCTCGGCTACAACGGCATGGAGATCGGCGTCTACGGGCTCCTCGGCTCCGCCACCTCGGACACCGCCGCCGCCCTCGGCCACGACGTCCCCTGGCTGCCCGTCTCCCTCGCTGGCCTCCTGCTCATCTGGTACGGCGGCTACCGCTCGATCGACTTCGGCGCCAGACTCCTCGGCGTCCTCCTCGTCGCCGAGACCGGCATCCTCGTCCTCCTCGCCGGCGGCGTCCTGATCGACGGCGGCGCCCAGGGCCTCTCCCTCGGCGGCCTCGCCCCCGCCCATGTCCTCACCGGCGGCACCGCCGCCGTCCTGGCCTGCGCGTTCGCCGCCTTCACCGGCTTCGAGTCCACCGTCATCTACCGGCGCGAGGCCAAGAACCCGGACCGCACCATCCCCCGCGCCACCTACATCGCGGTCGCCTTCCTCGGCCTCTTCTACGCCTTCGTCGTCTGGACCGTCATCCAGGCCTTCGGCGAGGACAAGGTCGTCCGGGCCGCCGCCGAAGACCCCGGCGGCCTCTTCTTCGCCGCCCTCACCACCTACGTCGGAGCCTGGGCCGCCGACCTGATGCACCTGCTCATCATCACCAGCGTCCTCGCCTCCCTCCTGGCCTTCCACAACGCCATCAACCGCTACGCGCTCTCCCTCTCCGAGGAAGGCGTGCTGCCGAAGGCCCTCGGCCGGATCCACCCCCGCCACCGCTCCCCGTACCTCGCCGGAGCCGCCCAGACCGCACTCGGCGCCGTCGTCGTCCTCGCCTTCGCACTCGCCGGAGCCGACCCGTACCAGCAGCTCCTGCTCTGGGTGAACACCCCCGGCATGATCGGACTGATGGTCCTCCAGCTGCTCGCCGCGCTCGCCGTGCCCTGCTTCTTCCGGCGGATCGACCACCGCGAGGGCGTGCTGCGCACGGTCGTCGCCCCCGTCGTCGCGTTCGTCCTGCTCGCCGGAGCGATCGGACTGGTCACCGCGAACGTCGAGCTCTTCACCGGCGCCTCCACCACGGTCAACACCGTGCTCGTCTCCCTCGTCCCCGCCGTCTTCGCCCTCGGGCTCCTCCTCGCGTACCGGCTCCGCCGCACCCGCCCCGAGACCTACGCCCGCTTCGCCGCCGAACCCACCGCCAGCGCCGAACCCACCACAGAAGGAGAAGCGGAAACGTGTCCGCACCCGACCTCGTCCTCGTCAACGCCCGCGTCCGCGCACCCGAGCTCACCGGCGCCACCGCCGTCGCCGTCCATGGCGGACTGATCACCGCCCTCGGCACCGACGCCGAGGCCCGCACCTGGGCCGGACCCGGCACCGAGACCGTCGACCTCGGCGGCGCCACCCTCACCCCCGGCCTCACCGACGCCCACAGCCACCCCGTCTGGGGCCTGGAGACGTTCACCGGCACCGACCTGTCGGGCGTCACCGACCTCGAAGAACTGCGGGCCGCCCTCAGGAACGCCGAGCGCCGCGACGGCTGGATCATCGGCTTCGGCCTCGACCACAACGCCTTCGGCGGCCGGCCCGTCCACCGGGACCTGATCGAGGACGTCCTCGGCGGCGCCCCGGCGTACCTCCGCCTCTACGACGGTCACTCCGTGCTCGCCAGTGCGACCGCCCTCAAGGCCGCGGGCATCGACGGCCCCCGCGCCTTCGCCCAGCACTCGGAGATCGTCTGCGACGCCGACGGGCGCCCCACCGGCCATCTGGTCGAGCACGCGGCGATGGACCTGATGACCCCGGTCCTGCCCACCCAGCCGTACGCCGAGCGCCGCGACCGGCTCGTCGACCTGCTCACCGGCATGGCCGCCACCGGCCTCACCTCCGCCCATGTCATGGACCTCGGCGGACACGACGTCCCCGGTCTGCTGACCGCCCTGGAGGAGGACGGCGAGCTGCCGCTCCGCCTCCGCCTCGCCCCCTGGTGCATGCCGGGTGCCTCCGAGGAGGAGCTGGACGGATTCGTACGGCTCCAGGGCCGGACCGGGCGGCTGTGGGCGATCGGCGGCGTGAAGTTCTTCATGGACGGCACCGTCGAGGGCGGCACGGCCTGGCTGGAGCACGCCGACTGCCACGGGCGGGGCACCGACGCCTTCTGGCCGGACCCGGCCACGTACTCCGCGGCCGTGCGCCGTCTCCACCGCGCCGGGGTCGGCACCGCCACCCACGCCATCGGCGACGCCGCCGTACGGCACGTCCTCGACACCGTGGAGGGCCTCGGTACGGGCGGTCCCCGCCATCGGATCGAGCACATCGAGACGGTCCCCGACGACCAGCTGGGGCGCTTCGCCGCGCTCGGCGTCGTCGCCTCGATGCAGCCCCCGCACACCGCGTACACCCGCGCCGACCACACCGACGAGTGGTCCAGGCGGCTCGGGGAGGAGCGGGCGGCCCGCGCCTGGCGGTGCCGCGACCTGCGGGACGCCGGGGCGCACCTGGCGCTCGGCTCGGACTGGCCCATCGCCCACTACGACGCCCGTCAGGTCCTCGCCACGGCGCGGGCCCCGCGCGGCGCCGCCTCGGTCCGGCACGGGCTCACGGGCCTGATGGCGCTGGAGGGGATGACCACGCACGCGGCGGTCGCGGCGGGGGAGGAGGACATCGCGGGCCGGATCGCCCCCGGGCACCGGGCCGATCTCACCGCCTTCGCGGTGGACCCGGTGGAGGCCCCGGCGGACGAGACGGAGAACGCCCCGATCCGCCTCGCCGTCGCCGGCGGCCGGATCACCTACCGGAACTGACGGCCGGATCACCTACCGGCACTGACCGGCCGGATCACCCGCCGCACCGACGGCCTGATCACCTGCGGGAACCGACCGACCGCTCCGTGTCGTCGGCGGAGTCCTTCTCGTCGCCGCGGTCCGTCCCCGTCCTCGGGGGCGGACCGCCCCGCATCACCGCGCCCGGTCCCGGTTCCACCAGCTTGGGCAGGCGGTGCGGGCGGGAGCCGTACCAGAAGTACGAGACGGCGAAGCCGAAGGCGAGGCAGATCATGCCGCCGACCGCGTCCAGCCAGAAGTGGTTCGCGGTGGCGACGATCACGACGAGGGTCGCCGTCGGGTAGAGCAGGCCCAGGATCTTCGCCCAGGGCGCCTTGGCCAGCAGGAAGATCGTCAGGCCGCACCAGAGGGACCAGCCGATGTGCATCGACGGCATCGCCGCGTACTGGTTCGACACGTGCTTGAGGTTGCCCGAGGCCATCGAGCCCCAGGTCTGGTGGACGAGGACCGTGTCGACGAAGTCCTGGCCGTTCATGAGCCGGGGCGGCGCGAGCGGGTACAGGTAGTAACCGACCAGGGCGACACCGGTGGTGGCGAACAGCACGGTGCGGAACGCAGCGTAACGGCCCGGGTGCCATCGGTAGAGCCACACGAGCACACCGATGGTCACGATGAAGTGCAGCGTCGCGTAGTAGTAGTTCATCGAGACGATCAGCCACGTCACCGAGTTCACGGCGTGGTTGACGGCGTGCTCGAAGGCCAGGCCGAGGGACTCCTCGGCCTTCCAGATCCAGTCGGCGTTCTTGAGCGCCTGGGCCTTCTGCTCCGGCACCGCGTTGCGGATGAGCGAGTACGTCCAGTAGCTCACCGCGATGAGCAGGATCTCGAACCAGATCGTGGGGCGCCGGGGCGCACGCGCACGCAGGCGCGCGAACCTGCCGTCGGCCACACCTGTGGGTGACGACGGGGTCGTCCGGTTGTCCAAACTCTTCACGGTCGTTTCACCCATAGGAGGAGAGTCTGCCAGATCCCTTCCCCCCGACCGATCATCCCTCGGACGGGTTCGGGGCGCACCCGGTCCACCTCAGGAATGACGTCGCGGGGAGGGCGCCGTAGGGGTCAGGCGCGTACGGCGGGCGGGGCCGAGGCGGTCGACCCGCGGACGACCAGCTCGGGCATGAACACGAACTCGGAGTGCGGGGCCGGGGTGCCCCGACCTCTTCGAGCAGCGCGCGGACCGCCGCCTGCCCCATCGCCTGCACGGGCTGCCGGATGGTGGTCAGCGGCGGATCGGTGAACGCTATGAGGGGAGAGTCGTCGAAACCGACGACGGAGACGTCCCTCGGCACCTCGAGACCCTGCTGGCGGGCGGCCCGGATCGCGCCGAGGGCCATCATGTCGCTGGCGCAGACGACCGCCGTGCAGCCGCGGGAGATCAGTGCCCCGGCGGCGGCCTGGCCGCCCTCCAGGGTGTAGAGGGAGTGCTGGATCAGTTCCTCGGACTCCTCGAGGCTCAGACCGAGCCGCTCCTCCATGCCCTTCTGGAAGCCCTCTATCTTGCGGAGGACCGGCACGAAGCGCTTCGGCCCGACGGCGAGCCCGATCCGGGTGTGCCCGAGCGAGGCCAGGTGCGTCACCGCGAGCCGCATCGCCGCCCGGTCGTCGGGGGAGACGAAGGGCGCCTGCACCTTGGGGGAGAAGCCGTTGAGCAGGACGTACGGGACACCCTTGCCGCGCAGCTGGTCGTAGCGCGTCATGTCGGCGGTGGTGTCGGCGTGCAGTCCGGAGACGAAGATGATGCCGGCGACGCCCCGCTCCACCAGCATGTCGGTGAGCTCGTCCTCGGTGGACCCGCCGGGGGTCTGGGTGGCGAGGACCGGGGTGTATCCCTGCCGCGTCAGGGCCTGCCCGATGACCTGCGCGAGCGCGGGGAAGATCGGGTTGTCCAGCTCGGGGGTGATGAGGCCGACGAGGCCCGCGCTGCGCTGACGCAGTCGTACGGGCCGCTCGTAGCCGAGCACGTCGAGCGCGGCAAGAACGGATTCACGGGTGGCCCCGGCCACACCGGGCTTGCCGTTGAGCACGCGGCTGACTGTGGCCTCACTGACCCCCGCCTGGGCTGCGATGTCGGAGAGCCGCGCGGTCATGAGGATGGACTGTACCGGTCACAGGGCGTATTGCCCACCGCACGGGTGATGCAAGCCACCCCGCAAGGTCTTGCAGAGCTTGCGGGGCGCGCGGGGCGTGCCCGGGGAGCGCGCGTGGGGCCGCACGACGCGTGGAGGGCTTGTGCCAGCTGCTGTCAAGCGATCCGACGGCAACCTTAGGGACACGTGGATGTAACGATCCCCGGTCCTTGCAGAAAGTTCCCGCAAGCTCTTTCGGCTCGTTTTCATCCCTGTTACGTTCCTGGCAACCCGGAGCGCCGCGAGGGAGCGGTCGCATGAGGAAGGTTCCAGCCCCTCGTCCCCCCGGGATCAGTTGAAGGAGTTCACATGCGGCGTGGCATAGCGGCCACCGCGCTGGTCGCTGCCCTGGGCGTGACCCTGGCGGCGTGCGGTAGTGACGGCGGTTCGGACAACGGCGGTTCGAAGGGCTCGGGCGAGCTCTCCGGCACCGTCACCTGGTGGGACACCTCGACGGTCGGCTCCGAGGACAAGGTCTTCAAGAAGGTCGCCGAGGACTTCAAGAAGAAGCACCCCAAGGTCACCGTCAAGTACGTGAACGTGCCGTTCGGTGAGGCGCAGAACAAGTTCAAGAACGCCGCGCAGTCCGGCTCCGGCGCCCCCGACGTCATTCGCTCCGAGGTCGCCTGGACCCCCGAGTTCGCCGACCTCGGCTACCTCGCCCCGCTCGACGGCACCCCGGCTCTGAAGGACTCCGAGGACTTCCTCAAGCAGGCCGCCGCCTCCACCCAGTACAAGGGCAAGACCTACGGCGTCCCGCAGGTCATCGACTCCATGGGCATCTTCTACAACAAGAAGATCTTCAAGGAGGCCGGCGTCGAGGTCCCCAAGACCATCGACGAGCTGAAGACCGTCTCCGCCAAGATCAAGCAGAAGACCGGCAAGCCCGGCCTCTACCTGCGCGGCGACGACGCCTACTGGTTCCTCTCCTTCCTGTACGGCGAGGGCGGCGACCTCGTCGACGCCGAGAAGAAGACGGTCACCGTCGACAACGCCGCCGGTGTGAAGGGCTTCAAGGTCGTCAAGGACCTGGTGGACTCCGGTGCCGCCAAGACCGACGCGACCGACGGTTGGAACAACATGCAGACGGCCTTCAAGGACGGCAAGGTCGCCATGATGATCAACGGCCCGTGGGCCGTCGCCGACACCTACGCCGGCAAGGAGTTCACCGACAAGGCCAACCTGGGCATCGCCCCGGTCCCGGCCGGTTCGGCCGGCCAGGGCGCCCCGCAGGGCGGTCACAACCTCGCCGTCTACGCGGGCTCCAAGAACCTCGACGCCTCCTACGCCTTCGCCGAGTACATGACCTCGGCCGAGACCCAGGCGACGGTCGCGAAGGAGCTCAGCCTGCTCCCCACCCGTGAGTCCGTCTACATCAAGCCGGACGTCGCGACCAACGAGATGATCACCTTCTTCAAGCCGGTCGTCGACAAGGCCGTCGAGCGCCCCTGGATCCCGGAGACCGGCAGCCTCTTCGCGCCGCTCGTCACCGAATACACCAAGGTCCTCACCGGCCAGACCACCCCGGACGCGGGAGCGAAGGCGACGGGCGACGCCTACCGCAAGCTCCTGAAGGACTGGAAGTAGCAGAAGGAAGGCAGGCCGGCTGATGGCTGTGGACACCCCCAGCCAGTCGGTGGTGAAGGCCGCGGGCGACAGCGTCGCCCGCGGCCGGAGCCGCGGAACTGGTAAGCCCCGGGGCGCGGCGAAGCGCTCCCTCTCCACCCACTGGTACGCCTGGGCGATGGTCGCCCCGGTGACCGTCGTGATCGCCGTGATCATCGGCTATCCGCTGGTCCGCGGCATCTACCTGTCGCTGACCGACGCCAACGAGCGGAACGTCGAGCGGTCCATCGGCGTCAACCACATCCCGTCGAGCTACGAGTTCGTCGGACTGGACAACTACGTCGACGCGCTCACCGGCACCCAGTTCCTCTCCACCCTGGGCTGGACGCTGCTCTGGACGGTGTCCTGTGTCTCGCTGACCTTCGCCCTCGGCCTGGCCCTCGCCAACATCCTCAACCGCAGGATCGCCGGCCGCTCCTTCTACCGGCTGCTGCTGATCCTGCCCTGGGCCGTGCCCGGCTTCGTCTCCGTCTTCGCCTGGCGCTTCCTCTACAACCAGGACAACGGCCTGCTCAACAAGATCCTCGCGGGCGGCGGCATCGACGCCGTCCCGTGGCTGAACGACCCCACCTGGGCCAAGTTCTCGGTCATCCTCGTCAACGTCTGGCTCGGCGTGCCGTTCATGATGGTCGCCCTCCTCGGCGGGCTCCAGTCCATTCCCGGCGAGCTGTACGAGGCCGCCGAGATGGACGGCGCCAGCGCCTGGCAGCGCTTCAAGCACATCACCATGCCCGGGCTGAGCTCGGTGTCGACGACGGTGATCCTGCTCTCCACCATCTGGACCTTCAACATGTTCCCGGTGATCTTCCTGCTCACCCGGGGCGGGCCGGGCGAGGCGACGCAGATCCTCGTCACCCAGGCCTACAAGTTCTCCTTCGAGGTCAGTCCGCGCGACTTCGCCCAGTCGTCCACCTGGGGCGTGCTCATCCTGGTCCTCCTGATGCTCTTCGCCGCGGTCTACCGGCGAGTCCTCCGCAAGCAGGGAGAAGTCTGGTGACGACCACGACCACACCCCCCACCCGCCGGGCCGCGGCCCCCGGGCACCGGGCCGTCCCCAACGCCCCGATCCGCGGCCGCCGTTCGCCGCTCGCCTCGGTCGCGCTGCACGTCACCCTGATCGTGGCGTCCGTGATCGCGGTCTTCCCCGTGCTGTGGGTCCTGCTGACCTCGCTCAAGCCGGCGAAGTACGCGATCACCACGGACTTCGTGAAGGAGACGACGCTCGAGAACTACACGAACCTGCTGAACGACACCCCGTTCCTCACCTGGTTCGGCAACTCGCTGCTCGTCGCCGCTCTCACCACCGTCGTCGGCGTCTTCATCTCCGCCACCACGGGCTACGCCGTCAGCCGCTTCCGCTTCCCCGGCAAGCGCGGCCTGATGTGGACGCTGCTCATCACCCAGATGTTCCCGGTCGCCGTCCTCATCGTGCCGATCTACAACATCATGGCGTCGATGGGCCTGCTCAACCAGCCGGTCGGCCTGGTCGTCACCTACCTGACCATCGCCGTCCCGTTCTGCGCCTGGATGATGAAGGGCTTCTTCGACACCATCCCGCGCGAGATCGACGAGTCCGGCTACGTCGACGGCCTCACCCCGTTCGGCACGTTCTGGCGGCTGATCCTGCCGCTCGCCAAGCCGGGCATCGCCGTCACCGCCTTCTACTCCTTCATCACCGCCTGGGGCGAGGTCGCCTACGCCTCCGCCTTCATGGTCGGCGACGAGAACCTCACCCTGGCCGGCGGACTGCAGAAGTTCGTCAACCAGTACGGCGCCCAGTGGGGCCCGATGGCCGCGGCCTCCGTGCTCATCGCCGTCCCCGCCGCCCTGGTGTTCCTCTTCGCCCAGAAGCACCTGGTCACCGGCATGTCCGCCGGTGCCGTCAAGGGCTGACGGCCCTGAGCGCCCCTTCCGCACGCACCCCTGTACACACCTCCTTACCTCCCAGGGAAGACATGACCCAGCATCTCGCCACCCCGGCCGACGCCCCGACCACCGGCACGCACACGGGCTGGTGGAGAGACGCGGTGATCTACCAGGTCTACCCGCGCAGCTTCGCCGACGGCAACGGCGATGGCATGGGCGACCTGGAGGGCATCCGCAGCCGGCTGCCGTACCTCAAGGAACTCGGCGTCGACGCCGTCTGGCTCTCCCCGTTCTACGCCTCACCGCAGGCCGACGCCGGTTACGACGTCGCCGACTACCGGGCCATCGACCCCATGTTCGGCTCGCTCCTCGACGCCGACGCCGTGATCCGAGACGCCCACGAACTGGGCCTGCGCATCATCGTCGACCTGGTCCCCAACCACTCCTCCGACCAGCACGAGTGGTTCCAGCGCGCGCTGCGCGAGGGCCCCGGGTCGGTACTGCGCGAGCGCTACCACTTCCGCCCCGGCAAGGGCGAGACCGGCGAACTGCCCCCCAACGACTGGGAGTCCATCTTCGGCGGCCCGGCCTGGACCCGCACGGAGAACCCGGACGGCACCCCCGGCGACTGGTACCTCCACCTCTTCGCCCCGGAGCAGCCCGACTTCAACTGGGAGCACCCCGCCGTACGCGACGAGTTCCGCTCGATCCTGCGCTTCTGGCTCGACATGGGTGTCGACGGCTTCCGCGTCGACGTCGCCCACGGCCTGGTCAAGGCCGAGGGCCTGCCCGACCTCGGTGCGCACGACCAGCTGAAGCTGCTCGGCAACGACGTCATGCCCTTCTTCGACCAGGACGGCGTCCACGAGATCTACCGCTCCTGGCGGCAGGTGCTCTCCGAGTACGACGGCGAGCGCGTCCTCGTCGCCGAGGCCTGGACCCCGACCGTCGACCGCACCGCGAACTACGTGCGCCCCGACGAGATGCACCAGGCGTTCAACTTCCAGTACCTGGGGACCCACTGGGACGCCGCTGAGCTGCGCCGTGTCATCGACGACTCGCTGGAGGCGATGCGCCCGGTCGGCGCCCCCGCCACCTGGGTGCTCTCCAACCACGACGTCACCCGGCACACCACCCGCTTCGCCAACCCGCCGGGCCTCGGCACCCAGCTCCGCGAGGCCGGCGACCGTGAACTCGGCCTGCGCCGGGCCCGCGCCGCGACGCTGCTGATGCTGGCGCTGCCCGGCTCCGCGTACGTCTACCAGGGCGAGGAACTCGGCCTGCCGGACGTCACCGACCTGCCCGACGAGGTCCGTCAGGACCCGTCGTTCTGGCGGGCCAGCGGCCAGGACGGCTTCCGCGACGGCTGCCGGGTGCCGATCCCGTGGACCGCCGAGGGCAGCTCGTACGGCTTCGGCGACGGCGGCTCCTGGCTGCCGCAGCCCACCACCTGGGGCGGTCTGAGCGTCGAGGCGCAGACCGGGGACCCCGGCTCCACCCTGGAGCTGTACCGCAGCGCGCTCGCCGTGCGGCGGGAGCAGCCCGGACTCGGTGCGGGCGAGGCCGTCGAGTGGCTGGAGGCACCCGAGGGTGTGCTCTCCTTCCGCCGTGACGGCTTCGCCTGCATCGCCAACACCACCGGCCGGGCCATCTCCGTCCCGCTGCCCGGCCGGTTCCTTCTCTCCAACGAGGAGATCCGGATCGCCGACGACGAGGCGATCCTGCCCGCCGACACCACCGTCTGGTGGGCGGTGTGACGATCCCCCTGCCGCGGGGGGGCGGGGCCGGCGCCCCCCGGCGCGCGGCCCACCCGGCCCCCGGGGGGGGGCGGGGGGGGACCCGCCGCCGTGTGGTCAACGGCCCCGCGGGGGGGGGCGGCGCGCG